>NZ_CFHRBF010000003.1:0-335662 GCF_984380535.1 Thalassoroseus sp.
CATGACCCAATCCCAAAAGTAATCACACGTGACCATGAACCGTCCAGGTTCATGGTCATTTCATCGAACAGTATGTTGACTTCGTAAACGTTCAAGCCTCTCTCCGAACCGGTCGAGGAAAGCTATTGGGTCTTTGGCTCCACCCTCACGCCACAGCCGAAATAACCATTTGCCCTCATCGCTTGATGAAACATTTCGAATGAGTCCTTCGATATTCGCAGGTGACATGTCCAGTGCCTTAGAAGTCGACCCACTTAGTGCCGTGCGGGCCGATCCTTCTGGTTGGAGGTCTTTTACGAAGAGATAAATCTCTCTCGGTTCTTCCCCATCACACCCCGCTAGCGAGTCCAAAACGTCAGCTGGTTTGCAGCCGCTTTCTTTCGCACCATCGACGGCCGAGTATGTGGCTTTGACTCCAAGCCTAGATAATTCCCTCTCTACATCCTTCCAAGTCGGTTCCGATGCCGGAGCGGGCCTTGATGGAGAGGGGTTCTTATTTTCGGTTTCTCTTTCCGGTTCATCTTTCCGGTTATGTAGGGTCTGATGCCCTCCCCCTCCTGGCTTCAAGTCCGCCCCCCCGTGGCCTGATGCCCGGGAGGGGGTGGCTTCATGCCCGCCCGGTTCTTCGTTCTTTTGTGGCAAATAGTCATAGAGGTTTGACCAAACAATCTTGTAGCTGTTGGACATCCGTGAGCCTTTGTACCGTTCCTCAACGACGTACCTTTCCTCAACGATGAGCAGATCCAACTCGCGTAGGGCAGCGATTGCGGTTCGCACTGTTCGCGGGTCGACTCGAATAACTTCAGCCATCAAGTCAATCGATGGGATGGCAAGTCCATTCTTGCCAGCGTGACGATCGATGCGTTGCAGTACTGCAACCATCACAGCCCCGCTGACCGACCGCTTGCCGTCAGGCATTGCGGGCGATACCCCCACGCGATGGCTTTTCGGCAGTCTGATCTCTTCAAGAATCGTCCGCCGTTTTTCCCGATCATCTTTCGGTTTTTCGGTTTCGAACAGGGCGGGCTCAGTCTTCGGCTTGACTTTGCCACCTCGCTTTTTGACCATACGTAGAGTGATCCTTCATTGGGTGGGATCGGGAGTCCGCAGGTCACGCAACACGCCTGCGGATTTTTTCGTAGACGGTTCAGCCGATGCCGATTTCGTCGAGCTTCTTTTCAGCCGCGGACGATCGCTTCTCGGCCCGCTTGGACGGCGTCGACTTCGGGCCGGTCGGCTCATTCATCCCGGCAATAAAATCGTCGAAGTCATCCTTCATCACGTACCGGCGGCCGGCGATGATCACGCTCCGCAGCTTCCGGCCCCGAACCCCATTCAGGCACCACCGCCACACGGTGGAAACGTGGACTTTGCACAGATTGCCGATTTCGTTGAGCGTGTAACGTGGTTGATGTAGATCGACCATCAGGTTCCCCCGCAATGGATTCAAAGAATGCAACTGCGGGGGATCCTATGATGGGATCGAAATTAATTCAGTACGACTTCAGTACTCTTTTAGTACGCTTTTAGTCCGCTAGCTAAAGTGTGGGGGGCGAATCCGGCCTGAAGTAACCGCCAACTTTTCGGTCGTTTTCGATCAGCCCGTAGTCCATGAGTTGATTCAGACCGCCACGACGATCTCTGCCCCCGTAGAGCGTATCTCGGCTTCCGACATCAAGTCGTGTTTGCAGCCGGTCCGCTGTTAACGCCCGCCCTTCTAATTCGGCGAGGATTTCACGCTGTAATTGTGAAAGGATAAGCTTCTCAGGCTGGGATCTGACTGGCTTGCGTTCGCCTTCTTTGAGGTATCGATCTACTAGCGACGACTCAATTTTCAAATTCCAAGATTGGTCACCCTCGAACCCCCAACGGCTTATCCATTCAAAGATCGCTCGTGCTATCTCTTCCCAATGCGATTCGACGAAGGCTTCATCGAAGCTCCGGATCCGAAATCGATAGTCGAACCAGTCACGAAGCCGTTCTGGAACTTCTAACTCTTCTGCGTCCTCAACATGGCTAAGCCGATCGGAAATTCCGTCGATCAATCTTTCTGCGTCCGCCCACACTTTCAGGTGATCGGATTCACCGCCTGGATATTCGACTCCCGCAGATTTTCGGGCGGCGAAGATAAGCGAATTGACAAAAGCGACGGCTCCGCCTGCGGCGTCAACGTGTTGGTAGAGGTGAACAATCTCTTTGGTGCATTGCAGGATGGACGCCTTCAAGAATTCCCGGGATTCGAGGACCACGGGCGATACGACCACATTGTGTATGCGGTCGAGATGCTTCCCAAATGTCGAAATTTCTGCGTTCACGGCGGCGAAAGGTTCAGCCGCATTGCTCTGCACATGGGTTGGCGATTTGCCTTCTACCATTGGCCACTGTCCTGAAAAGTGGCGTCCTGTAAATACAAAGAAAACGCGGCAGCCGGTACAGGACCGTTCCGGGGTTCGCCGGCGATGATCAGTCGCCAACTAGCCGCGTATTCACTCTATCAAATCATGCTCACAATTCACCCGAACTGGCCCATGTATTCCACCGCTCGGGCTCGGTCACGTTCAGCGTAGATTTGGGTCACGTCTGCGTTCGCGTGTCCGCAGATCAGTTGCGAGAGTTCCAATCCTCCGTGCTTGCGGGCCTTCGTCGCGGCGTTGTGTCGGAGTTGGTTCGGACTCCAACAATTCGCCGCTCGCCAATCCGCAGCGAGTTTTCGCCGACGTTCCTTCTCATCGGTGGGAAGTCCCGCGGGCAGCCGTCGCAGATCGTCGGGCATGTCGAAGGCGAGCTCGCAGGCCCGCACGATCGCACGCCGGTAGGAGTCCGGGCGGTAGCTTTCGGTCGGCTTCCGAACTCTCGCCCCACCGCGACGGTTTCGTTGGCTCGGTGGAACTGAAGACTTTCGGTTCTGGCGTTGTTCGATCCGGCGTTCCTCTTCCGCCTCCGATGGCGAAAACAGATACGCTTGCTGATCGGCTTTCAGAAAATCCGCGAGAATCGCTTGTCCCTGCGGACCGATATAAATCTCCCGACCGCGGCCGTGATGCTCCGTCTTGTGGGACTCCGGAACGTAGATCCACACCGGCCCGGTTCGGTCGATGTCGATCGTTCGCATGTTGACGACCTCTCCCGGCCGCATGCCGCACAGCCGTTGCAATTCGATCATCGCCCAAACTTGCCGAGAGACGAACGGCCGCACGGCATCGACAAGGGAATCGGCAACGGGCGTCACGCCGTCGCCCTCTGGGACTTCGGATCGGCCTTTTTGGAGTCCGGAGACGGTTTGGAGTCCGT
Source organism: Thalassoroseus sp. (assembly GCF_984380535.1). Classification (NCBI taxonomy): domain Bacteria; kingdom Pseudomonadati; phylum Planctomycetota; class Planctomycetia; order Planctomycetales; family Planctomycetaceae; genus Thalassoroseus; species Thalassoroseus sp. Next base: position 3,292 of record NZ_CFHRBF010000003.1, read on the forward strand.
GATAGATGGACGCGGGAACCAGTTCGTTTTCCCCGCCCCATTTGAACATTTTGCAGATGCAACCCACATAGGCATTGATCGTGCCCCGTGTTTGTCCGTCATCGACCATCGTCTGTCGGCAGGCCTTCAACGCCAAAGGTCCGAAGTCGGTGGCGAACTTTCGCCCGTAGAGAGTTCGGACGGGACCAAGAGCGGCCTTGATCTTGGGGATCATGCTCGTCGGTTGCCCAGCCTTGCGATAGTGGGCTTGGCAATGCTCCCAGTAGGCGACGATCAATTCGTTGACTGTGAGAGTGATTTCATCGGACTGGGGGATTCTCCGGCCCGCAGCGAGCCATTCGGCAATCAGCCGGTCATATTCGGTGATGCTGGCTTTCGAGTTGTGCGGCCCGAGATAGAAATCTCGACCCGAAATCGTGACCACTGCTTGACCACTCGGTTTGTGCTTGCGGTACTTCGGGAGTCGGGGCTTATTTGGCATGGTGCGGACTTCTGAAAAGCTGAATCCGGTATGTACCGGATTTCGTTCAGGTTTTCAGGCCACACTGCCAATTCCCGGCAGGTACACAAGTCTTTAGTTCGGCCAGAGTTAAATCGAATGATCCCTACTGGACTCGAACCAGTGACCTCTTCCGTGTGAAGGAAGCGCGCTAGCCAACTGCGCCAAGGGATCGGGTTGGTGTAGGTTAGCGGGTTAGTTGGGAGAACTCAAGGGGTGCGGATTCAAATTGGCGGAGCTCGTTTTTCGTCTTCCTGGCGGAGATGTTCTCTGCAGTTAAGCGGTTTGACTGGGGTGTGACTTGATCTAGGAACTTACTGTTTGTTTAGTTCGTTCTTAGCGGTTTCTGGATCGAGGGCTGGTAGGCCGTTGATGCTTTGGGTGTTTTTGTTGGTGCGATAGACTTGTAGTTGTTCAGTGCCTTTGTTGATGGCCCATTTGTCGAGGACGTCTCGGTCCTCTTGATATTCGAAGCGGGGGACGGCGTATCCGCAGGAACTTGATACCCGGTGAACTTGGATGTGGATGATGGCACGGGTGCCGACGTTTGCAGGAAATTTGTCGATCAAGGTGGCGTATTGCGTCTGCTCCGGCGTGAGCAAGGTGCCGGTACCATGTAGCCGCACGATCTGAGGTGGTCCGTCAAACGCGCAGAACATCAGCACGATCCGTCCATTCTCGCGAAGGTGAGCGATGGTCTCGACTCCGCTGCCAGTTAGGTCTTGGAAGGCAACTTCGCGATTGCCGAGGATACGAAACGCGTCTCCGCCCTTCGGGGAACAGTTGACGAATCCATTTGTGCTCGCAGGTGCGGTGGCCACGAAGAAAATGTGCTGCTTTCGCAGCCAATCGGCTAGTGGTTCGGTGATAAACTCGTGGACTTTGCCCATGATGTATGCTCGGGTTGGGTAACGTTCAGTGCTCAGGATATTCGTCGGACACGCGGGAATCGGTGTGGTTCGCGGGTAGCGAAGCATCATGAGAGTGTCACGATGATTCCCTCGTGCGTGTACCTGCAGTCTCGCGTTGGCGAGAATCTGCGAGTTCCGGGAACTTGTTGCGATGTTCTGCGTCAGGTTTCTATGTTTCCGTTGACTTTCCGGGAGAACGTGATGAAACATTGCTCGGCGATTCTAATTCTTGCGGCGTTCTTCTTGTACTCAAGTAACTCGACGAAGGCGGCGGTCTTTACGCAGAACACCGGTGCTTGGCCGAAGAACTGGCCGGCGGAGTTAGAGCCGTTTCGTGCGAAAGCGACGACATTGGGTGTGGGGACAGGAATTCAAGAGAACATCTACACGATCCCGATGGAGACGCGTGCGGACTTCGAGAAGATATGGCCTTTGCTGCTGAAACAGACGACGCCGGGCTCTCGTGTTCGACTGTTGGTCAAAGGGCAACCACAGCACCCCTCATGGGGCGACTTGCTAAAAAACGACAAGCCCGCCGTTCGTATTTATGCACCGTTGGAGGGGTGGGCGTTGAATCCCCAGTTGGGGCTGGCAACCGAAGAGTTGGAACAGCGTCATCAAGAATTGGTCAAATCAGGGCAACTCATTCAGGCGACCGCCCCTTGGCCGAAATATGTATTCCGCGAAGATGGCAGTTTGCCAGAATACGTCGTTTCCTATCTTGATGAGAAGGATGGTCGGATGAAGTGGAAGCCTGGAACTCCTGGCGAGAACGGGGTGGGATTCTACAATCGGGCGCGTGTCGATCTCGAGTTGGTCGTCGATGCAAAGATCATTGACCTGAATCGGATCCGGTTCCCGAAACACGTTGTGATTGTGGACGAACGTCCGTAAATTTCACCACGTAAGACTTAATACACATCTCGTTGATAGCGATGGTTTTCCGCTAGTTTCGTAACGTAGGCGGCGGCTTCCGCTGCGGACATCTTGCCGTGCTCGGACACGACTTGCTTCAGAGCGGCGTCGACATCGTGTGCCATACGCTTGGCATCGCCACATACGTAAAAGTGAGCCCCCTCTTCGAGCCACCGGAACAACTCCGCACCCGCCGCGAGCATCTTATGCTGGACGTAAACCTTCTCGTCTCCGTCGCGTGACCACGCTAGGTCTAAACGGTCTAGGCATTTGTTGTCGAGAAACGTTTGTAGCCAATCGCGGTAGAGAAAGTCCGAAGCTTCGTGTTGATCGCCGAAGAACAACCAGTTCTTCCCGGTGGCCCGAGTGGCAAAGCGTTCTTCGAGGAATGCCCGGAATGGAGCGATTCCGGTTCCTGGTCCTACCATGATCACCGGCTTGGTCAAATCGGCAGGAAGGCGGAAGTGGGCCGACTTCTGTAAGAATACGCCCACAGTTCCACCGGGGGAAACGCGATCGGCCAGGAAGGTCGATGCGACACCTTTCCGCAACCGTCCATGGGCTTCATACCGCACTGCACCGACAGTGAGATGCACTTGCTCGGGGTGGGCCTTCGGACTGGATGCGATGGAATATAGCCGTGGCATCAATGGTCGTAACGAGTCGATCAGAGCTTGGGGATCGACGTGGGGGGCGAACTCGATGAGCAGATCGATCAAGTGTCGATCGCGAAGCCAGTCATCCTCGATAGGCAGGTCTAAGTTTTGTCGGACGACGGGGGTGAGCACACATAAGTCGACCTTCGTCAACAATGCGGCTCGTAAGGGAATGTCCTGCCCTTTGAACTTGACGATTTCCTCCCCGGTGAAGTGACCAGCTGTCAATATGGCTTCGACTTGCTCGCCGCAGTTCACCGGCCATAACCCCAGGGCATCGCCAACCTCGTACTCCATTTTGGAGCCAGCCAGACTGATCTCGACATGATTGACTTCTTTTGCCGAATCCTCGCCACTGAGAGTCTGCACCTTAAGAAGAGTCGCAGGAAACGGGTTCTGCTTGGACCAGTTGCCGGGAGTCGTTTCCGTCGCGGTTTCGGCTTCATCGACATCGAGAATCTGCCCGCCGGCCGCCTCGGCAACCTCGATCATCGATTCCGCGGCGAAAACATTTTCTTTCCAGGTCGCAAAGTCGTCATCGTAGTCGACATCACAGTCGACACGCTCCGCCAAGCGTGTCGCACCGAGTTCGGCAAGTCGCTCGTCGATGTCGATCCCGGCCTTGCAGAAGAATGTATAACTGCGGTCGCCCAATGCACACACACTATAGTGTAGATTTGGTAAGGACGGCGCGTTCTCGCTCATGATGAAGTCGGTAAACTTCTTGGCGTTGTCCGGTGGATCACCTTCACCAAACGTCGAACATAGAATGAGCAAATGTTTGATTTCGCTGAGTTGCTCGAAATCGAGACTGTCTAAGGCCAAGACATCAGGACCAAAACCACGATTGCGGGCGGCCTTGCGAACGTCTTTCGAAAGGGCTTCACAGTTCCCGGATTGCGAACCGTAGAGAATCGTCAGAGCGGCTCCCGGTGTGTCAGTCGCAGCCTGCGAGGACTTCTGAGCGGACTGCACCGACTTCAGTGCCGAGAGAAAACCTTCGACGAATTGCCGTTGTTCCCCAGAAAACGGAGCATCAACAGGGAGTGTGGATACGCTCATTTCAATTCCACCTTCGTTGGAACAATTTTCGCCGGACAAATCAGAGCGACAGTCTCACCCAAACTTGGTTTCGAACTTGACGGTAAACCGATTTTCTTAGCCGGTGTGAGTCGCGAAGAAATCTTGATCGTCGAATTATCACGGACTAGGAAACGTTATGATTTTGAGTCTACAGACGAGGATTTACAGACTTGTTGATACTTCTTGATTGACCCCCGCCATTGGGGCGGTGTTCCGACCGAGTTCGGCGGCTTGGTCGGAGAGAAACAGGTCGCGGAGTTCTTCATCGTCGTGACGTCGTGTGAATTGGAGAAACGTTTCTCCATTCGTGCGGAGCTGCAGATACGTGCCGATCATGCCTGTCAAAAAGTGATTCAATTCGTCAAATGCAACCGGCCCGCATAGATATCGACCGATCCCCTGATCGTGATCGCTGCCTCCACCAATGAAGACTTGATACGCTTCGCGTCCGTCTTCCGTCGAAGCGCCTAGTAAACCGATGTCACCAATATAGTGCTGAGCACAGCTATTGACGCAACCGGTGAGGTGAATGTTGATTGGTTGATCGAGTTCAAACCGTTCCTGCAGATATTGAACGGCCGCCCAACCGTGTTCTTTCGTGTGACTTGAGGCATACTGGCAAGCGAAACGACCGGTACATGCGATGACTCCGGTGGCGAAGGACGAAGCCCGAACGTCCAGCCCGAGTTCGCGGACGGCATCGGTCACTGCCGGGATGTCGGAGTCGCTGACGTAGGGGATTAGTACGTTTTGCCAGACGGTCAAGCGGACGTCGTTGTTTCCGTAAGTCTTGGCGATCTGTGCCAGTCCCCGCATCTGAGCGACCGTGAGTTTCCCTACTGGCAATGCAATCCCCACGTAATTCTGTCCCGGTTCAACCTGGGGATGCACGCCGATATGTGCTTGTCGGTCGATTGTTCCACGGGGCTCGGTGGCGTCTTTCGGAAGCCTGAGCAAATCGAAAGGCATTCGCTCTTCGCAAGCAAGAGTGAATTTCTCGTGTCCCCAATCGTCGAGGATGTATTTCAGTCGGGCCTTCTTGCGGTTCGTGCGATCACCGTTCTCAATGAAGACTCGCAGCATCGCAATCGAGACATCACGGGTCTGCGAGGGTGTACAGGCAAACCCGCTGGACTTGGCAAAATCGGTGTGTCCGGTGATTCCGCCGAGGACAATACGACAGACGATGCCATCCGGCGCGACCTTCGCAATCTCAGGATGATTTTGGAGATATTCGTCTGTTAGCTTGTAAGCGTAAAAGCCAATATCATTCGTATCCGCGACTGACGAGATGATACCGCCCCCGTCAAACGCGATGTTGAACTTCCGGGGGATTCCGTGCAGCGATGGTGTGTTGAGAATATGGTGATGCAACCGAATCGCGTAGGGACTGAGGTCGATCAGTTCCTGCGGATCGAAGCTGGCGGTCGGGTTGCATGTGATATTGCGGACACTGTCGGCACCCGAGCCTTTGCATGTCAGTCCGAGATCGTAGAGGTTCTCTAACAATCGAATAATGTTCTGCGGTGGGATTTCTCGCAGTTGGAGGTTGCCGCGTGTGGTTACGTGGCTGTACCCGCCTGCGAGTTCGTCTGCCATCGTCGCAAGTCCGGCAAACTGGTCGGCGGTAAGTTTGCAGGCGGGGATTCGCAAGCGACACATGAACCCCGGTTGAGCGGGCTGCACATTAAATAGACCGTTGTGCTTGATGTTGAAGACGTCACCGCCTTCCGGCATCTTGGCCTCATCAGCGATTTGCTGCATCTTTGGCCAAAGCTCGAACGGTGGCGTTTCGAGCTTGATCCGTTCCTGAGTGCATAAATCCTCGTAAGGCGTGCCGAAGACGCTCGGCGGGCTCGCGTCCGAAGTCGCCGGAGGACTGAAAACGGCCGTCAAATCGAGTTGCTGCAATAGATCTGCAAGATACTTGCGTTGCTCGACTGTGAAATCTTCGAGGGGAATACTATCCATCGGGACGCGGCTACTCATCAGTGTTCACCTCGATGTCGATTCGAGCGAATTAACTCCAAACACCCAACCAGAGCACAACTGATCGTTCCATCGAGAACACCAGTTTGAACGTGAATTTCGAGACGCTTGGGGTGACAACGCAGTCACTGTTCGCAATCAGTGTGCCAAGCTGCGGAGATACTGCGAAACCGCTTGAATTACGGATTCGACGTCCTCATTTGTTCGCAGTTTGTGCCGGGAAAACTGTCACCGCTGCATACTTGTTGGGCAGATGCGGACCTTTTTGTCCAAATATCAATCGGCCTGAAGTTACGATTCAGAAAAGAGTCGGATCACGTCGGGAAGACGGGCTAGCAGTGTTGGTCCGGTTATGTCGATTTTGACTTCCTTGCGTAGTGAGACAGTCTGAATTCCAGTCCTTCTGACTGCTTTTCGTGAGATCTATTCCGCTTTGGTGTCGATGTGTTTTGCGGTGTCTCCGGACGCTTCCTACCCTCCGCAAATTCTTACTCATTCTAAAATCTGTTGCCGACACCAGATGAATGTCGGTTCTGACAGGAGGTCAGTATGCCCATGCGACATTGGCTCCTCGGCGTCGCAGCGACGCTAAGCGGAGGAGTGGTTGCCTACGCAGAGGTCCCGCCAGCACCAGGTTTGCCAGAGACCGAGGAATCGGTCACAGCGGACGATCAAGTTCTTGCGGATGAACAAGGCTCGATGGAAGATTCGGCGACTTCGATCAATTCGACGCCAGTCGCCCAATACCCGCAGCAATCGGTTCCCGCGAATGCGAATGCACCGAAACCGAGTGGTACGGTGCAGCCTTGGAAGGGGCTCTTCTTCGACAACAATTTTAGTTACAAGAACAAGCCCGGTGCACCATATCTGATTGGCGAAAACTGGAAAGACGTCCCTCTGTTCACATGTGGTGACGACGACTGGACCATCTCGATCGGCGGCGAATTTCGTCACCGCTACCATGATGAGCGGAACCGATTGGTTCCCGGTGGTCCCGGCTTGAGTTCGTACAACTTGCAGCGTTGGCGTCAGTATGTCGATGTCAAAGCCGGCGATATGTTCCGCGTGTACTTTGAAGGCATTGATGCGTCACAGTTCGGCGAGGAGTTGCCGCCGACGCCAATTGACGTCAACCGTTGGGACGTGCAAAACGCCTTTGTAGACATCAATTTGGGTTCGTATGATGGCCAACCGATCTGGTTCCGTTACGGACGGCAAGAGCTTCTCTACGGTTCTCAACGATTGATCTCGCCCTTGGATTACGCCAATACCCGCCGGAACTTCGAAGGTTTCAAAGCGTTTACGAAACTCGGCGATTGGAAAATCGACGCCTTCACCGTGCGTCCTGTGAATGCGGCGACCGGGCACGGGACCGTCGAGCAATTCGACAATGCTCCCGATTCTCCCGACCAAAGCCGAACGTTTCAGTCGGTCTATGCCACGTACTCCGGGTACGAGGACAACACGTTCGACTTCTACTGGATGTGGCTGAATGAAGACGACGAAGCCGCACGTCCCGCCCGATTCCCGGATGGCAATCGTCATTTGATCGGTATGCGTTGGGCCGGTTCACAAGCTATGGGACCGGGAGCTTGGAAATGGGACAACGAAGGCGGTTATCAGTTCGGCGACGACGAATTCGGCGAAGACGTGCAAGCCGGGTTCGGAACGAGCAAACTGGATTACGTCTTCACCGATATGCCCTGGAAACCGACCTTTACCGGTTTGTTCTGGTATGGCTCAGGGGATGCGGATCCGAACGACAACAAGAACAACACCTTCGTGCCGTATTTCCCACTGGGTCACGCCTATTGGGGTCTGATCGACAACCTCGGCGGTCCGAACTTGGTGGACTACAGCTTGCAGGCTTCGATCCAGCCGCACAAGAAGGTGAATCTCCTTTTCGCGTACCATTGGTTTGACTTGGCAAGTGACGCCGACGTTCTCTACAACGTGGCCCAAGTTCCACTCGGTCGGCCGGTCGGTGAAAGTGACATCGGACAGGAAATGGATGTCCTTGTGAACTACGTCTATAACCAGAACTTGGCGTTTCAGTTGCAGTACTCGGAATTCTATTACGGCGATTACGTCGATGCCGTGCTGCCACGAAACGACGCCCGTCAGTTCTTCATTCAGTCCAACGTCCGTTACTAACCTTGAGTTCACGCGACGTGGAAACCTGATACGACTTCAAGGCCGTCTACCTATCTGGGTAGGCGGCCTTCTTGCTTAGGAATTTCGCAGGGTGCCCATTCCAGTCGCACGAATGCAGGACATTCCGAGACGATAGCTCCCTCTGCAGTCACGAAATTCAATTGTTTTAACCACTGATTTCCGTAGCGTTTAAATTCGACCTTTGCGTCCAATATAGACGGAGGAATCTCGGCCGCCTCACGATTGGCATTCAAAATGCAGTCGCAAGTTCCCAGGCATGAACTAGATACGAAAAGGACGTCGGTTCCGAATCGGTTGATTCGGATGGACCCTTTGTCCGATCAGGCTTGGTGCGGCACTTGGATTCCAACACGAACAATTTGCTAACAGAAACACCGGAGGCAACGGGCGGGCCCAGTTTGCTCGAGCAACTTCTTGCCGAGCAAAACGAGTTGACCGCGGTCGAGTATTTCTCTCAGCAATGCGATTCGAGTGTTCCCTCGCAAGCCAAGTACTATCGTTCGCTCTTACCCGCTTCGCCACCCGGTGACGGAGAACAATACGCGTTCGATGTCGACCTCGATCGCTGTTCAGGTTGCAAAGCCTGTGTGACCGCATGTCATCGTCTGAACGGGCTCGATGACGGCGAAGCGTGGCGTGACGTTGGTCTACTGATCGGCGGAAAACCCGATTTACCCGTGCTTCAGCATGTCACGACGGCATGTCATCACTGTCTTGATCCAGCTTGTGCGAACGGTTGTCCCGTTGACGCATACGAAAAAGATCCCATCACGGGGATTGTGAAGCACCTCGATGATCAGTGCTTCGGCTGTCAATATTGTACGTTGGCTTGTCCTTACGACGTTCCCAGGTACAACGCGGAACTCGGCATTGTTCGCAAGTGCGACATGTGTTCCGACCGACTCGCCGATGGTGAGGCGCCCGCGTGCGTGCAGTCCTGTCCCCACGAAGCGATTCAGATCCAGATCGTGAAGGTCGCTGAGGTCCAGCAAGCTGCGAGTGCGGGCAAGTTCCTCACTGGGGCACCGAATCCCGACTATACGCTTCCCACGACACGGTTCCGTTCCCAGCGTGGTTCATCCGACAGACTTGTCCCCGGTGATCTGTATACCGTTCAGCCGGAGCATGCGCACTGGGCCTTGGTTATCATGCTCGTGTTGACGCAGCTTTCAGTCGGTGCGTTCTGGATGGAATGGCTGAATCCTGTTGCATCGGCATCACCTGGACCCGCTAGCTTTGCACTGATTTGCGGATTGATCGCCATCGGAGCAAGTACGTTGCACTTGGGGCGTCCGCAATATGCATTTCGAGCAATGATCGGCCTGCGTCATTCGTGGTTAAGTCGTGAGATTTTAGCATTCGGGATATTCGCCGGATCGGCATTGCTGTATGTCGCAAGCTTGTGGATGCCACCGGGGGTCTTAGACACAGATTTGAATCTTTCCACGTGGTTAGGTTTGGTCGTTTGTCTGTCTGGGCTCGTCGGCGTGTTTTGTTCGGCGATGATCTATCACGTTGTTCGGCGACCATTTTGGCACCTTTCTCGAACGCTACCAAAGTTTGTGCTGACGGGAATGACGCTCGGGGCCTTGGCCTCGGTCGCTTCCATGATCGTGGCTTACGGTGAGTCGGTCCATGCACGAATTCAGCCGCTGCTATGGGTGGTCGTCGGTGCGGGATTGCTCAAACTTCTGATCGACGGACTCGCATTCGTATCACTGCGAGACACGGAATTTACACCCGCCAAAAGGTCTGCAATTCTGCTGTCTGGTGAACTTCGCCCGGTAACGGTACTGCGTTTCGTTGCGGGTCTAGTCGGTACTGTCGTTTTGCCGCTGTTTCTTGTTTTCGGTGCTCCGCATGCAGGGACTCTTCTCGTTCTGTCCATCATCGCGCTTGGATTTGCAGTCGTCGCAGAGTTGGCGGAACGTTACTTGTTCTTCACAGCAGTTGTGCGACATAAGATGCCGGGAGGAATGACGCCGTGAGCGGAATCGATCGTCTTCCAATCGTCACTGAAACGAAGAAACGTGTCAGCAAACACGCGCCGAAACTTGCCGACTCGCTCAAATGGATGGGGCCATTTCGATCGCTCGTGCATGCCCGGAGCGGCCCACTCACCAGTGAGTTACTCCGCGAACCCGGTCAATTCGGATTGGGGCAAACGCCGAAGGGGTTCGTTCCCGAGCACGTCACAACGATGGTCTGCGGGTACTGTTCCACCGGCTGCGGGCTGAGGATTCTGTTGAAAGAGTCTGAAGCGGTCAGCCTTACGCCATCGACAGAATATCCGGTGAACTTGGGAATGGCGTGTCCCAAAGGGTGGGAAGCATTGACCGCATTGGATGCACCGGACCGTGCCACAGTGCCACTCTTGAAAGATGCGTCCGGCACGTTGCAGGAGACTAATTGGGACACTGCAATGACCATAATGGTCGAGCGAATTCGCGACGTACAGAAAGAGCACGGTCCCGATTCCGTTGCGTTTCTTAGCACCGGTCAAATTGCGACCGAAGAGATGGCATTGTTAGGGGCAGTCGCAAAATTTGGTCTCGGCATTCGACATGGCGACGGCAATACTCGGCAATGCATGGCGACGGCTGCAACAGCCTACAAACAGTCATTCGGATTTGACGCACCACCGTTCACTTATGCCGATTTCGAAGAGTCGGATTGTCTGGTGTTCGTCGGGGCGAATCCCTGCTTGGCACACCCGATCATGTGGGAACGGGTCATGCGGAACCGCCGCAACCCAGACATCATTGTGCTCGATCCTCGGCGGACAGAAACAGCGATGAACGCAACGCTTCATCTGCCTGTGCTTCCCAAGAGCGATCAGTCACTTCTCTATGGAATCACGCGAATTCTGATCGAACGCGGATGGTACGACGCGGAGTTTGTCGAACGACACACCAATGGCTTCGAGGAATATCGAGAGTTTCTCCAAAGCTTCACCCTCGAACGCGTAACCACGGAAACCGGTCTCACCGCCAAGCAGATCGAAACCTTCGCCGAACGGATTCACGCGCGCGAACGCGTGTCGTTCTGGTGGACGATGGGAGTCAACCAAAGCTACCAGGGGACACGAACCGCGCAGGCGATTATCAATCTAGCGTTGATCACGGGCAATATCGGTCGTCCGGGGACCGGGGCGAATTCCATCACCGGCCAATGTAACGCGATGGGGTCGCGTTTGTTCTCGAATACCACAAGTTTGCTCGGCGGGCACGACTTTGCTTCACCAATAGACCGAGCAAAAGTCGCCGAGATCCTCGACATCGACGAATCTCGAATTCCGACCGATTCCGGTTGGGCATACAACGAAATCATCGACGGCATACGTGACGGGCAAATCAAAGCCTTATGGGTAATTGCGACGAACCCGGCTCACAGTTGGATTGACCAAAACGCTTTCTCGGAGCTAATCGGCAACCTAGATTTCCTCGTCGTCCAAGACATGTACCACTCGACGGAAACCGCGGTGCGAGCCGACCTATTACTGCCGGCGGCTGCATGGGGGGAAAAGGAAGGCACGTTCATCAACTCCGAACGTCGTTTAGGCGTCCTGAAAAAAGTTCGCAAAGCGCCCGGGCAAGCATTGTCGGATTACAATATTTTTCGTCTCGTCGCCGAGTACGCGGGCTTGGGGGAAATGTTCGCCGATTGGGAATCCCCAGCTGCTGCATTTCAAATCTTGAAGCAGATCTCGGCGGGACAATTCTGCGATTTCAGCGGGATCAAAGATTTTCGAGCGATCGACGAAGCCGGTGGGATTCAATGGCCTTATTCGGAAGTCGATGCCAACTTTGGCGAACCCGTTACCGAGCGAAGATTGTTCGCGGACGGGCGATTCGTGTTTCCTGATGGACGGGCCCGAATTCTTTTCGATGAACCGAAACCGCCAAGCGAGCCAACTTCCCCCGAATACCCGCTCACACTGCTGACCGGACGCGGTTCCGCGTCTCAATGGCACACCCAAACACGCACTTCGAAAAGTGCAGTCTTACGCCGGTTATACCCCCAACATCAATACGTCGAAATGCATCCGGACGACGCACGATCCATTGGCATCCGACCGCAACAGTCGGTGTTTGTTGAGAGCGTCCGAGGAAAGCTGAAGGCTCGTGCGGTGCTGACACTCACGATTCCGCAAGGCCAAGTATTCATCCCGATGCACGAAAACACCACCAACCAACTCACCAAAGCCGTGTTCGATCCGCATTCGAAGCAGCCTTCCTACAAATCTTGTGCAGTTCGAATACGGCCTGCGGAGTGACGCAGGTCACCTTCGTCATCGAGGTCTCTGGCGGAGGGTAACCCTAGTTTCCACGGAGGCGAGGGTGGCCGCCGTCACTCCGTACCGAACAGCGAAAAACCCCGTCGACAGGACAATCGCACGGGCCATCGGCATGGTTGCCGATCTCGAAATCAACATTGACTAGCCGTTGTTTACAGATCTGATTCGAACTGACCATGCTTGACCAGCAACGCTCCAAAGCTCAAGCGATTGTAATCGTCGGAAACGGACCGACCGGTTACATGCTGTGTCGAAAGTTAGTCAGTCGACCTCACGACCAAGCGTTTCGTATTACGGTATTCGGTGAAGAACCGCGACCAGCCTACGATCGAGTTCGATTGACGGAGGCGTTCGATCATCACAGCGACGATGCACTCTCGTTTGCACCACGGTCATGGTACGAAGCCAATCATATTGAATTGCATACCGGTGATCCCATTGTGGAAATCGATCGGCTGCATCGAGTCGTCCGTTCGCGGTCCGGGCGAGAAGTCAAATACGATCGTCTTGTCCTCGCAACCGGATCTCGTCCGTTTGTGCCAAGCGTACCCGGCATCGATTCACCACATGTTTTCGTCTATCGAACACTAGACGATCTCCGCGCTATTCGAGCTGCCACCGAACTCGGGAAATCCGCTGCCGTCATTGGAGGTGGGTTACTCGGGTTGGAAGCCGCCAAAGCTTTGAACGACTTCGGCATACAAACTCATGTGGTCGAGATGGCGTCTGTATTGATGCCACGACAAATCGACACCGAAGGTGCAGCGCTGCTAAAGAAGCTCGTCGAGCACCTTGGTATCACGGTTCACCTATTGAGAACGACTGCAAGGGTTGAAGAAGTTGGGGGACGCTGTCGTCTAGTATTCAAAGAGCACGAACCGCTCGATGCGGATTTTATCGTCGTATCGGCGGGGATTCGCCCTCGCGATGAACTTGCTCGTGCCAGCGGACTCGATGTTGGGCCGCGTGGTGGAATCGTTGTGAATGACGAATTGAAAACATCCGACGATTCCATCTTTGCCATCGGTGAGTGTGCATTACATCGCGATACTATCTACGGATTAGCCGCTCCCGGCTATCACATGGCTGACTCTGTCGCAGAACGACTTCATGGGAAATCGGTTCGATTCACAGGCAGCGACGTATCCACCCGGCTGAAGGTTTTTGGGATCGATGTGTCCTTCTGCGGCGACTATCTCGACCCCAGCGGTGCACACGTCGAGACCTTCGAGAGTGAGAACGTCTATCGAAAACTAATCATCCGCGACGGGCGACTCTACGGCACAATTTGTGTGGGACCATCTCCAGAGTTGCCGCGACTTCAGGAAGCGATTTCACAAAAACGCCGACTTAGCATTCGAGTTTTGAATCGCTTTCAGAAAGAAGGATTGCTATGGCCGCCGAGCAACCAAAGTCGTGTCACCGAATGGCCCCCGGGGGCCGTCGTTTGTAGTTGTGTCGGGGTGACTCGTGAAGTGCTGACAACGGCGGTCGCCAACGGTTGTCGAACGATCGAAGCTATAGCCGATCAAACTCGCGCGTCGACGGTATGCGGATCATGTCGGCCATTGCTAGCGGAACTCGTTGGAGATCCCGTTTATACGAATACAGGCAAATCAACGAGTTGGGTTGGCCTAGTTTCGGTCATGTCACTCGTGTTCGTTGCCGCTACGATCCTAGTTGGTCCGCTAGATTATGCAGATTCCGTGCAATCATCGTTTCGAGCAGTTGACGCTCTGTGGCGAGAAGTATCCTGGCGACGAATTACAGGTTTTGTACTCTTAGGTATCACCTCTCTGACACTGTTGCTATCCGCAAGAAAGCGACTGAACTGGTTCCGTAAGGTCCCTTACGGTTTTTGGCGAGCCGTTCATACCGTGACTGGTCTAGTAACAGTATTAGGAGTGGCCATTCATACCGGATTGCGTTTCGGGCATGCACTTAATTTTTTGCTAATGACGGTGTTCCTCGGGGCGAATCTCGTTGGAGGAACTACAGGAGTGCTCACGGCACTCGAGACTAGAACGTCCGGCGCGACCGGGCGTTGGGTTCGTAAATGGAGACCAAGACTGACGCTAGCACACATCCTCTTACTATGGCCGCTGCCAATTCTGATCGCCTTTCACATTCTAACGAGTTACTACCTGTGAAACGCAATCGGACTCTATGGCTGCTGTGGTTGCTGAGTTCTACTGGTTTTGCAGTAGGGCTATGGATTGCGTTGCCGACTGAGAATAGCGCGAGCTCTGCATCTTTGATCTATCTACCGGGGGAAACGACTTGCGGTCATTACCAGATCGAAATTAAGTGTGCCGTCTGTCACGAAATCGGCGGGGACGTCCGAGAACAGTCCTGTTTGGACTGCCATGCCGATGAACTTAAGGAAGCACGCGATACACATAAGGCAAGCAAGTTTTCCGACCCGACAAAAGCTGAACTTTTGCAATATATCGACGCGACGTCTTGTATTGCCTGTCATAAAGAACATGTTCCCGGCCAAACACGAGAAATGGGAGTGACTTTGCCAGATGACTACTGTTGGCATTGTCATCAAACGATTGCCGAGGATCGCCCGAGTCACGCCTCGTTTCGTTATGACAGTTGTGCGACTGCGGGCTGTCATAACTTTCACGACAATCGAGCACTCAATGAGAATTTTCTGTTTCGTCATGTCCTTGATCCAGCTCATTGGAGCACCCAGAAAGTTCTAATTCGGGATAGCAAAGACAATGGATCTCAAAAGCTTTCTGCTTCCGATCACGATGGGCCATCGGACACCAAACCGCATGTGATCCGCGAATGGGTGTCCTCTGCTCATGCGAAGGCGGGGGTTAATTGTACCGGCTGTCATGAGGGATCGGATGGTACCGAGGGCGTTGATTCTAGTAAGGGATGGGAGAACCATGTCGATCATCGAGCATGTCAAAGGTGTCATGAATCGGAGACGGTCGGATTTCTTGCAGGTCGACACGGAATGCGTTTGTTCGTCGACTTGAGTCCGATGCGACCAGAATTAGCACGATGCTTGCCTATGCGATCTGACTCCGCTCACCGTGACCTGACATGTAATGCCTGTCACCATGCTCACGACGATGATCTTCGGCACGCCGCAGTCGACGCTTGTCTTGAATGTCATGCAGACAAACACAGTTTGGCCTTCAAAGAGACAAGTCATTACGAATTATGGCAACAAGAAATGTCTGACTCGGAATTTTCGGGAACGGGCGTCTCTTGCGCGACTTGTCATCTTCCCCGAATGAAAATCGGTGACAGCGTGCGTGTGGAACACAATCAAAACGCAAACCTTAGGCCCAACGAGAAAATGCTTACGAGCGTGTGTCTGAACTGTCACGGACTTGAGTTCTCGTTGAACTCTCTCGCTGATCGACAACTTGTCGAAAAGTGTTTTGGTGAGCCACCAGATGTGCAGGTCGAAAGCGTTGAAATGACGCGTCAATGGTTTGAAGCTCGGGGACGGAAACCTCCATCACCCAAGCAGGATTAACAATTTGTTAATACGCCAGTTACTTAAAGATAAGCAGCGAGACAAACAAGCGTTCGACAAACTTCATTGGGAGACGCGGAGGTCATCATGAAACGAGTTCGATTACTTACTCCGGTACTAATAGCCGTTGTCGGGAGCTGTATGTCACTTGTTGTCGGATGTGGAAAGCCAAGCGATGAGAGTGCGACATCGACAACAAGTCCTAGTGACGATGCGGGAATGATCTCGCCGCAAAAATTCGCGGATGCAGTCCATGCTGTGATGATGGCTGATCGGACGGTTTACGCAAAGCATGTTGTGACGAATCTCAAGAAGCAAAATGCGCCGGTTTCGCCTAGTGAATACTGGGAAGACGAAGAACACAAGATTCCACTTCCCGCGCAGATGTTTCGTATGGGATCGGAGATTGTCAACGAAGACTCGAATGCTGGTTTTACTTACGCATTAAAGTCGCTATGGCCGTTGAATCCTCAGAACAAGGCTGCTGAAGGTGTAGAAACTAAGGGGCTCAATGCCATCAAAGAGAATCCAGATGAGCCCTTCTATGAAACTGAGGAGATCAATGGCAAGAAGTACTTTACTGCAATCTATGCCGATCGCGCGGTCGCCGAGGCTTGCTGGGATTGTCACAACAACCATCCGAATAAGGGAGACGACTACCCGGAATTCGCTGAAGGCGACACGATGGGCGGAGTCGTCGTCCGAGTTCCTTTGAACTAGCTGTTCGTTTCCAGTCAGAAAGATCAAACATGCCAACAGATCAACAAATTGCACTCGTCCAGGATACTTGGAACGCAGTTGCACCGATATCCGATCAAGCGTCTGACATCTTCTACAACAGGCTATTTGAAATCGAACCCTCCGTTCGCCCTCTGTTTCCCGAAGATATGTCAGAACAAAAGAAAAAACTCATGCAGACGCTGGCCGTGTGCGTGAATGGACTTAAAAACTTCGAGACGATTCAGAATGCTGTTGTCGAACTCGGAAAACGTCATGTCGATTATGACGTCAAAGATGAACACTACGAGGTTGTCGGAAACGCATTGCTGTACACACTGATGGTCGGGCTTGGCGACCGATTCACATCAGAGGTGCAAGATGCATGGGCTGATACGTACCAAACCTTAGCGACTATCATGATTGAGGCGGGCAACCAAGCAAGAGCCGCCTCGTGATGATCGGTTGGTGCTAGAGCGTAGAGCATGTTTGCATGTTCTTTAGGCATTGGATCGGTGTGATTGCATCGTTAGGGAAAACAGATGAAATGTTTTCAATCCCCGAATACGGTGCGAAAGTTATCGAAATCAATTCATCTTGAGCATTCGTTGGAACTGGCACATTGATTGCATGTTAGTGCTGTTAGCTTCCGGCAACACTTTAATACTTGAAGGCGCATCAATGATCTCGATTCGTTGTCAGAGACTAGTTTCTTGCTTAATTATTGCAGTCTTTCTCGGTGTTAATGTCGGCTGCGGCGGAGGTGACCCGCTCGGTGATATTGATGTCAGCGACTTTCCGCAAGCTGAGACAAAGTCAGACCCACAGACCCAAAGTGCAGAGGGTACGGCTGCCTCCACAGCCGAGACGAAATTGCTGAATGTTGAGAAGGATCAACTTCGCTTCGGGTTTATCAAGTTGACCGACTGTGCCCCAATTGTCATAGCTCGAGAAAAGGGCTTCTTTGGCGACGAAGGTTTGCAGGTTGAAGTCATCGCGCAGCCTAACTGGAAAACGTTGTTAGACAACGTCATCAGTGGGGAACTGGACGGGGCGCACATGCTATCTGGACAACCGATTGCCGCCACAATCGGTATTGGAACGAAAGCTCATATCGTAACGCCGTTTACGATGGACCTGAATGGCAATGGAATTACAGTATCGAACTCCATCTGGGAGCAGATGCAACAGAACGAACCGAGTTTGAAAAACCCAACGCCAGAACACCCGATTTCAGCGAAGGCGCTCGTTCCCGTTGTGCAAGAGAAATTGACCAGCGGTGAGAAGCTACAGATGGGAATGGTTTTTCCCACGTCGACTCATAACTACGAACTTCGGTATTGGCTGGCTGCTGCTGGTATTCATCCCGGATTCTATACGAAGACAGATGATGGCGGTCGAACTGATGCAGAAGTTGAACTTTCCGTCACACCGCCGCCCGGGATGCCTTCCGCTCTCGAGAGTGGCAATATTCAAGGGTACTGTGTCGGTGAGCCATGGAATCAGCAAGCGGTTGCCAAAGCCATCGGCGTACCGGTCACGACGAACTACGACATCTGGAAGAACAATCCCGAAAAAGTATTCGGTATTACAAAAGCCTGGGCAGATGAGAACCCAAACACGTTGTTAGCCGTCGTCAAGGCGTTGATTCGTGCTGGTCAGTGGCTGGATGAAGTTGACGAAAATGGCAAGTTTGTCAATCGGGATGAAGCTTGTCGGATACTGTCACGCGATAACTACGTCGGAGCAGACTTTGACATTATTCAGAACTCGTTGACGGGCTATTTCTACTTTCAGAAAACTGACAAGCGGGCCATGCCTGACTTCAACGTGTTCTATAAATATCAATGTACCTTCCCTTGGTACAGTGACGGCGTTTGGTTCTTGACCCAAATGCGTCGCTGGGGGCAAATTACTGACCCCAAGCCGGCGCAGTGGTATCACGAGACTGTCAAAGAGATCTATCGTCCGGACATCTATAAGAAGGCTGCCAAACTGCTTGTCGATGAAGGTCGGATTAAGAGTGAAGACATTCCTTGGGATTCTGATGGCTATAAGCCGCCTACTGATGAGTTTATTGATGGTATTGTCTACGACGGCCGCAAACCAATTGAGTATCTCAACAGCCATACGATCGGTAACAAAGACGCTGAGCCTTGATTGCTTCTTTGGATGCTCATGCGGACGGTCGATTGGTAACGGACGATCATTACTGAGTGCTAACAAGCTATTAATCAACCATTTTGCCTAATCAAACTATCGCTCAATAGAGAAGGTGTCAGATGCCCACGCCGACGGATACGGTTTCCTCATCGGAAACAGAAGTGAAAACCGATGCCCCATCAGAAGGAGTGGAGGAACCGGTAAAGCAAGGGCGTGGGAAAGCAGTCAAGTATGCGATTATCAAATGCATCGATTTTACAGGACTGACTTTTCTGACGCCGATCGTCCGGCTGTGCACGGGTGAAGAGGTTGACAAGCAGCTCAAGAAGATCGGGCAGTACATTGTGGTGCCTGCCTTGGCTATTGTGGTCTTTCTGTTGACTTGGAGTTGGATTGCTCCAAAGCACAAGACGAAGTCTGGTGAGGTGCCGACTCCAACCGTTGTCTGGGACGCCGCACAAAACATTTGGACCTTCCACGAACGCGAAGGCTTCAAGGAAGCGGCTTACAATCTCGACAACCCGCGTCGAGAAGCGTTCCTGCAGGCCGTCGATAAGCGAATTGCCGTCCTCAAGCCGGTTGAGCAACAAGTCAATGCTGTCGTTGAACAAGTTCGGTTAGATTCGGAATCCGCTGTCGCTCGTGAAGTCGACCCGATCGTCAAGGAACATGAAGAGTTGAAAGCGAAGTTTGCAGCCGACGCTGCTGTGCGTGAGAAGACACTTGCGGACAAGGCAAAGTTGTTGGATGCGACTGACGAACAGGCGCGGGCAGAATACTTTGCAGCGGTACGCGAGCATTTGGATCAGAGTGAAGTTGAGGAAGAAGAGCTTAGCCTACTATTAGCTGAGGCTGATGAAATCCGACGTGGCAGCAACTCTGAACTGAAAGCGGCTCTTGCGACACAAACGAAGGTCGCTGAGGAGATGCAGTATCTTCGAAAGATGAAAGATCTGCTGAGTCGTGCAAATCGGAACGTCCGACTAGCATCTGCGGAGGATCAGTTGCGACTTCAGGAAGCAACTTTCCTCGAAAAGACGTCTCCCGAGGATCGCTACTTGCAAGCGAGGGGGATTGCGAGTTCGCAGCAAAGGATCGATCGTATGGCGGAGGCCGAGTATGCGAAGCCGTGGACTCTGCCAATGCAAGTTTATCGAAGTGTCGCATGCGTGTTTTGTGGGTTCTTGCTAGGGACGATTATCGCAGTTCCGATCGGTGTATTGTGTGGTTTATCAAGTACGTTTATGGCAGCGATGACCCCGTTCATTGCACTGTTCAAGCCGGTGTCGCCGATTGTTTGGTTGCCAATTGCGTTGATCGTCGTCGGTGGATTCATTCCCGATCCTGATAAACACTGGCTGATCACGCTGTTGGCTGAGCTGCCACTCATCGGGTGGTTCAAGATCAATCCCGCGTTCATGGCCTGTGCGATCACGGTAGCACTGTGTTCTTTGTGGGCGACGATGGTCAATACTGCTTTTGGTGTTGCGTCAATCGATAAAGATCACCTGAACGTTGCCGCGGTGCTTCGACTCGGTTTTTGGGACCGGTTGACCAAGATCATTATCCCGTCCGCTTTGCCTTTGATTTTTGCCGGTATGCGTATCTCCCTCGGTGTCGGCTGGATGGTGTTGATTGCAGCGGAACTCTTAAGTTCTTCTGAGGGCATTGGGAAGTACGTTTGGGATCAGTTTAACAATGGTGGTAGCGACTCTTTCGCGAAGATGATCGTCGTCGTGTTTGTAGTTGGATTTGTCGGCTTGATCTTAGACCGCATCATGATTGTATTCCAACGTCTTGTTAGCTTCGATGAGTCGCCTAGTGTCGTGTAGTTGTAGTCGTTGTCGTTCGGTCGAGATGAAGTCGCTAGTGAGAGGTTAGGTCGATGAGCTTTTTAGAGATCGATAACGTCTGTTTGGGGTACGGTCCACCGTCGCATCGTTATGAAGTTCTTGAGAACACGAATCTGTCAGTGGAAGAGAATGAGTTCATTGCAATTATCGGTTTCTCTGGGAGCGGCAAAAGCACGGTGATTTCGCTGCTGGCCGGTTTGGTTTCACCAGATCAGGGCGAAATCAGACTCAAGGGCAAAACCGCACACGAGCCCGGGCCGGATCGAGGAGTGGTTTTTCAGAATTACTCGCTGCTGCCATGGCTGAGTGTCTATGGCAACATTGATCTAGCCGTTCGACAGGTTTTTCCTGAAATGCCTAGGTCTGAGAAACGCGATTACATCCAGCGATATATCGACCTAGTCAGTCTGACAAACTCCGAATGGAAGAAGCCGCATGAGCTTTCAGGCGGGATGCGGCAACGTCTGTCGCTTGCAAGAACCCTATCAATGCAGCCGGAAGTCTTATTGCTCGACGAACCGCTTAGCGCTTTAGATGCGTTGACTCGTGCGGTTTTGCAGGATGAGATTATTCGGATTTGGGAAGAAGACCGTCGGACTGTTGTGATGGTGACGAACGATGTCGACGAAGCAGTGCTGATGGCGGATCGTATTGTCGCGTTGACTCCTGGACCGAAGGCGACTCTTGGTCGTAGTTTCCCAGTGGAATTGTCGCGTCCGAGGGATCGAGCGACTCTCAACTTTAATCCAGAGTTCAAGCAACTGCGAAATGAAGTCACGAATTATCTGATGACGATCAATCAAGAAGCCAAGGAGCTTCGCGTGTCTGATGAACTTGTGTTGCCAGATATTCAGCCCATTGAATTTTCCGCCGCCTAGCATTCCGAAATACTAGACAGGTCACAGTAAGATGACTGAACCTCAAGACGCCCGCTTTGTCGAACTATTTGAACTGACGAAAGCCTATCCGAATCCTTATGGGGATCCGTTTCTGGTCGTCGATCGGTTCAATTTGATCATTCCTCGCGGCGAAGTGGTGAGTGTGATTGGGCACTCGGGCTGCGGCAAGTCCACCGTGTTGACGATGATCGCGGGGCTCAATCCGGTAACGTCCGGCGGGATTGTTGTCTCCGGGAAGGAAGTAGCTGGGCCCGGGCCGGATCGTGCGGTTGTGTTTCAGTCGCCATGTTTGCTTCCGTGGATGACAGCCAAGCAAAACGTGTTACTTGGAGTCGATCGGGTCTATCCACATGCGACAAAATCAGAACGTCATCAGCTTTGTGAGTACTATCTCAATCGTGTCGGACTAGCCGATGCGATGGATCGTTATCCGCGTGAATTGTCGGGTGGGATGCAACAGCGAGTCGGTATCGCCCGCGCGATGGCATTGAAACCGAAGATGTTGTTGCTCGACGAACCGTTTGGCCGACTAGATTCGCTCACACGTATGGAGCTTCAAGATGTCGTGCTTGATATTCTAGCGCAAGACAAGATTACAACCGTCGTGATTACGCACGATGTCGATGAAGCAATCTACATGTCTGACCGGGTGTGTATGATGACGAACGGTCCGGCGGCAACTGTCGGGCAGGTGTTGGCTTTGCCGTTTCCGAGGCCACGTGTACGGGCAGAAGTGCTGGAGCATCCGGACTACTACGATTTTCGTGGCAGTCTGATTTCCTTTCTGCAACACCAGGAATTTCTCAAGGAAGGTGCCTCGGGTGGTGTTGTCACTCCAAAGTCTCCTCCTCTGGAGACCCCTGCGTTTCTGCTGAACCCCGAACCGGATCCGGTCGAAGAAGAGGAGATGGTTGGCGGGGCTGTTTAGAGTTTCAGTTCGATACTGTGACCCGAGATATCGATGGAAGCGTTCGCTGTTGTTCGCTCCCACGTACGACACACGCTTTCTATTTGACCGACTCGTATGCAACCCACTCCGTCTCCCCAATCCGACACTAGTAAGAATCCGATGACCGTTGCCAGTGATGGTTCTCTTTTGCGGGCGATCGAAGTTTGGCGGCCGGCGGCCGATTCCGAGCAACTCGTTTGCGTCAATGGGCACTATGACGATTGCGAACCGTTTGCCAACTTTTCTAAGGGGGCAAAACCAGATCCGATGATCTCGCAGATAACGGACTCCGGGTTGCCGATGGTTTTTTCGGATCTGGCACCAGTGATGTCGACGAGACTAGAGGGGGCCGTAGAAGCTGGCGTCACTTCGGCTTTGGGGGTTCCAACCGTCATTGGAGGTGTGGTTTCTGCGGTTACGATGATGTATTTCAGTGAGTCTGCTGGTATCGTAGGAGCCATCGAATCCTGGGTGCCGGATAAACAACGTCGCGAATTGACGTTAGGAACGGGGCACTATATCAACCTCGGACTCTTCGAAAAGACGAGTCGCTGTATCAAGTGGCCATTCGGAGCGGGACTACCTGGACTGACCTGGCGAACGGCAATGCCTCAACTTGTGGCCGGGATTGGTCGCTCGCCGGCGTTCATCCGTGGGGCGGACGCTCATGATTCGGGTCTGGACGTGGGTATGTCCTTTCCGATTTTTTCGAGCGTCGATGATATCCGTGCGATCGTGTTGCTGTTGTCGTCGACTCATTCGCCTATGGCAAAGCTGTTTGGACTTTGGGTCCCCGATGAGGATGGACCGATTCTCAAACTGGAACGACTATGTGCCAGCGAGGGAACGGGGGCCAACGTGACCGATTGGCAAGACAAGCTAAAGTGCGAGCCCTTTGAAGGAATCGCCGGGAAAGCTTGGTCCTCGCGAACTCCGGTCCTGGAAACGCATTTGGCCGATGGCCCGGAACCGGATCGAATCAGCGAAGTCTGCAGCGTCCCGCTGAGTTGGGGACTGGCTCTACCCAGTATTGTCGGGAATCGAGTGCACGCCGTTTGCACACTCTACGGATAGAGCATTGGAACGCAGATTCCGTGTCGTTCGGCGTATCAACTATGACAGGTTCACGGAGGACCGTTAGTCATGGAGTTTGCTGAGATCGCGAATCGCTTCGACGAGATCGAGCATGCACTCGAATCGTTGGTTACGATCCTTGGCGATTGCTTTGAAGACGATCGGCTCAAGACCCTTCGGGAAGACGGTGTCCGGTCGCTGTTCCGCCAGTGATGGAGGTTCAACGTGGAGAATATTGTCGAAGGTTTCATCGAGATTCTGGCCCCGAAATGGCTCTTTCAGGGTTAGCATTTCGTAGAGCACGACACCGAGGCTAAAGATGTCAGACCGTTCGTCAATCGAAAGATGAGATTCGATTTGCTCCGGCGACATATATAACGGTGTGCCCGGTCGTTGACCGGTGCTCGTAAGCGACTGGATATCAACTTCCGGCCGATCGCTTGTGATCAGGGGGCTGGCGGAATCGGAAACGCCTTCGTCCGGCAGGCCCCAAACTTTGGCAACGCCCCAGTCGAGCAATACGACTTCTCCGAAATCGCCGATCCAGATATTCTCCGGCTTCACATCGCGGTGAATCACTCCCCGCACATGGGCATAAGCCAACGCCAGCCCAACCTGCTCGACGACATTCAGCAACGTTTCGAGGTCGTATTTTTCCTCAGTCGTTTTATCTCCCCAACTGAGCCGCTGCAAAATCGCGAACAAGTTTTCACCCGCGATCCGCTTCATCGTAAAATACAGCGAACCTGGGCCCCGTCCGACTTCATAAACCGGAACGGTATTAGGGTGCTGGAGTTGGGCGGTGATGCGGGCCTCACGAAGAAAACGCCGTCGTTCACGCGGGTCAAGAGCGCACTCGCTCGACAAACGCTTCAACGCAACCGTCCGTCCGACGATCCCGTCAAAACAGGAATAGAGGACGGCCTTGACACCGCGTGTCATGACCTTGAAGTCGGAGTACTTGTCGTACCCGGTCGGCAACTCCTCGGGGAGTTCCGGGTCCGTTCCCGATAGGATGATCTTTGAGCGATCGCTCCGCGAATAACCCATTAGCAGAACCTTGGGATGACGTGGAATAATTCCGGGAGGAGTGTCCAGAGCGCCGAACCTACTCGTCCATAATGTCTTTTTCTTTGTCGTCGGCGGCCTTGTTGACTTTCGCCTCGTACGTCTTTGTCAGTTCTTGAATCTGGTCTTTGACGGTGTCGCGGATGTCTTCGCTCATCGTTTTGTCTTTTTCCGCTTGGTCGGCGTGTTTGTTGCCGTCGCGGCGGATGTTGCGGATGGAAATCCGTGCTTCCTCAGCGAGTTCCTTAAGTCGGCTAACCAACTGCTTGCGGCGTTCGACCGATAGCGGCGGTATGTTGAGCCGGATCAATCGGCCATCCGAGTTGGGAGCCAGGCCCAAGTCGCTGGTCTGAATCGCTTTGGAGATCGCGCCGATTGACGAGGCATCAAAGGGGCGGATGACGATCTGTTGCGGTTCCGGGACGCTGATATTGGCCAACTGCTTTAGCGGCGTCGGTGATCCGTAGTAATCGACACGCACGGAATCGACGAGTGCAGGTGTCGCTCGGCCGGTTCGTAGTCCTTGGAGCTGATCGCGAAAAACGTGGACGGCTTTCTCCATTCGTTCTTCGGTGTCGAGGATGATCTCGTCCTGATCCATAACCGGGGATTCCTTATCAGCAAGGTGGATTCGTGTGTCGTCAAGCAATTCCAATACAGAGGTTCAATGCCCTCAGCATGCCAACTGATAACCTAACGAAATCCGTTCGCGATGGGAACAACTAGAGCTGATTCAATTTCACTGCCAGACGATCAGTCGGCCTGAATTCGCAAGTCACGAAACGATACACCAACCCCATGGTTTTGAAGCCCCAGGTAACCTCGTGTTTGTCGTAGTTGAATCGCCGGGTGCGTTTCCGGGGTGACGTGAACGACTTCCACCCCGTTATGAATCGTGCGAACCGTGCTGCCTTGGCAGTCGATTTCTAACGTGTTCCATTCACCATGCGGTCGACAGACGCGTGGCGAGGCACCGGCGATGTCGTAGACGGATGCAGAGAACTGATAATCCTTCAGATTGCGATAACGCTTTGCAGTGTCGTCAAGAATCTGTACTTCGAATCCGGCAGGTGGTTGGGAATCCTTGTCGCGGTGGTGGTTGCCGTCGTGCGGGACACGTACGTAGACGCCGCTGTTACCTCCCAATTGCACACGGTATTGCAAACGAAGGTTGAAGTCGCCGTACTCGAGTTTGCTTCGTAACCACGGTCCCTTGGGTTTAACACAGGTCAGAATGCCGTCCGTCAGCTCCCAACACGCTTCCGGCGGCTGTCCCGCGCCTTCCCAATGAGCTAATTCGTTTTTCTCAAGCAGACTTTCGAAACCGAATTCAGTCACATGGATGTTTCGGAAGCGAAACTGGCCGCCGTTGGGAACTTCGATCTGAATCCCGATGTAACCTTCTGGAATTTTCAGCCCATCCACGCGGTAGGCTGACTTTCCGTTGACCTTCAACGCGACGGTTTCGCCACGGACCGTGATGTCGAAGGCGTTCCAGTCGCCATTTCGGATCAACCCTTCCGTGGTCGCACCGGGAAGATTTCCGATGTGCCCTTCTTTGCCATCAAGCAAATTGATTTGGTACGCCTGTTTTGGGAACGGTGCACCGGGTTTTTGGGCTCGGATGTAGATGCCGGCGTCGTATTTGGCTTCTTTTAGGGCTT
Source organism: Thalassoroseus sp. (assembly GCF_984380535.1). Classification (NCBI taxonomy): domain Bacteria; kingdom Pseudomonadati; phylum Planctomycetota; class Planctomycetia; order Planctomycetales; family Planctomycetaceae; genus Thalassoroseus; species Thalassoroseus sp. Next base: position 29,709 of record NZ_CFHRBF010000003.1, read on the forward strand.
TCCATTCCAGGTGCATGTGGAAGTCGCGGTACGTATGGTGAGACCGTAGCCAGCCATCGCCGGATTTCAGTAACAATTCGCCGTTGTCGAACTCAACTTCGCAATTGTTTTCGACGCTCCATGCGGTCAGGCCGTGATCTCCAAGATACGAAATCTGAAAGCCGTCCGCAGCGAACACGCTTGGGCAGGGTACCAGAATCAAATTCAACGCAATTGCCAACCAGAATTTCATGATGAAGTCGCATCTCGCAGGTGCAAAAAGGACGGAGTTTTTCGAGGCCAAACCACCGTACCGGTGGAATTCCAATGATTCAAGGGATGCAATCTGTTCTTACGGTCAGTTGTGTTGGCGGGGTTGCCGGTGACCCAGGCAATTCTCGGCGTATCTGGTCAGCATCCGGCCGGGGACTGTCGACCGGCAGAATCGTTAGATTCTACCTATTGTTTTATTGGTTGTTCCGATTATTCGGGTCGAACCGTGCATGGATCTACTGCTCGGAAAAGTTTGGCCATGCCGAGCGTCCAGGTCTCACCTGCTTCTTGGATTTGCCCGATGAAACAGGTCAGATGGTTTGAATGGGCTGTGCTCACCATTCAGTCCTTGGGACGTGCACAATCGGAATCGCGGTGACGTGAGACTGAGTGCTCGTGCGGCCCAATCACTGTCGTGTCGTTTTCGAAAATCGATGTCGGTCGATCCTACCTAATTGCAGTTGACTGACCCCAAGCACGCGAAAGCGACACCTTCAAAAATCTCACCCGGCATCGAACGGCCCGGTGTAAAACGGACGTTACAAAGACAGGAGATGGAATGGAATTCTTCAAAAAACCAGGTAAGTTGGCTTCGCGAGTTTGCGGTGCACTTCTGGGCGGTGCGATGCTGTTGTCATTGCCAGCTGCTGCGTCAGCGCAAGACTACGATACAGTCGATCAACCGTTCGAACTAAGCACTGCGATCCTCGGTGAAGATGCTCCGTTCACGATCGGTGGCTGGACACAAATTGGCTACCACGATCAGTCGAACGGCGTGTTCAACGCGCACCCTGATCAAGTGAACCTCCACCAACAATGGCTCTACGCTGAACGTGTCGCTGACGGCAGCGACGGGTTGGACTTCGGTTTCCGGTTCGATGCCGTCTACGGTGTTGACGGACCGAACACCCAAGCCTTCGGCAACCCTCCTGGCACATTCGATCTCGACGAAGATTTCACCCACGGGATCTACGGCTGGGCTTTGCCACAAATCTATGGTGAAGTTGCCTACGGCGACCTCTCGGTCAAAGTTGGTCACTTCTACACCATCATTGGTTACGAAGTTGTGACGGCTCCCGATAACTTCTTCTACAGCCACGCCTTCACGTTCAACTTCAACGAGCCGTTCACCCACACCGGCGTCTTGGCGACGTACAACGTCAACGAAGACATCACCGTTTGGAACGGGTGGACAGCTGGTTGGGACACCGGGTTCGAGCAGTTCAACGACGGCGACGATTCCGACGGTAGTAACTACCTCGGCGGTGTCAGCGTGAACCTGACGGACACGATGACCGCGATCTGGGCATGCACCATCGGTGACTTCGGCTTCATCGGCGAAGGCTACATGAACAGCTATGTGTTCGACTGGGCCATCGCGGATGACTTGAACTATGTGTTCCAGTTCGACTATCTCCACACCAACGCTGCTAGCCCAGTTGGCGGCGACGGTGGAACGGATAGCCACTCCTTCAACCAATACCTCTTCTACACGATCAACGACTGGATGACAGCTGGTGCTCGTGGCGAAATCTGGACGGTTGAAGACCAAAGCTACTACGAATGCACACTCGGTTTGAACTTGCGACCTGATCCGAATGTCGTGATTCGTCCCGAAGTTCGTTGGCAAGAAGGTCTCGATGACACCGCAACCGGCTTCTTCGATCGCCAATTCGGTCTGCCGACCGACAGTGCCGGCGAAGCCATCTTCGGTGTTGATGCGATCCTGACCTACTAAGCGTCGGAAACGATCAAGTATCTTCGGGTACTTCTCCATAAAACAGAATGGGCGGTTGACCAACTGGGTCAGCCGCCCGTTTTGCGTTGATGCAGCTGAGAACCGAGCGTACCGAGCCTGGTCTATTTCGGATTCGCTTGTTCGAAATCCGATGAGACTGGGCACGACGGATGCGTTGAGTCTCGTGATCACTTTCGCGGTATCGTTTCCGACGCACGTATCGATCTTGACCAAAAACCGAACATCGACTTACCATCCCGCGTTTGTCGCCGTAGCGTTTGCCCCTGGTCGAGGTCCGTCATGCGTTGGATTCAAAGCCATCCACTGCTGACGGTTGTGCTCGTCGCGGGAGTACTTCGAGTCGTTGCAGCAGTCGGTTTGCAGCGTTACTTGGATGATGTTGCGCACAAACAATTCTTGATTGCCGGTGATGCCGACGGTTACTGGCAGTTAGCAGAGACGATCCGCAATGGCGAACCGTATGCCGTTTACGATCCTCCTCGCTACTTACTCCGAACGCCCGGTTTTCCTGCGATTCTCGCGGGTGCGATGACCATCGGCAACGGCAGCCCACTGATCGTGCGGATCGTGTTGGCTTTAATCGGAACGACCGCCTGCGGACTCACGTTCTTGCTCGGAAGACAACTTGCGGGGGAAGCGGTTGGATTGCTCGCCGGCTTGTATGTCGCGGTTTCGCCGTTGCAGGTTGGCTTCAGTGTGCTGGTCCTCAGCGAAACCGCGTTTGCAGTCCCGATGATCGGCAGCCTGATGGCAGCGATCGTACTGGCAAAAACCGACTTCCAAACACAACTTCCCCGCGGATTGCTCTTCGCGGGAATCGCCGGAAGTTTAATCGGCTTGGCCGTGCTGATTCGACCGGTATGGCTGCCTATGGGGATTGTGTTCGCCAGTCTGTGCGTGTTTGTCGGTCGGTTTCGAGTCCGCAGTTGGCTTGTCGCTGCAACCATTGTCGGCAGCATGGTTTTCGTACTGTTACCCTGGACGATTCGGAACTGGAAACTAACTGGGCAACCGATCATGACCGCATTGTGGTCGGGACCGAGTCTGTATGATGGTCTCAATCCACACGCCACCGGTGCCAGCGATATGCGGTTCATCGAGGAAGACGGACTGCTCGATGAACTGAGCGAAGCCGAACTCAACCAACATTATTGGCAGGCCGCTTGGAAATACGCGGCGGAGAATCCAGGGCGAAGCATTGAGCTGGCGTTTCTCAAGGTCGGGCGATTGTGGAGTCCCTGGTTGAACGCAGCAGAAGCCCGAAGTTGGCTAGTGCAACTTCCGATCGTCGTTGCGGCTCTGATGCTTTTCGGTTTTGCGGTCGTCGGTGCGTGGTTGAATCGCCGGAACGTCTTGTTGTTGGGAGTGACGATCGGACCGGCGTTGTTCGTGTCGGCAGTTCACACGCTATTTGTTGGCTCTGTGCGGTACCGGTTGCCGGTGGAGTTTCCGCTGGCCATTCTCGCTGCAACGGGCGTGCAATACGTTTGGTGTTCGCGACGGCATGAAGACATGGAGGTGGCCCGATGAAACGCACGTTGAAGTGGGTAGTCGGGCTGCTGCTATTGATGCTGCTCGGCGGCGGATCGTATGCCTATTGGATCTACACTCGCACCGACGAACTTCTCGTCAAAATGATTCTGGAAAAGCAACGGGAAGTCTTACCGGATTGGGACGTCGATATTGATCGGGCACATTTCGATTGGCATCGACGGATTCGCATCCACAATATGACCATCCGCCCACGCGGACGGAAGGAAGTTGTCATTCGGCTTCCTGAAACGGTCGTTACGATCAATCACGAAGCGTTCAAGAAGCAGCAAAAAATCGTCGTGGACCGTGTGCGGTTGTTGCACCCGCAACTCGATTTGGTTCGCGATGCCCAGGGCGTGTGGAACTGGCAGGAATTGCTCCGATTGCCACCATCAGAAAAGAGCATGCCCGAATGGACCGTCGAACAAGGCCAAGTGTTTGTTCGCCTCGATCAAGCCGACGGTGCCCAACCGGGCCGGATTCGGTTGGACAAGATCGCAGCGAAATTAATCCCATCAGGGAAACGCCAATTTCGCTTCCATAGCGACGCCAACGTCAACGAGGCTGGTGCTCTCAAAACCGAGGGCTTTTTGGATATCGACGCTCATCGGTGGTCCGTGACGGGACGGATGAAGAACCTCGTTGCGGACGGTGCATTACTCAATCTCGCTGCCGGTGCGTCTCCGGAGTTGCGTTCCCAGATTGCGAAAGTGGATCAGGATCTCGCGGATGCGTACACTAAGCTCACCGGATTGCCATCATCTCCGGTTCGGCAACCGTTTCAGGTGGCTTCCCGAGAACCTGCGACTTCAACCCAACGCGACGGCCGCTCTCCGACGACTCCGCCACCTATGTCCGCTGCCGGTCCGGTGACGGTGCCGGACTTTGGTCTCGAGTGTGCCGTCGACATGCAGTTTCACGTGGCGAAAGACTCCAACGACGAAGAAATGGAGTTCCGCACGCTGATCAATATTCAACAGGGACAAATCTCCAACCCGGTGTTGCCGTTTTCCTTGCACGACCTGTCCGGCGAGGTTTATTGGGACAATCAGCAGGTCATTCTCCGGAATTTGGCAGCCAAGAACGGAGAAACACGGATGCAGATCGACGGCCTCATTCAACGCCAGTCGCAGAATACGCCGGCACGAATGGAAGTCCGCCTGACCGATTTGTTGCTCGATGAGCGATTGCGGTCCCGGCTGCCGTTGGAGTACCGGGATAAATTCGATCTCATCCAGCCCGAAGGACCGATCAACGCGGAAATCACATTGGGTACGCTCGATGGTCAACGGTGGCGAATCGATGAAATGCTGCTGACCGCACGCGGGTGCAAAATCACGAATGCGAAGTTTCCTTATCCGGTGGAACGGATCACGGGAACAATTCGACAGCAGCATTCCGATTGGGTGATTGATCTCGTCGGGCATGCGGCTCGGCAACCGGTAGTGATTACCGGTGTCGTACGGTCTCCGTCGGCTGAGTCCGAAGTCATTGTCGATGTGCGGGCCAAGCGATTTCCGATCGACAATCGCTTTCTCCAAGCTGCGCCGGATGGTCTGCGGAAGATGGTGGAGAGTCTCCATTTGACCGGTTGGACCGATGCCGATTTACGCATGCATCGCCCACCAGGCATAGATCAAAAGTTCGAATTACAAATCGACGCCCGCTTGGCGAATTGTGAAATTCAACCGGAATGTTTTTCGTTTCGACTCTCGGAAGTTTCCGGGCGTTTGCTGCACGATAGCCGAACGGAACAGTGGCGTTTCGAGCGATTTCGCGGCGAGCACGGAGCGATGACGCTCACAGCGGAGGGAGATTTCACTCGTCAGAATCTGGATGATCCCGGATTGCTGAAAATGAACTTTCATGCCTCTGATGTGCCGCTTGACGAATCGCTACGGCGGGCGTTGCCGGAAAAACCCCGAGCATTATGGGACCAACTCCGTCCCACTGGTCAAGCCGATGCCCGCGCGACGTTGGAATGGATCCCGAATGAGGACATGGTTTTCAAGCTGCCATACGTTCGGGTCTATAATGGTGGATTGCAGCTTCAAGCCTTTCCGTTCTTGATTTCGAACGTCGAAACAACTTTTTCCGCGACCGAAACCGATGTGGAAATCACTTCGTTCGTGGGCAAACACGATGAAACGTTTATCCGCTGCAACGGTTGGGCCAAGACCGATCATCAAGACGCATGGCGGCTACGATTGAACGACCTGCATGTTGATGATCTCAACCCATCTCGGCAATTTCGCCGCGCGTTGCCGCCGGACCTGCGGTCGGTCGTGGAGGAACTCGATCCCCAGGGTTTGGTGTCCGTCTCTGGGCAGGTCGAATTACTAAGTGCGGGCGGCTCGGATTCGGTGATTAAATCGGCCTGGGATTTGTCTTTCGCGTTCAACGGCAACCGTGTCACAGTCGGTGTGGACATCGAAAAACTTTACGGGCGAATCGATTATCGCGGTTCTTGGAATGGCGAAGCAATTCGGAGTCTCGGGAAGATCGATCGCTGCTCTTGCGAGGTGTGGGGTTATCAATTGATGGAAGCCCAGGGGCCTTTCAGCGTGAATGGTAATCGCGTGACCTTCGGTGCCCCTTCCTTGTTGCAATCGACGGAAGTCGACGTGCCCGACGAAGAACGCCTCACCGCCAAAGCGATTGGCGGCGAATTGGTGCTCGATGGCGAAGCGGATGTGCTCGATCCGGTGGCCTGGCGTTTGCGGGCCATCATGCGGAACGGCGATTTGGAACAGTATTCGAAACGGTATCTGCCAGGTGTGCAGAGTCTCCGTGGCGTGATGAACGGCTGGATCAATCTCTCCAATCAAACGCACGACCCAAACCGCATCACAGGCGAAGGACAAATCCAGATCCATCCCGCTGCGTTGTATCAGATGCCGGTGATAGCTCAGGTCTTTCAAGCCATGACGTTCACGCCGCCCGATAAGGAAGCCTTCAATCACGCGTTTGTCGATTTCGACGTTGCGGGTGAGGAGTTTCGACTCAATGAAATCGATCTTGTCGGTGACGCGATCACCCTACGTGGTCAAGGATCGGCTCGGATGAATGGGCGATTGAACATTGATTTCTACTCGTCACTGCCCAAGCGACAACTCGCCCGCATGCGGCTACCGGTTCCGATCGTAAGTAATCTCGTCAATGGTGCCCTCGACGGACTGACGAAAGACTGGGTCCGTGTGGAAGTTCGCGGAAGTACGGCTTCTCCAGAAGCACGAATGGTTCCGATGCCCGTCATCGACGATGCTCTCAAGAAATTCCTTGGAGCCATCGGGGGATCGGAGGGCGCTCGGACGCTCAAGAAAATTCCGTTGCCACGTATGCCTTCGTGGAGAAACTTCCGTCGCTGAGTTGCAGAAGTCCTCCCGATCGACCCTCGCTCTGTGTTCAACGGTATTGACCGATCCTGTGGCGTCAGATAACCTTCGCGCCACTCAAAAAATCTTCGGTGATTCAAGCGATGGAGCCAGACCGAGATGTGTGGAATTGTCGGGTATATTGGACATCGTGAGGCATCGAAGTTTCTTGTCGAGGGTTTGCACCGCCTAGAGTACCGCGGCTACGACAGCGCGGGCGTTGCGGTCTGGCAGAACGGCCAGATTGCCATCCGCAAGAAGGCTGGTCGAGTCGACGAACTGGCCAAGCTGGTCACCACGCGACCGGTCAACGGAACCGTTGGGATCGGCCATACCCGTTGGGCCACGCACGGTGAGACGACAGACGTCAACTCCCACCCGCATACCGGTGGCAACGGCGAAGTCGTATTGGTCCACAATGGAGTGATCGAAAACTACACCGCATTGCGGGCCCAACTGCAATCGCTGGGGTATGTCTTCCGCACGCAGACCGATACGGAAATTGTGGCCCATCTCATCGCACACCACCTCGACGAGCAAATTCGACTCGGCAGCGATCCGACAGAGGTCCAAACGTATGTCGATTCCGTTCAGATTTCTTTGAAGAAACTCAAAGGAACTTATGGACTCGCGATTGTGTTTCGCGACCATGATGATCTGATGATCGTCGCACGCTCGGGAAGTCCGTTGGTGATCGGGATCGGTGACGGAGAATACTTCGTAGCCAGTGACGCTAGCCCGTTGATCGGGTACACGGATGAAGTCGTGTATCTCGCCGATCATGAATTGGCTGTGCTGCGGAAATCGGGGTTGGAACTCTCCCATCGCGATACGGGAATTCACACCCCCGACATTCAAACTCTCGATCAAGTCTCTAGCGATATCGATCTGGGTTCTTTCGATCACTACATGCTCAAGGAAATTTTCGAGCAACCGCAGTCCATCGAAAACGCACTTCGCGGTCGAATCAATGAAGATGAAGCGACGGCCATGTTCGGCGGGTTGAACATGGACCCCCAACAACTTCGGGGAATCGATCGCATTGTGCTCACCGCATGTGGCACGAGTTGGCACGCCGGTTTGGTCGGCGAATATGTTTTGGAAGAGTTCGCGCGAATTCCCGTCGAAGTGGAATATGCCAGCGAACTTCGGTACCGCAATCCGCCGCTCGGTACACGCACGATGGTCTTCGCGATCACGCAAAGCGGTGAAACAGCCGACACGCTAGCCGCCATGCGAGAATGTCAACGCAAAGGGCATCCGACGTTGGCAATCTGCAATGTCGTCGGGTCTACGATTGCTCGGGAAGCAGACGGTGGGATTTATCTCCATGCGGGGCCGGAAATCGGTGTCGCTTCGACAAAAGCGTTCACTTCGCAAGTCACAGTGCTGACGCTGTTGGCGTTGTTTCTTGGACGCATGCGGCATGTGTCTTATCCGGCGGGACAGCGGATCATTCGGCAACTTCTAGAAATCCCGTCGCAGATCGAGAAAACACTCCAATGCAATGACAAAGTGAAAGAAGTCGCTGCCAAATACGCCGAGGCGAATAATTTCCTGTATCTCGGGCGTCTCTACAATTTCCCAGCGGCACTGGAAGGTGCCTTGAAGCTGAAGGAAATTAGTTACATCCACGCCGAGGGTTACCCGGCTGCCGAGATGAAACACGGTCCGATTGCATTAGTCGATGAGCAAACGCCGAGCGTATTCATCGTGCCGCGATGTGGGATTTATCCGAAAGTTCTCAGCAATCTCGCAGAAGTCAAGGCGCGACGCGGCCCGGTCATCGCGATTGCCTGCGAAGGTGACCAAAAAATCGCCGAACTCGCCGACGACGTGATTTATGTGCCCGATGTCGAGGAGTGTTTGCAACCGCTCGTCACGTCGATTCCTCTTCAATTGTTGGCCTATCACATCGCCGTCCTAAGAGGCTGTGATGTCGATAAACCCCGAAATCTCGCGAAAAGCGTGACGGTCGAATAGCCGCAGATTCGCTAACCGGAATCAACGAATCGGGGGAATAACCCGGAATTCCTCGAAATCCATTATTCTCTCGCCTGCAGTTCTTACTTATAGTAAATTGTAGGTGTGAAATATGTGCGACGCCAGTCGTTGTGGTTTCGGAGAATTCCTGGATGGCGATTTACTTAGTCCCAATAGACAACGGGCGGCCGATCGTGCTCGACAAAGCCGTCGTGTTTGTCGGTCGGCACCCCGAGTGCGACGTCATCCTCAAAGACAGCCGTAAAGTCTCGCGGAAGCATTGTTGCCTGGCTCAAGTCGACGACCGAATTGTCGTCCGTGATCTCGGCAGCATGAACGGCATCCGCGTGAATGGTCGCCAAGTCCGCAAGGAAACCACGATCCAGCTCAACGATGAGTTGTCGATCGGCGATGTGACCTACCGCATCAAATCGCGTCGTCAAATGCTCGACGGCATGCAATCCGGCGATATCAACGGCACCATCGAACCCGCCCCTCGTCATGTTGCCGAACCGCCTCGCACCCCGCTGATTCGCGCCATCGACGAAGACGAAGTCGACATCAGCCAGGATTTTCCCGTCCCCCTCTCCGACTCCGTCGCCAACGAGTCCGAACTCCCCTCCCAATTCCGCGACGACCGCTCATCAGACGACGATTGAAGTTCGTGGGAGTTATCTACTTATTAGCAAACATATGATGTTGACTATTGAAGCTCGCCGTTTAGCGGACGTCCGTCCCAAACTTTGACCGTCTTGTCAGCACTGCCCGAAACGAGTGTTCGACCGTCGGGGCTGAATGCCACGCATGTTACAGTGCTCAAGTGTTCGTTGAGGTTTGCCGTCTCTTGACTACTGGCGATGTCCCAAAGTCGTATACCATCACTACTGCCAGATGCCAACCTTTGTCCATTCGGACTAAATGCGACACAGTGTACAGAGTCGGAGTGTCCTGTAAAGGTTGCGATTTTCTGACACCGGGCCGCTTCCCAGAGCACAATGGTTCTGCCATAACTTCCGGTCGCCAGTGTCAGTCCATCGGGACTGAATGCAATGCAAGTGACATAGTCAGAAGGTAACTCGAAAATACCTGTTCTTTGACGAGTGGAAGTATTCCAGATTGAAATGGTATTCCTACCGCTGAGTGTGACGAATGTTCGCCCATCCGGGCTGAAAGCGATGCCTCGAGCACTTTGGGAGATTCCTTCGAGAGTTACTACTTTTTGCAAATTTGTCGGGTCCCATAGCTTGACCGTCTTGTCAATGCTGGCCGAAATGAGGCTGCTCCCATCCGGGCTGAAGGCCACACTCTCAACCCGCCCGGTATGCCCTTCAAGAGTTGATTTAGCTTGACCATTTGATATGTCCCAGAGTTTAACTGTTCCGTCTTCGCATCCGGATGCAAGGTTTTGCCCGTCTGGACTGAACGCAATGCAATAGACGTTATGGGAATGGCCTATAAGACGTTGAACTTCCTCACCGCTCGCCACATCCCAAAGCCGAATAGTGTTGTCAAAACTACTCGATGCGATGGTCTTCCGATCCGGACTGTATGCCACCCCAGTGATGCCATCCGTATGCCCATGGAACGTTGGCGGTTCCTGCCCACTTTCCAAATCCCAAATCTTCGCCGTGCCGTCATAACTCCCGGACGCTAGTTTTGTACCGTCCGGGTGGAACGCGAGGCCGGATACCGGGGCAGTGTGTCCAATGAAAGTCCCGGTCGCTTTCCGACTTGCCACGTCCCAAATTCTCACAACATCGTCGAAACCACCAGAGGCGATTGTCAGTCCGCTAGGACTAACAGCGACGCTCACGACAAGTGATTTATGCCCTGTCAGAGTCTCGATTGCCTTTTGATTGGTCATGTCCCAAAGTTTGATGGTTTTATCGCCGCTTCCTGAGACGAGCATCTGCCCGTCCGGACTGAATGCGACGCTCTTCACATCGCCGGAATGTCCTTTCAAGGTCGCAGTGACTTTTTCTGCTGCCAAATCCCAAAGCTCAACCGTGTTACTCAGTCCCCCCGAAGCAAGTATTTGACTGTTCGGGTGGAAGGCAACGCAATTGACGTGAGTGGAATGTGCTTTGAGAGTTTTCGTTTCCTGCCCACTTTCTACATCGATCAGTCGGATCGTGTTGTCAACACATCCGGCAGCTAACGTTCGCCCGTCCGGACTGAATGCCAAATCTTTGACCATGTCGGAATATTCCTTGCGAATGGGAGTTTCCCGACCGCTTTCGACATCCCAAAGTTTCACCGAACTGTCGTAGCACCCTGAAGCAAGTGTCCGACCATCGCGACTGAATGCGACGCAAAACACGGGTGCCGAATGTCCGCTGAGCGTCGCTATTTCCTCGCCGCTTGCCGTGTTCCAGAGTTTTACATCATGAATTCCAAGATTCTGATCGGAATGAGCGGTGGCAAGTGTCCGGCCATTTGGACTGTATGCCACGCTCATCACAGGACCGGCGTTTCCACTGAAAGTCGAATGACCGCTACGGCATCGTCGAGTCCAATAATGCCACTCGAATCCTCGATAATCTTCGTTTCCGGTGTGTGCAGGAATTGTACTGTTAAGGCGATCCAGCAACGGGCTGAGACTTGCGTGTTCCCAATCTCGGACAATTAAATTCATCTGGGAAATGTAGTAGTTCCGAAAGGCGCGACGCGACTCTTTTTTTGCCAATCGGGTTTTTTCTTGCGCGTTATCGGCTTCTTGGTTGGCACGCTGATTCTCTTTCAACAATTCCGCAGCCTTCGCGTTTGTGCGGGCTTGTTCCGCCTCAATCCGTGACACCGCCGCAAGCGAAATCGCGGCGATCATTACAAGCAGTGCGGTCACGGTTCCCGATAGCGTAGCCAGCCCCGGATTCTTTCGGCACCAACGCGAAAAAGATCGCAGCTTGGAGGCCGGTAACGCTGTGATTGGCTCATCGCTAAGCCAATGTTCTAGGTCCTTGGCAAGTTCTCGGCAGTCGGCATACCGCCGACTTAGATCTTTCGCCATCGCTTTTAAGCAGATGACTTCGAGCTCATAAGGAATGCAGGGATTATGGGAACGCGGGGGCAGTGGCGTTTGCGTGAGGAGAAGACCAAGCACAACATTGGTTGGCCCTTCAAATGGAACACGTCCAGTCAACAATTCGTATAGAACAACTCCCAGGGCATATTGATCGCTTGCAGGGCCAACTTCATTCTGCTTGCCAGCGGCTTGCTCGGGGGCCATGTAACGTGGTGTTCCGAGCACTTGTCCGTCGGTCGTGTCTTTCGATGTCGAATCTTCCAGTCTCGCGATGCCAAAGTCTGTTAGTTGAGGCTCGCCACGTTCGTCGAGTAACACATTGTCTGGCTTGACATCGCGGTGGACAATGCCGTTTGCGTGGGCGTATTGGAGTGCATCTGCCAGCTTCCGCACGATTTCAGCCGCGCGTCGGAACTCTATCGGATTCCCGTTGATCTCGTTTGCCAAGGAACCTCCATCAATGAACGCCGAGGCAATGTAATACTGTTCTCTCACATGGCCGGCTTTGAAAACCGGTACGATATTCGGATGACGTAAGCGTGCCGCGGTCTTCGCTTCCCTCAGGAATCGATTCTGTGCTTTCTCTGACTGCAACGTGTACTCGGTGGGCAACTTTAACGCAATGTCGCGGTCTAATTCAGGATCGTACGCCCTATAGACCGCTCCAAATGCGCCGGAACCCAAAATGGATCTAATTTCGAAACCCGCAATCTCTTTCGGCATGTCATTCGGTTTCATTGTCTGGTTCGGTTCTTCCTTAAAAGATTCCTATCCAAAATCATGCGCGTAATCAGATCAGCGATCCTTATAGTTCGCCGCGAATCATTGTTTTGTACAAGAAAACACCTTGTTAGCACTAACTAGATACCCATTTTTGTCAATTCACTCGCTTACGAACCCGACCGCACCCTTTCTTAAGTGTACGTAAGTCAGTTGGTTCCGGCGTTTCTTCAGAACGAAGTTGACAAATTTTGGGATCTGACGACACTTTGGCTCAAGTTTTGGCAAGACGCTGAAACGTATGGCCAAAAGATCACCTGTCTTGATCGAGGTTGGATCCTCTCGTGACCCCATCAACTTTCCTGCTAACTCTGGCGTTCGGTGCGGCTTTGCCCGGCGACGTGGAACCTTCCCTATATCACGTGGATCGACCGTTCAATGTGGTCATTCGCGGGCAGTCTCCTCTGGCGAGTCCCAGTGTGGTTAGCACGCCGCTCGGGTTGGAAGACCCGTGGCGACCGCAATTTGCCCAATACGGCGCTCCCGTTCAGGATCCGTTCCTCGAACCGCCCGGTGGATACGGTGTTGGCGGTTATGGCACACCGCCACCGGGAGGCGGGCAACCGTGGTGGTTGCAGGAGGCTCCGCCGTTGTACTCCGGCATCAATGGTCCGCAGCCGTTCAAGTTCGGTTGGACATCGTGGTTAGACGCGACCTACATGCCCGATCAAAGTATCAGCCCCGGTACAGGGGAGTTTGGAATCTTTGGACTCGACATCGGGGCCGGTTACACCTCGCAGATTTCCCCTTCCACCGTATTGACGCATGGACCGGATGCCGGCTGGCGGTCTTGGCGAAGCCCGCGACTTGCGAATGGCGCTCGCCTGCCCTCGTCGGTCTATCATCTTGGTTACAGCTTTGAAACCGTGACGCAGACCGGCTCGCCTTGGAGTCTGGTGTTAGGGTTTTCTCCGTCGATCAACACCGACTTCGAACAAAATATTGGATCAGATGCGTTTCAGTTCGATGCCAAAGCCGCCGGTGTCTACAATGCCGGACCAGGGCTGCAATACGTGATCGGTGCGATGTATTGGGATCGCGTGGACGATATCATTCTGCCGTACGGCGGGATCGTCTTCACACCCGACGACCGCAGCGAATACCGCTTGATGTTCCCAGAGTCTCGGTTTAGCTATTACGTCGGCCGCGTGGGTGAGGACGACAAGTGGCTGTACGTGTCGGCCGGGTATCACGTGGAATCGTACGAAATCGAATTAGAAAGCGGGCCGACCGGTACGCAAGGCGATCAGATTCAGTTGAGCGATTGGCGGGTGATGTTCGGTCTGCGGTCGGACAACGGTTTGGCCGGTTTGGGGTCGTTTATCGAAGCCGGGTATGTGTTCGACCGCGAAGTCGAATTTCGTGGCAGCAATCCCGACTTCGATATCGACAGCGGGTTTATTCTCCGTGCGGGTCTGCGGTATTGATCTGTCGATCAGACCAAGCCCAACAATCAAGTTGGGCAGTGTTTTCGGAAGCTGATTCTGTCAGGCACCGTCTGACCTACCGGGACTATGGGCTCCAATTGGCAATTGGGGATTGGTGGATTCTTGCTTCCACCGTGCTTTGGAGCTTTGCGATCGATTTCACGCGTTCGGCGACTTTCTCGGAACCCGCATGGACTTCCAATTGGAGGCGGCACGTCCGCGATTGCCCGGGTTCTAAGGTGATGACCCGACCACGTTCTCGTTCGAATGACCGCGTGTTTGGTAGACAAGTCGCTGGTTCCAAGCCACAGACATAACCGTCCGCTTCCGCCCGCGTGTTCTTCCAGAGTACGAAGTATGGCAGACTGAACTGATCGAACTGCACGCTCAAACCGGCATCACCTGCCGAGTTTTTAAGCAACACTTCCGCCATGCCATTGTCGTCCGCCACGGGTTGGAAGAAGTAGGCTTGCTCCGTATACGCGGGATCGGCTTTCGCGAAGACGTTCCAATCGCCAACACCTTCCGCCGCCCGCGGGTCACGCGGTGCCATTTGTTCGAAAGCCGCCACACAGGTGGCTCCCTCACCGAGCAAGGGTGTGCCATTGTTGATGTGATACAACAACTCCACTTCGGCCGGCGTCCCACCGACGTTGACGATCTCATCGATAATTCGCAGGCGACCGGAGTCCCAATCGGTTTCCACGCGGGACGTCAATTGTAATCGTGAATCAAATAACGATGCCTCCTCGATCACACCGATCACCGCCAACGTATGTTTGAGGTTATCGATTTCCAACCACACTCGATGAGCAGGTTGATTGGAAATTCGGCCGTGCAATGTGGTTCCGGCTTCGTTTTCTGGCGGCCCAAGGAACGACAGTCCGCATCGACAGAGCCACTCGTTGAACCCGTCGAGCCAGCCGAGTCCGCCACGTCGTTGAAGATCAACGTACTTCGGATGAACCGGCAGCGAAACCGGCGCATCCCAGCCCAAACGGATTCCTTTGTAGGCTCCCCGCCATAAGCCCATGCCACGAGTGGGCAGAATATTGACGTTCAATTGGCCATTGTTGAGTGTGACCACATCGACGCCATCCGAAAGTCCGCCGTGCATTCGTCGGTTTGCCACGCTCCAGTCTCCGACATGCCCGGAGTGGTTGGCGTCAATCTTCCAGTCCTCGAGATAAATACCCTCGCGGACATCGAGCAGAACATGTTTCAGGGGGTTCATTGGTGCACGCTCCGTTGACAATCTTCACCCAAACATTGAAATCACCACCATCGGCTCGCTGATCGAGAAGTTGTCTCGAAGATAGACTAGACATCGACCGCCAATTCGAGAGACAATGCGGCTTCCCACAATCTCAGCACTCGGTTGCGACGGAATCTGTTGACCCGCCGAACTCGGGTGGAGATTGCACCAAGTCATTCCACAGCGACGGACCCATTGAACTGAACAGGGAAAGACCGGTCAATGCCGAGCCAGGAATTTGAAACCGTCACGGACGAACGACCATATTCTCAGCAGTGGTACAACAACCTTCGACGAACACTCGGCGAATCGGCGTGTCGCCAACTCGGCTTTTACGCGATTCCGGCCGATCTGCTGTTATCGGTGGTCATTCCGGTTTACAACGAAGAGCAGACCCTTCGTGAAATCGTGGCTGCCGTTCGTGCAGTGCCGATCCGCAAGGAAATCATCCTGGTGGATGACTGCAGCCAAGATTCCTCGTCCGACATTATGGAGCAAATCCGGAACGAGGAAGACGATGAGAACTGCATCAAGACCGTTTATCACGACCGCAATCGCGGCAAAGGTGCGGCTCTGAAGACGGGTTTCGAGAAGGCAACCGGAGACGTCATCCTCGTCCAAGATGCCGACCTCGAGTACGATCCCGCCGAATACCCCAGATTGCTCCGCCCGATTGTCGAAGGCAAGGCCGATGTGGTCTATGGCAGCCGATTCCTGGGGGATCAGCCGCATCGTGTGCTCTATTACTGGCATTACCTTGGGAATCGATTTCTCACCACCTTGTCCAATGCCTTTACGAATCTCAACTTGACCGACATGGAAACGTGTTACAAAGTTTTTCGGAAAGAAGTGTTGGAAGACATCACGCCGCGGCTCAAACAATGCCGGTTCGGATTCGAGCCGGAAGTGACCGCTCGTGTGGCTCGCAGACGGTTCCGCGTTTACGAAATGTCGGTGAGTTATTCTGGCCGAACTTACGAACAAGGCAAAAAAATCGGATGGCGAGACGGTTTCCAGGCTCTGTGGTGTATCGTCCGTTACGGAATTGCCGACTGATATCGAATCGCCTACCATACATAGCTCCCACCATTGGTCGTCACCTGATACCTATTGGCTCACCTTGCTCGAAGTCGACAAAACGATTCAACCCAGGCAAGCACGGCTGACGCAAACGGTCGGATGGTTTTAAATTGCGTCCCGGGAAACTACAGTTTCCCAATTGCATCGAATACTTAAATTTGAGATTTCATAATGTCTGATCCGAAACCGGAACGTCGTCCGGAGCGTTCCCCTCAACGACCAAACCGACGCGAATCCGGTGACGACGCTCCAAAGCCGAGTTTCAGCGGTGGTTGGTTGATGGTGCTAGTCGCCATTGGCTTGCTGATTTACTTCATGTATCAGCAAAACCCGCTAAATTCCGGGGCGAAAGTTCTGTATTCCGAGTTTCTCGATCAACTTGATGCGAAAAACGTTGAGGAAGTCCAATTCCACGGTGACGTCATCACCGGGAAGTGGAAACAGCAAATCAACGGCGAAAAGCAGTTCAACACGCCGGTTCCTATTCCCGCACTGCAAGATCCTGAACTCCCGAATAAGATTCGGCGGAGTGGGGCTGTCATTGCGGCGGAACCAGCCGACGGCCAATTCGGTTCGCAGTTGATTCTGTGGTTGATCGGCCCGGTGATGATCATCGCGTTCTTCTGGTTCATCATGCGACGATCGGCCGACCCCATGGGTGGCGGAATGATGGGCAACTTCATCCGTAGCCAAGCCAGACGCTTTAACGCATCCGATCAGCGGACAACTTTCGACGACGTCGCCGCGATGCAACAAGCGAAGATGGAATTGCAGGAAATCGTCGAATTCCTCAAAAATCCCGCGAAGTTCCAGCGTTTAGGGGCCCAAATTCCGAAAGGTGTGCTCTTGATGGGCTCACCCGGAACCGGAAAAACTCTCTTGGCTCGGGCGACTGCCGGTGAAGCGGGTGTGCCGTTCTATTCCATCAACGGTTCCGAGTTTATTCAGATGTTTGTCGGTGTCGGTGCCAGTCGTGTGCGGGATCTGTTCCGCACTGCCAAAGACAACGCACCATGTATTGTGTTCATCGACGAAATCGACGCGGTCGGTCGTGTGCGTGGGGCTGGGGTCGGGGGTGGTCACGACGAACGTGAGCAAACCCTCAATCAGATTCTTTCCGAAATGGATGGTTTCACGCCCAGCGAAGCCGTGATCGTGATCGCTGCCACCAACCGACCCGACGTGTTAGACCCGGCTTTGTTGCGTCCCGGTCGTTTCGATCGCCACATCACGATCGATCGCCCCACCCGCGAAGGCCGATTCCAAATCCTCAAGATTCACAGCCGCAAGGTTCCCTTGGCCGAAGATGTCGATTTGCAAGAAGTCGGCAACGCGACCATTGGTTTTTCCGGTGCTGAACTCAAGAATCTCGTCAACGAAGCTGCGTTGAATGCCGCTCGCACATCGCGAAGTAGCGTTAATCAAGACGATTTCGATTACGCCCGTGATCGCGTCTTGATGGGGCCGAAACGAGAGGAAGTTCTCAGCGATCACGAAAAAGAAATGACCGCCTACCACGAAGCCGGTCATGCTTTGCTCGGTTGGTTGCTGCCCGATGCGGACCCGGTGCACAAAGTCACCATTATCCCACGTGGACGAGCACTCGGCGTGACCCAGTTCCTACCGGATGAAGAACGCTATAGCATTGGCGAAAAGCGACTTCGTACGCAGCTCATCGTGGCTCTTGGTGGTCGAGCCGCTGAGAAACTTATCTTCGATGAATATACCGCTGGTGGCGAGAACGACTTGAAACAAGTCACGCGGATCGCTCGCCGCATGATCGCGAATTGGGGCATGAGTGAAGCCATCGGACCAGTGTATTTCAATCAGGGCGAGGAACATCCTTTCCTCGGTCGGGAAATGCACGAGCAACGCCATTACAGCGACGAAACTGCTCGGCAAATCGACGAAGAGGTTCAACGTTTCCTCAACGGTGCCTCAGCACAAGCGATCGAAATTTTGACTGAACAACGGGAGCATCTCGACCAAATCGCGGAATCGCTGCAACAGCATGAAGCGATCGACCGCAAAATGCTCGAAGAAATCTGCGGCAAACCCAATCAATACTCGCTGAACGGCCAAGCGACGAAGACGGAATAAACTGGTGGCCCGAATTATGGTTGGCTGGGAAGCGTCCCAGCCAACGTCGGCGACGAGTACGAGACTGTCGAGTCAGATTCCGGCTTACTCATTCGACCGTTTCAATGCCAGTTGCATGCGGAACGAATGAGTTCCGGAAGTACCCGACTCCAAATCTGTCTCATAGGACCGGACACATAGAATTGTTGTTCGGCGTCGTCCGGTTCTTCGGCATCGAGACAGGTCCAATAGGCAATTGTCATTGCATGTAAATGAGCATTCTGTTGCAACAACTTGCCGACGGTGATCCAGTTCGGTAACTCTTGGATCCGCAAGACCGTTGCTCGCCCTGCAACTTCGTCTTCGACCGCTTGGATCATCATTTCCATCAGCGAAAGTTGTTCGTCCGTAGTTACCCCTGTGGATAGATAGAGTTCCACATAACGGTCGAAGTCCTTCATGTCCGCCATTTCCCACTCCCAATCCTGGGAGAATGGCGAAAACATGTAGCCGAGACGCGAAGCGAGAGCTTCCCGTGTGTCGACAGACGGATGACGAACAAACTTGTCCGGGACAAGGTCTTGCACGATTCAACTCGAACGTCGCTCACAATCGGAAGTAGAACGTTTTGCGAATCCATCGCCAGAGCCAGTCGGCGGCGGTGCGGCGTTCCACGAGGACTCGCGCTTCGCCACGGGTGCCCGCTCGTAGGCTTTCGGTCTGTTCGGCCAATTGCACAGTGGCTTCGTAAGCAATGCTCGTGAGTTGCTCCTCGCCGTTTTGACCACTCACGGTTGGAAGCGGACCGCCGTATTTGTTGGACAGCGATGGCGGAGCATTTTCTAAGTGTCGGTGAGAAATCATTGAGATTTTTCCGTCGAACACTTGGCCCGGCAAATGGTCTAGCCGAAACTGAACCGGCAGATCGACGGCGATGTCTTCACGTTGGCCTTGGTCGACGACTAGCACCGCTTCCATCGTGTCTTTGGGGGCGATGCTAAACAGGTGCGTTTGCGCATCGAGCCACACTTTGTCGTTTTGCTGGTCAAGTGGTGTGCCGTGCCAGGGCGGAAGACGGGGATCGGACGGATCACGTTTCGGCATCGGCTTACGCGGCGGTGGCACAATACGACCATCAATCTGTGCCACAATCGTCAATTCCGCCACTTGCCGACGCAACTCACGGATTTCCTTCTCCAGACTGACTTGTCGTTCTTCTGCTTCAATTTCGCCGGCGGCATCGTTCGTTTCGATCGCGGTTTTCAGGCGAGCTGTCCACAAGTGGTATTCACTTTCAAGCTCCTTTAGCCGATCACTCAATTCCGGGTTTTGCAGAATCGCAAGCGTGTCTCCCGTCTTGACGGTTTCTCCCGGTTTGACGCGGATGTCATCCAGTTGCCCCGGTGTCGTGACGTAAATGTGTCGAACGTCTTCGGGCTGCACATACATCGGGCTTTCCACGTACCACGGGAATGGCACGCTCAACGCCAACGTGACGAGCCCCGTCACTACGAATAAGAAGAAACCCAACCGAAACTTATTCAACGGTTCACTCCTCGGCGTTTTGAAGATTCGGACGGTCCCGGCAATCATCGAATAAAAGAAAGTCGAAAGCGACACCACCGCCATCGTCGCCCCGATGCTTTGCAGTCCGTACGGTTTCAGCACCGTGTACAGAAACGTCGCAATCCCGAAAATAATCAACCAGCGATACAGAAACGAAGCGACCGAGAAGAACATCAGCCAACCACGTCCGCTTTCCGGGCGGAATGGGTCCGGACGGAGTTCAATTCCCAGGCAGTACTTCGCGAATGTCTCCCGCAACATGCCGTCGGCTTTTTGGCGGAGGTTGGGAATCTCCAGCAAGTCCGAGAGCATGTAGTAACCGTCGAACCGCATCAACGGGTTCGCGTTGAAGATGACGGTGGTAATCGTAGTCACAAAAAACACGTTTAATGCCAGGTAATTCAACAACCCTGGCTGCGTGAACCACCACACATAAATTGCCATTGCGGACAGAATGACTTCGATGTACATCCCCGCGCCGCCGATGAAAAATCGCGGCCATTTGCTGCGGATCATCCAGGAATCGGTCACATCGCAGTACAAACACGGCGAGAACACGAGCAGCATCACGCCCATCTCGTGACATTCGCCGCCGAAGTGATGGCAAGACAAACCGTGGCCGAATTCATGGATGATCTTGGCACATGCGAGGGTCACCCACATCCAGATCAAGTTCGGCCACCCGAAGAATTGTTGGAACTCCGGGAGTTTGCGTTGGAACGTGTCGAAGTTGATCAACACGAGAAGCCAAGCCGACGCCACGAACACCAGACAAGTCAGCACCACCCACGGATTGAATAACCAACGTGTGTACGGATACAGTTTGACCAGGGATTGTTCGGGATCCCAACCCGGCAACCGCAGATACATGATGTTGCGGAGCGAGCTGAGGATTTTCTTCTTTTTGTTCTTCTTTTCCCGCTTGAGCATCTCGACACCTTGCCCCGGTCGGTCCGACTGGACAAGGTTCTTCATGTGCAAGTCTTGCACAAGATGCTGCACGTCCGCCAACGATGGCCGAACATGCGGAAACTCTCGGCTGAGCCCGTGTTTGATATCTTCCAAACTGCGGATACCATCCAATCGTTCCAGAGCGGCGTACTGCTCCGGACGCAAGCGATGGTACTGCAACCCAACCGGGTCTTTAATGACGTAATGCGGTTCACCACGGTAGTCGATCCGCTTCACCACCAAGTCCGACCGACGAATCAGAGGAATCGGTCGACGATCGGAAGGAAGTTGCGAAGGTGAAACCGGTTGTGCGGGGGCTACACTGACCAAATCAAACTCGACTTGAAGATCTTCGTACGGAAAATTCTGACGAGGCAAACCCAACAGAATTCGCGTTCGGATGGGAGACAGTCGTTCCCACATTCGCGAGCTATGAGTATAATCGGTTTCAACCGCACAATCGGCAAGGAGTTTGCCGGTTGTTCGCAATGTTTTCGCCGAACTCGCCGATGAAACTCCACAGGACATCCGGGTTCTGGAACGTTCCTGTTGGTAATTTCGGTACGTTGGGGAAGAAATCCGGAGAGGATCGGTTGTCTCGACCCATATCGCAGACAATCCGCTTTTGCCAATCGATGCCAACGCACGATGGTACCTAAGTCCTCACCACCGTTGATGCTCCACTTATTATGGATGGTCGCCCGTGAATCAGCCAAATCTGGAAGCCGTTCGCGAGCAAGTTCTGCGGATCGCCCGCCAAATTGAACAGCTCTGCCAATCGGAAATCGCTCCTAACGATTTCTTTCCGCAATTCTTGCAACTGTTGGCCGAGGCAATCGCTGCCGAAGCGGCGGTCTTTTGGCGGCTCGATGAAAACCGCCAGATCGGACTGGCCTATGAAGTCGGTCTCTCGCAAATCGGCTTATCGGATGCGCCGGCGGCACTGACGAACAATCAACGCTTGCTCGCCGATGCGTTGGGCACTGGGCAAACGATTCTGTTGCACCCCGAGAACCCAATGGGCCGGGAGTTGCCGCTCAATAAGCAGATCATTTTGTCACCCTTGAAGATCGGCCGCGATTGCGTCGGCGTGATTGAAGTCTTCCAGCGGGTCGAGACTGCTCCCGGAGCACGTCGCGGTTTCATGCAATTTGTGGAACGCATGTGTGCTGCCGCTTCGCAGTATCTCGCGAGACGCCAGAAGGAAGAAAGTCGGCCCGAAACGGATGAAACCTATCTCGAATCCTTCTCGCGATACCTTTACGGATTGCAACGCGGCCGGAATTTGAAGGAAACTGCGTATGTCGCTGCGAGTGACGGGCGGATGATCCTCGACACCGACCGTGTGAGTGTCGTCGTTCGCCGCGGGCGGAAAACCGAAGTTCTCGCGGTCAGTGGCCAAGAGCGTGTGCATAAACGGGCGAACCTTGTCCGCACGATGCGACAGCTTGCCGAGAACGTCATCAATAGCGGCCAAACCTTGGTTTATACCGGTTCGCAGGCCGAGTGGCCGCCGGAGATCGAACAACAGTTGGCTCACTTCGTCGAAGAGGGCCGGGCCCGTATGATCCTGATGGTGCCCATCAAAGAGCCACCGCCACTCATTGGTTACAACGACGAAGACGATCAGAAACAGGAGAAGACAGCCGAAGAAGGAAAAACGTTCGGCTGCCTGGTTGTCGAGCAAATGTCCGAAGGTGCGTTGTCGCCCCGCCTACGCAATCGCGTCGATCTCGTCGCCGGGCATGTGGCGGCCGGTTTATACTCGGCGCGTTCGCAGGAACGGATTTTCCTACTTCCACTTTGGCGACGTATTGGCAGCATCCGGGAATGGCTCGTCGGTCGCCGACTGGTCAAGACACTGATCGCACTCGCCGTAATTCTGCTGGTTGTCGGTGTGATGGTGCTCGTTCCGTGGGATTACCGCGTGACGGGCGAAGGTCGGTTGATGCCGGTGGAACAGCAACACGTGTTCGCACCGGAAGATGGTGACGTCGAAGATATCACAGTCAAAGGTGGTCAGCGGGTGAAACAGGGCGATGTTCTGCTCACTCTTCGCAATGACCAACTGGAAAACGAATACCTCGCGTTAACTCACCAGCTCGAACAACAAAAGAAACGGAAGACAACGCTGCTCGGGCGAATCGAAACGATTCGAGTGGTCAACGACGAAGCCCTCGCGCAGCGGGACGACCTGCTTGGGCAACTCGAGGAGACACGGATTTCGATCGATGACCTCACCGAACGTGTGGCCAAGATCACGCACCGCAGGGAACAGCTCACGGTGAAAGCTCCCCGCGATGGTGTTGTCGCAACCTTCCAACTTCGGCAAAAGTTGCGTGGACGACCGGTGTCACGCGGTGAGGTGTTGTTAGAAATCATGAACGACCAAGGCGATTGGCAATTGGAACTCGATGTTTCCGCCGATCGGTTGGGGCACTTGCTCGATGGTTACGGACGCCTGGATACCAAGCAACTGCCGACAGAGTACATTCTCGCCACTCGGCCGGAGTACACTTATGTCGGTGTTGTGGAGGACCTGGGAACGCGTGCCGAAGTGTCTCAAGAAGAAGGCTTGGTTCTACCGGTTATCGTCGACATTGATGCTCAAGCACTCCCGGCCGAAGATCGTCGTATCGGTGCGGAAGTCCAAGCGAAAATCAGCACGGGCAATCGCAGTCTTGGGTATTGTCTATTCGGTGATGTCATCGAATTCTTCCAACGCACGTTCTGGCTATAGACCGCGTCCAGCGATTGAGTGTGCCATGGCTCCGTAAGCCGTGCGTGTTCCTTCCGGTAAGAGACCCAGTTCGGTTCTCTAACCCGTAACACCCATTCCCAAGCCTCTGAGATGACGCTGAGGAGATTCCTAGATGCCCGCGAATCGGGTGCGAATGATGCGTTACTGGCGGACGGTGGATCAAATCCTCGCCCGCTGCAAACAAATGCGTGAGTGGGGAGACACGAAACTCCGCGAACGAGCGCTCGAAATCCGTTGGCAAGCCCGCGGCGGCACACCAATGAAAAAGCTGCTCATTGAGAGTTACGCATTGGTACGGGAAGCCTCGCGACGGGTCACCGGCAAAGAACATTATCCGGTGCAGTTGCTCGGTGGCATTGTCATGTTCGAAGGCCACATCGCCGAGATGCAAACAGGGGAAGGAAAAACTCTGACTGCGACTCTACCCGCGTTCTTGCGGGCGTTGCCGGGACGTGGATGTCACGTTATTACGGTTAACGATTACCTCGCCGAGCGGGATGCAGAGTCCAACGAGGGCATCTACAAGATGCTCGGTTTGACGGTCGGTTGTATTCTCACGGACCAAGAAGACGACGATCGTCGAGAAAACTACAAACGGGACATTACCTACGGGACGGCGAAAGAGTTTGGTTTTGATTTTCTGCGTGATCGTCTCAAAATCGGTGGCGGCAATGAGGAAATCGATCGACATCGCCCGTTCGGAACCCAAGGCGGAGGCGGTGAGCAACCCGTTCAACGCGGGCAGGAATTTGCTCTCATCGACGAAGCCGACAGTATTCTCATCGACGAAGCGCGAACGCCGCTCATTATTGGTCTGGCGGTCCCGCAAGAGACGAGCACCGTTGAACTTCTACGGTGGTGTCGCCGGACGGCTCCTCGACTGACGCTCAATCAAGATTACATCTTCGAACCCGATCGTCGCAGCGTTTATTTGACCGATGCCGGTTGTCGACATGTCGTCCTGATGCCGAAACCGCTCGTTTTGGACGGTGTCGATACCGAGACAATCTACGAACACGTCGAACGGGCGATGACTGCGGAATTGGCCTTCAAACGTGATCGCGATTATGTGATTCAAGACGATGAGGTTGTGATCGTCGACGAAGGGACCGGCCGGTTGATGGACGGTCGAAAGTGGCAAGACGGTCTGCACCAAGCGGTCGAAGCGAAAGAACTTCTGCCAATTACCTCGGCAACCGGACAAGCGGCCCGTGTGACGGTACAAACATTCTTCCGCCGTTATCGTTATCTGGCTGGCATGACCGGGACCGCCGTTCAAGCAAGACGTGAATTGCGACGCGGTTATAAACTTTCCGTCAGTGTGATCCCCACACACCGTCCCTGTCTGCGGAAAGGGTTGCCGGACCGTGTGTTCGCCACGCAAGCCGCCAAATGGCAGGCCATCATGGAAGAAGTTCGCAGCCTGATTGCAGCCGGGCGAGCGATTTTATGTGGCACGCCGTCTGTGCACGCGTCGGAAGCACTGAGTGCAATCCTCACTGAAAACGAAATCGAACACGAAGTTCTTAACGCTTATCAACATGCTCGGGAAGCGGCAATCGTTGGGAAAGCGGGGCAAAAGGGACGCGTAACAATCGCCACCAATATGGCGGGGCGTGGAACCGATATCATCCTTGATGAAGCCGTCCGTAAGGCGGGCGGTCTGCATGTGATCGCCACCGAGTTTCACAGTTCGAAACGGATTGATCGCCAGTTGATCGGTCGTTCCGCTCGACAAGGTGACCCCGGTGGGTATCAATTTTTCCTCTCATTGGAAGATGAATTACTGCGGTGTCTGCCGCAGGCCAAAGTTCTCGCTTATCGCGCGTCGGCTCGGCCAAATGCGAAGGGGGAAATCAGCAGCAGTTGGGTGAAAATGTTTCGCCGTACGCAACGGTTCCTCGAAAAACAACACACCAAGCAACGCAAGGGCCTGCTGAAAGCCGAGAAGGAACGACACAAAAGACACCGTGAAATGGGTCTCGATCCGTTTTTGGAACTGACGGAATAGCGGTCCCTCGTTCAGTGTTTGACGAACTTCGCGAGCGTCAGATCTGCCATGTGTGGCAGTGTGCGAGTTCCTGTTTTCGGCCATACGTGAAGGTGCTTGATTTCTCCACAGTCCGCGAGTTCATCGACAAACGGCTTCCACCCGATCAGGTATTGCGTTTCGCCGGGAGCCAAATCCGTCACGAATTGATCGGCCGAATCTTCGCAGTATGCGGGTCCGTCGAGGAAACAGTACAACCCTTCGCGATAGAGTCGGTAGACACAGATTGAACGCCCTGGTTCTACAACGGATGCCGAGATTTCCGCGATTTCGACCAATGGCAACCGGGGATCACGGGCGGGCATGACCCAGCCGATTTGAATCGTCGTACAAACCAGCAGGTTCAATACGGTTGCCGTCATCGCTTCAGCGACTCGACCACGCTGCAGAAAGTTGAACCCGACGGTTCCAATGCAAGCGAACGACGCGCCCGTCAATATCCCAGCCCAACGCAGCACGGGTTCTTCAAACCAGAATACCGATGCCAAAGCGATGCCACCGCACCAAGTAGCCGCGATCAAACTACAACACCAGCGGGAACTCAACTGTCGCTTTTGAGTCGAGAAATCGACGGCCAGACAGACAAGCCCTCGCGCCGACAGTAGTGACACTACCGGCAATGTCGCCATGAGATACTGCTTATGTTTGTTCGCGGACAGCGAGAGCACCACAACTTGCGTGAGTAGCCAAATCCAAAGAAATCGTTCGCGGCGATTGCGTTCGAACCATGCGGCTCGCCAGCTCTCCCGAATGACCAGAAACGCGAATGGCGTCCAGGGCAAGGCCATCCACAAAAGTTTTGGGCCATAGTAGTACCAGGTGTCTTGGCCGAGCGTTCCGACGGCACGTCCAAGTGTTTCACGTTGCCAAGTTCGATAAGCTTCCGGCAGTTCCTGAAGCACGAGATACGGCCAAATCAGGATCGCAGCAGCAAGAAACAACCAACCGAGCGGATTGATGAAACTCCATAGTCGTCGCCAATTTCGTTCGGAAACGATGAATGCCGCCACGACCGGAAGCACCATTCCAAGCCCGTAGTGAAACTTGGCGAGCCACGTTAGGGATAATAGGCCGAAAATCGCTGTCCAGCGGACGAACGAACGGAGACCATGTTCATTCCGGGGTTGTTCGATGACTAACAGTAACGTGGTGGTCGTCAGTAGACACAACAGCATGTCGACTTCGGCCTTTCGACCGTAAATCAACATCCATACGCTCGTCATTTGCACCAGGGCTGCAGCGAGTCCGACCCAAGAAGAATACCAACGCTTCCCCCACCAGCCGAGAAGACCGACGAGCAGGACGGCCGACAAGGCGGTGGGAAATCGGGCGGTAGCGGCTGAGATTTCGCCGCAAACTTTTCCCCAACCCGCGATGCACCAATAGATCAACGGGGGTTTTTCCAAGCGAGGGTAGCCGCCGTACATTGGGACGACCCAATCGCCGGTTTCCAGCATGGCTCGGGCTGGTGCCACGGCGAATACTTCATGCGAACCGAGGACGCGGAACTCTCCCAATCGGAAGAAGAACATCAGTCCTGCTGCCAACACCAATCCCAAACCGGCCAGTTGCGGCCAGTGCCGGGGCGTCGTTTCGGTACCCGATTCAGCGCCGGCACGCGGTTGCAACGCACGATGCATCGGCAAAACTGAGTCGGCTCCGAAAAGCATGGTCTCCGCGTCCCGCAGTCAGTGTTCCAGTTCGGCTGGGAAGATGTGTCCTCGTAATCATCGTGTCGCGTTTGACTATGCGGCTGGACGCATTTTGCGTTCGTCTTCGATAGAAAGCGACCGATCGAAATTCCGAGTATGACGGACTGCGTATGGCTGACGTCCGCGGACTTCGTAGTACATCCGCGAACCAAGTTCCCCCAGCATACCGACCGCAAGAAACTGCCCGCCGACCATCGTGGAAAACACGGAAAGCAATAGCAGCGGATTGCCGGTCATGTCGAACGCATGAAACATTTTCAGGAAGATCGTTGCCGCCCCCGATAGCCCGCCAAGAGCGAGACATAGAAGACCGACAAACCCAAAAAGTTTCATCGGACTGACAAGATACTGAATGAAATATTTCACGGTAATCAAGTCGAGCAACACGCGTGTCACCCGAGAGATCCCGTACTTGGAAACTCCAAACCGTCGAGCATGGTGTTTCGTCACGACTTCGGCACACTTCGCGCCTCGCCAATGAGCGAGAATGGGAATGAAGCGGTGCATCTCGCCGTAGAGTTCAATCTCTTGAGCAACCTCTCGACGAATCGCTTTGAGCGTGCAACCAAGATCGTGTACGGGAAATCCGGTCGTGCGTGAAATCAGCCAATTGGCCGCTTTCGACGGCAGTTTGCGATTGACCAATGCGTCTTGCCGATTCTTCCGCCAACCGTGGACGAGGTCGTAACCTTCCTCGATTTTTTCGATCATCATGGGAATATCGGTGGGATCGTTCTGCATGTCGCCATCCAATGTGATGACCACATCGCCACTTGCCGCTTGAATGCCGGCACTCATCGCAGCCGATTGCCCGAAGTTGGCCCGCAATTCGATGACTTTGACATGGGCGTCTTGGTCGGCGAGTTCGTGAAGAACTTTTTTGGAGCCGTCCCGCGAGCCATCGTCGACGAGAATCATCTCGTATTCGCGACCGAAACTCGTGAGAACTTCGTTCAAGGCATCGTAGAGCAGCGGCAGGTTTTCCACCTCGTTATAGATGGGGACCACAACCGAAACGCTGTCAACGCGATCGACATCCATGAATCGAACCTTTTTCCCTGGCAGCGGGCAGACCGACCGTAAAACGTCCCCGATGGACACGGGGAACCCTTCCGCGCGGAAGTCTTGCAGAAACCAGGAACCACGTCCAGATGGATTTTTGGACGGTCTTGCAGTGGTGGTGTGTTTCTTTTACGACGTTCAGGAGGAAAACGCCGTGGCGACTGCGTCTTGCATTTTGCGGAGACCGGTCTGGGCAACTTCAATGGCGTCTTGTTCCCAATACTTGGGATTGAACAATTCCAGCGAAAGCACGCCGGCGAAGCCAACCGAGTGCATCAATTGCAGAATATCTGTCAACGGAGCGACCCCATCGCCTGGGAAGACCCGGTCGCGGTCGTTGATTGTCTCACGCGGCGGATCGGCCGGGTAATCGTTCATGTGAAATACATGCACCGCTTGCGGTCCCAACATTTTGAGCCCGGAGAAATCGGACCCGCCCTTGTAGATGTGGTAAACGTCGGGCAGGAGACACGCAGACGGATGCCCCGATTCAATCGCCACGAACACGGACTCGCCCAGCCGGGACAACGATTTCGAAAACCCCCAGACTTCGACTTGAGGCACGACACCCGTTTCGTCGCCAATCTTACATAGCTCACCATAACGCTTGGCGGCCGCGAACAAGTCGAGATCGGTTTGGTTCGTGGCACCCGACGGCGGAGCGGCCAAGCGTTTCCCACCAATCTCCGCGAGCATATTCATTTCGCGTTTGGCCTGCTCGAGTCCCCTTTTACGCGTGGTTTCGTCGTCGACGATCCACGGCGCAAACCCGATTGCACTCTCCACCGTGAGCCCGGCGTCTTCGATTCGCTTCCGCAAATCCTTCAGTGAACCGCCGTCTTGCTGGTAAGATTCGATGTCCCGAACCCAGGGCTCGATAGCGTCATAACCGGCTTTCGATGCGACTTCGATCTCTCGAACGATCCCGAGTTTCTGCCCACGGATGGTACTGGTGTTCAGACAATAACGAAAAGTGGTTGGCTCTGGTTGGGTTGGTTGAGCGGATGCGGATCGCGATACCGCTCCCGCAGTGAGCGCGGCTCCGGTGCCAACTAACCATTCTCGTCGGTTGAAAGACGTCATGCGTATCTCTTCGTAGGTTACTTCGGAATCTCTACCTGACCCCAGGCTTATGTGTGTTTGGCCGATGCGTCAATTCGTACGTGTACCGAATTTGACAAGTTCGCCACCGCCCGTGATCAGGTTTGCGTATCTCTAGCCAGCAACAGAGACGGCGTCGCTGACGGTCAGTGTTCCCTCGTACAAGGCACGACCGATAATGGCACCGATGAGACGAGGATGTTTGGCACTCGCCGCCGCCAAGGCTTTCACGTCTTCAACGGTCGTCACACCACCGCTGGCGATGATAGGAACATTGAGCATCGTCAGCGCGATCATGTCTTCGATCGTTGCAGCATCGATGCCCTGCATCATTCCGTCATTGGCGATATTCGTGTAGATGATCGCGGCTAACGGGAGATCGGAATACCGGCGTGCCAAGTCAAATGCGGTGACTTCGCTCACATCCGTCCAACCAGCGACGGCGACTTTGGAGTCGCGGGCGTCCAAGCCAAGGGCGACACGGCCAGGGTACCTTGCGGCGACTTCTCGGAACCAATCTGGTTGCTTGATCGCTGCGGTGCCCACAATCGCCCGACTCACGCCGACATCTTCGATGGCGAACTTCAATGCGGCATCGTCTCTCAAGCCCCCGCCGAGTTGACAAGGAACGCCGGCTTCTTTGACGATCCGACGGATAATCTCGCCGTTGACGGACTGTCCTTCGCGAGCACCATCGAGATCGACCAAGTGCAACGACGCGGCTCCTTGATCGACCCATTGTCGAGCCATGGCGACGGGATCATCGCCAAAGACGGTCTCTTGGTTGTAGTCCCCTTGTCTCAACCGCACGCACTTACCGCCGCGAATGTCGATTGCGGGATAAATTTCCATACTGTTATCGTCCTGTCTCAAACCGCGCAGACGTTGTCCTCGGACAAGCGACTACTAACTCTGACTCTTGTTGATTGACACCATTTCGCGGAGACCCGTATTAGCGGGACTTCGCTCGGATGTCATAGCACATCAAGGATTGTTGGTCACGAAGGTACAAACGTCCTTCGTGAATGACCGGGTGAGGCCAACTTTTGCCGTGCACAGCAGCAAGTTCAAAACTTCCCTTCAAACGGTACTCTTCGGGCGTCGCTTCAATCAAAGCCATGACGCCGTCTTCGTAGCGGAAGTACAAGTTTCCATCCGCATACACAACCGCCGCTGAACCACTGCCAGGACCGCGGACGGAATCCCACATGACCTTTCCGGTCTCCAGTTCGAGACACATGGGAAAGCCTTTGTTGTGACCGTGTCCACAGTAAACGTAATCACCAACAAGCACCATTCCGCCGTGATGATTCTGAAACGTCTTGGAATCTAGAAAATATTGCTCTTCTGCACGGAAGCCGTCTCCGTCTCGCACGATTTTCAGCAGAGCCGCCCCGGTACCGTATCCGGTCGAGCAGAACACGTAATCGTCTTTGACGATCGGTGTTGGAATATTGGCGGTCCCGTTGGCGATTTTGTTGTATGTCCAGAGAACCGCACCGGTTTCCGCATCGACTGAGATAATTCCCCGACCGGTCAACTGCACATACTGCTTTTTGTCTGCCGCGTTGCTGATGACTGGCGACGAGTACCCAGCCCCATCCCCACCGCGATCGCCGATACCGCCGGGAGCGGGAGTCGACCAAATCTCACGTCCGGATTTTTTATCCAACGCCGCCAAAACAGCACGTTGGGAACCGGGTGTGCAAATGAGTTTATCGCCGTCGAGCAGTGGCGATTCACTGTATCCCCACCCAGACATCATCTTACCGCCAAAGTCGTCACGGAAGCTTTTCCGCCAGACGAGTTGACCATTCGATACGCGACAACACACCAAATCTCCTTGGCGTCCCAAGGCATAGACCAAGCCGGCTTCGGGATCGACAGTGGGTGTGCAGTTCGGGTCGCCATCGCCGACCGGTGTCGCCCATACGCCGCGACCGGTCTTCAAGTCGAGACACATCAATTCGGCTGGCCCTTGACGTTTTCCCATTGTGAAGAGGCGATTGTTCGAAATGGCAACGCTGGAATATCCACGCCCAAATTCGTTGATTTGCCACAAGAGTTTGGGGCCATTCGCAGGCCATTTTCCCAGTAGACCGGTTTCCTGTGACAATCCATCCCGGTTCGGTCCCCGCCAGGTAGTCCAATCTTCGGCGTTCGCGAATGACGGAACGATCAAAAGTCCGAGGGCGACGAGGGGGAGCAGTCGGTTCATCGAGCGTTCCTTTTCGCGCAGGAAACCTGCAAGAGCGGCAAATGAGTGATTCTGTGGCTGAGGGTGAGTATAAACCGACTCGCAGCGACCCACAATCGACTGGTCAATTCTGCACAGGTCCGCCAAGTTGGCGAATCAATGTGAACGCCAAAATGTTGGCACAAACAGCACCAGAATCGCGAATAGTTCGAGTCGTCCCAAGAGCATGAGCATCGTCAGCAGGAATTTTCCTTGTGGGGAGAATTCGGCGTAATTCGAGTGCGGGCCCAATACGCCCAAGCCTGGGCCGATGTTGTTGAGCGAACTGGCGACTGCGGATGCACAGTCAATCAGTTTCGACGAGTCGCCGTCCGCCTCCACGGCGGCCCATTGTGTGTCGGGCTCAATCGCGGCGAGCGTCATCCAACTGCTCGCGAACAAGAACAGCACGATGCTGAAATAGACAACCACGCCATGCCGAAGCGAATTGTCGACCTTCACGCCGAAAACCTTCAACGGTCGGACGACGTGAGGGCGATAGGCTTGTTCGATTTCCAGTCGGATTGCCTGAAAGAACAACATGAAGCGGATCACCTTGATTCCGCCACCAGTCGAGCCGGAACATCCGCCGACAAACATCATCAACAGCAGTAAACCGCGGCTGAAATCGCTCCATTGATTGAAATCTTCCGTGCCGAACCCGGTGGTCGTCATGATCGAAACCGCCATGAAACCGGCATGACGAAACGCCACGGCGACCGTGGGATACACTTGAGTCCAGACCAAGTCGGCGGTCAGCAATAGCGATGTTACGATCAGAATCCCGAAATAGCAGCGAAACTCCGGGTCGCGGTAAATCGGTGCCAAGCGACTCAAACGCCATTTCGACTCGCCACGTCCCGCCGGAGTGTGGCGGAGAACAAGATAATACAAAGAGAAGTTCGTTCCGGCGGCGATCATGAACAGTACGATGGTCACTTCAATGACAATACTATCAAAGTGCCCGACACTCGCATTGAACGTGCTGAATCCGCCCGTCGCCATTGTGCCGAAGGTGTGAGCGAGGGAATCGTATAACGACATACCTTCGATCAGCAGAATGGTTGTCAGCAATACGCTGAAACCCACGTAAATGAGCCACATCAGCATGGCCGTTTCACGAACTCGCGGACGGACTGTTTCGTTGATTGGCCCAGGAACTTCCCGCCGCATCAAGGCTTTTCCGGCTGCTCCGAGTTGTCCGAGGATGGCGACGAACAACACGATGATTCCCATGCCGCCCAGCCAGTGAGTGAACGACCGCCAAAACAGCACACAACGGGGAATCAGTTTCTGAACGTCGGGATTTTCCGCTGTTGGGGCCTCCAAGTGAGTTAGGACCGACGCTCCAGTCGTCGTGAAACCCGAAACCGATTCAAAAAACGCATCCGCCAGATGCATCGGTTCGGTGGGAGTTCTCAAGGTTCCTGAAAACACATAAGGCAACCCTCCAAGGATGCCGGCCAAGATCCATCCCAAGCCGACTGTCGCGAGAGCTTCTTTCCGCAACAACGGTGCATGTTCCCGACGACCAATCAGGAACATGATCAGTCCGACGATCAACCCACAGGCAATCGCGCCGACCATGCCCCAAAATCCCTTGGACTCAAATTGCATTGTCTGACCGCAAATCGGGAACGCCCAGGGCAGGCTGAAGACCATGGAGCCTCCCACCAGCATGCACAGCATTCCTAGCATTCGACAAAGCAGCAACCAGTTCATGTCAGTCGCGGACCCTTCGATCGACTCGGGGAAATTTGCTGAGGTGAATAAAACTATCGGTGGTCGATCGTCCCGCAAATTCTAACGCCTGCTCCTCGAACGGCGAACCATGACGGTCCCGAAAAATCGTCTGTTTGTCCTGGCGACCGAAAGATTCTTCTCAGAGCGCGGAAGCGGACTCTTTTAAGTGCCCTCGCCCCACTATTTTCTCTAAATTCTCGCCTTTTCTTGTGGAAAAGCGACTGTCCACTGATATACTCAGCCTCGTAGCCATAATCGACCTATTTTCTCTAGAGTTCCTAACTGGAACACTCGCCAATGTGACACGCGATTAGAGAAATAGGATTCGACAAGGAATGACTTCGAAATCTCGGGAATTGGCAAACATGGGAGAGGAAAGCAAATGAAAAAACTGATGAGTTGGTCAGTAAGTGGGTTGGGAACTGCCGCTATCGCTTTGGCGATGATGGCTCCGTCAAACTTGTTCGCAGGACACCATAAAGGCGGTTCTAGCGGAGGTTCCTCCGGCGGATCGAGCGGGGGATCTAGTGGCGGTTCCAGTGGTGGGCACTATGGTGGCTCAAGCGGAGGATCGTCCGGCGGTTACTACGGTTCCCATGGCGGATCCAGTGGTGGCTACTATGGCGGAAGCCATGGCGGTTCGTCCGGTGGGTACTATGGTTCTCATGGTGGATCCGGTGGCGGACACTATGGTTCCCATGGTGGCTCCGGCGGATACTACGGCTCGCACGGTGGTTCCGGTGCTGGTTCACACGGCGGTTCTGGTGGTGGAACTTACAGTGCTCCAACGTACCACGAGGGAGTCATCATCGAAGAACACACTTCGAAGGCTGCCGACGCTGCGGCAACTCTCGTCGTGAAAGTTCCAGAGAACGCCAAAGTGTATCTGCAAGATCAGCCGATGACCCTGACCGGTAAGGAACGTCGCTTCCTGAGTCCGAAATTGGATGCGACTCGGAAATACGTCTACACCGTGAAGGTGGAAGTCGAACAAGACGGCAAGACCATCAGCAAAGTCACTAAGGCAAAAGTTCAAGCCGGCCAAACCGTTGAGGTTGCAGTCGATCTTGACCAAGACAACGCCGAACAACTTGTTGCCAACGTGCGGGCAGTCGCTCAGAACTAAACGCGAATTTGTTTGGCTAAGCGATTTTTGAAACCGGTCGGTGAATCTTGGATTCACCGACCGGTTTCTTTTTGTCAACACCTACCTTCAAACCGAGCAATCACTATAGCTTGCCCGAGTTCATCGAATTGGCTGGATGAAACGGAATAGTTTTTTGACTCTTCGCGGCATCGGTTAAACTCATGTTGAGTCCGCAATCGGTGTGGCTCGCGATCCGTCAAATGCACGCTTTGTGCGAGAATCCGAGACATTGATGACCGGAAGAAGTTCGCCGAGTTTGACCCAACCACAAACGGACAAAACGGCATCGCCCGATCCCTCGGGGTGGTCACGACCGAAAAAAATCATCGTAAGCGGTTTGATTGCCTTTCATCTGTTCGCAGTTGTGCTATCGCCAGCGTCGACTCGGCCGTCATCAGGATTGTCGCAAGCTGGTTGGGATCTCTTCCAACCGTACATCGAACTGATGTATCTCAATCACGGGTACCGCTTTTTCGCGCCGGAGCCCGGCCCGAGCACGCTTATCAGTTACACATTGACGACGGCTGACGGCGAAACGGTCACTGGCCGAATTCCCGATCGCAAAACCATGTGGCCACGGTTGCTGTACCACCGTTACTTCATGCTGACCGAAAACATGAACAGCTTTGGTATTGTTGGTGACGACGAATTCATACCATTCGGACCAGAGTCGTATGCCCGACATCTCTGCGCGAAATTCGACGCCAAGACCGTTAGCCTGACACGTATCACTCACTGGTTCCCGACAATGGAACAAGTCCGCAACGGCACGAAACTGACAGCCCCCGAAAGCTACACCGAAGAGTCGTTAGGCCGGTACGATCGGCATGGAAAGCGATTGCCATGATGTCGACTCTCCGAAATTACTTCACACGCGTTTTCGACCAATGGGACCAGTTCTTCTTTACTCCTCGTGACCCGGCTTTAACTGGGGTGATCCGAATCGCCACGGGGCTAATGTTGGTCTACACATATGTCGTGTGGGGCAGCGATCTGGATTCGTTCTTTGGGGAACATGCCTGGCTGGACGGCGAACTCGTTCGGCAAACCCAATCCGAGAGTTACCAATACTCCTTCTGGTGGTTTGTGCCGAATCACCTGATTCATGTTGTTCATTGGTCGTGTGTCGCGGTATTCGTACTGTTTACCCTGGGGTTATGGACTCGTTTGACCGCGGTACTGTCTTTCGTGATCCTAGTGTCTTACGCCTACCGCGTACCAGTGGCGTTGTTTGGGCTCGATCAAATCAATGCGATGCTCACTATGTATCTCATGGTTGGACCCTGCGGCGAGAGACTTTCTCTTGACCAGTGGTGGAAGAACCGACAAGCCGCCAAGTCGTCTGGTGAATTACCGTCGCAAGTTCGTCCGAGTGTTGCAGCGAATATTTCGATTCGCTTGATTCAGATTCATATGTGCGTGATCTATTTCTTCGCCGGGGTGGGCAAGCTTCGCGGTTTTTCCTGGTGGGCGGGCGATGCCATGTGGCAAGCTTTTGCCAACTTAGAATATCAATCGCGTGACATGACATGGTTGGCCCATTATCCGAAACTGATCGACGTCATGACCCACACGACTGTCCTATGGGAAATCACGTTTTGTATGCTCGTATGGAGACCGCTGGCACGACCGTTTATGCTCATCCTTGGAGTTTTGTTACACCTAGGAATCGGTGCCTTCATGGGAATGTGGACGTTCGCGTTGATCATGATGGTCGGACTGTCTTCGTTTTTGCCCTCGGATCCAGTGGCTCGCGGAGTCTCACGTTTGTTTCGGACCGGCTCGACTCAGCCCGATGAGACGTTGTCGGATTCGAACACTTCTGCAAACTTAGCTAATGCTCTTTGACGCCCGAAAGTTTCGATGATGGCCCCGCACTCCCGCAGATTTCGGTCGCTCGTGTTCTTCAGTTGGCTGACGTTGACTGCAACCTCCCACTGCGTTTTTGCGCAGAGTACCCAAGAAATACCCTTGGCAGATGCGGTTGCCGAGCTAAAACGTGTCGCCAACGATTTTCTCGCAGCAGACAATCCGCAGTCCGCTCGTGTTCGGGCGGATGAAGCAGCAGAGGAAGTTCTAACGAGTGCCGCACGCGTCGCGCGACGCATTGCCGAACCGCAGCAACATCTTGACGCCATCGCACAGTTGCACCAGGCGAAATCGGTCGTGGACACTGAATTAAAAGCCCTGCTTGCAAAGCGCTCGGCCATCGCAGACATGACTGACGAGACGCAAAGCATCACAGACGCTCGGAAAATGTTAAGCGTGACAGCTGCGTTGATCGACCTTTCCGGGCGATTGAACTACCAGTTACAGCAGACGATTTTCTTCGCCAGTCATCGGTTCTCGCAAGACAACAAACTTCGTGCGGCTTTGGTCCAACGCCTCGCTGACAACCACAGCGTCATCGGTACTTCGCTAGCAGCATCGATGCTAATCGATCCACTGGACAACAGCCCAATTGTGCCGGCGACCCCCGAAATCAAACGACAAATTCTCCGAATGCTTGGCCGTTACGGTCGGCAAGAGAGTCTCTTTTGGTTACTGCGTTTCTTAGAGAACAATCCGTCTGCGGAATTTCAGCTCCTGGCCTGTGATGCAATTGTCCGGGTTGGTCTCCCGCAGAACGTCACCGAAGAAGCCGGCGTTAGCGAACCGGCGATCACGGCGGCGGCTTTGAGGGAGCGAATTCAAGCGATTCCGGCTGCAGAGTTGCCGGCGTCACTTCGTGGACACCGCGAGGTGCTGATCGATTGGCTTGAGCAACGAGTCGAGAAGGGCGTCAACGAAGAGGGCTATGCGGTAGGTCGAGCGATTTTCAAACCGGGGGATTGGGTACTGTTCCGCAATCCGTCGCCATACAACCGATTCTCAACGTTGACTCCCGGGTTGTTTACCCATGCGGGAATTGTCACGCTGCACGCCGATGCAAACGGCTTTCAGCGGATGGTGTTGGTCGACCTCAACGAACGCCAGACGAAAATCGACGGACGAAATGTCGAGAACACACTTTCGATCCCGCTTTATTACAGCGTGCTGAGACATTCCGACCCGAACGTGCAGAAACAAATGGCGACAGCAGCGGCGGCCATGATCGGTAACGAAGCTCGCTTCGACCTCACATTCGACACTACGCGAATCGACGATCTCCGTGAGACCGATCTCGCTGATCAGAAGATCGACACCTACTGCGTGGGCATTTTGATGCTATGCACGCAGAAAACCGACCGACCCCATGAGGAGTTCTTTCCGATTCCTGAAGCCGTTACGACCGAGCGAATGGCAGAGAACTTGGACCGCATCGGCTTACGGATCGGGAAAGGGTTTCGAACGCCGACCGGTGCACTGTTCGCCAAGGAGATGGAGTTGGTGCATCTGAGCGAACCGATGTACGATCCGGGTCGTGAGATTCAGCAGCAGATTTACGATTACTTCGCCACTCGTCTGAACGATTCCAGCTTGCGACCACAACAGACGTTGTATCAATCCCTACGGACTGATGTTGCCGACCTTGCAAACGATCGTCCGCTTCTGGCCGATGCTCTGGCGGCAGCCGCTGGTGTCGATCCGACGACCGATTTCGCTGCAGCGGCGCGAGCCGTTGCGGTTGTGGAATCACTCGACGCGATTGCGGAGTCAAACAGTCGCGATTTCAATCTTGTCTATCGGCGAATTATGCAGGGCCCCAAAGTTCCTGCATTGTCCGAGGATGCATCAGAAGCCGATCGTAAGTTGGCCGCCCAACGCGAGCAACTCGTGAAACGTCATGAGGAACTTGCCAACGGCTTATGGCAACGAAAACTTGCACCGGCGTCTTTGGAAGCTGAACTTCAACGATTTTATATCGAGCGTGGAAAGAAAGAACTCGACCGTGCCTTCTTTCCTGAGTTCGCCCCGCCGGCGGAAGAAGATTAGGTCAGGAATACGTCCGACATTTCCCTCTTCCCGAACGTTTCTGGCTGCGTTCGAGGTGGTGTCATTGTATGCGAGATTCGTCTGGTTATGATGTAATATCACATCATCGTCACGAACGGAGAAAGCGCACATGGCTAACAATTGTTATCTGGGAATCGATTTGGGAGCGGAAAGCGGTCGCGTTGTGGCGGCGACCTTTGATGGCGACCGCGTCGAGTTGGACGTGCAGCATCGATTTCCAAACCGCCCGGTGATGATTGGAGGCTCCCACCGCTGGAATGTGCTGAGTTTGTGGGACGAGATTCAACACGGATTGTCTCAAGCGGCGGCCAATTATGGCGACCAAATTGTTTCGGTCGGCGTCGATACTTGGGGAGTCGATTATGTGTTGATGTCGCGGGGCGGAGAAATCCTTGGGCAACCTTATCAATATCGCGACGCCCGGACTCAAGGGATCTTCGAAGACGTCTTTCAACAGGTTCCTCGGAAAGACGTCTTCGCGGCTACCGGCGTGCAATTTCTCGAGATCAACTCGCTTCCGCAATTGCTAGCGATGCGGCGGGACCATCCGAAGGTCCTCGACTTTGCGGAACGATTTTTGATGATGCCCGATTTCTTTCACTGGTGTTTGTGCGGCAGCCAAGTCGTTGAGTTTACCAATGCAACGACGTCGCAATGCTTCCACACCACCACAGGGACTTGGGCCTACGACCTGCTGGAAAAACTGGATTTGCCAACTGAAATGTTTCCCGATGTCGTGCGTCCCGGAACCGCGCTCGGTCGACTTCGTGAAGAGATCGCAGTCGCCACCGGTCTTGGTCGAATCGAGGTGGTCGCGCCGCCCACCCACGACACCGCGAGCGCGGTTGTCGCTGTCCCGACCATCCACACGGGCAAAGCGAACTGGGCATATATTAGCTCGGGGACCTGGTCGTTGATGGGCGTCGAACTGCCGAACGCAGTCACAACCGAGCAAGCCCTTCAGTGGAATGTGACGAATGAAGGCGGTGTGGACGACACGTATCGATTGCTCAAAAACATTATGGGGCTATGGCTTGTTCAGCAATGCCGCGTCTCGTTCGAACGGACCGGAAAGTCCTTCGACTATGCAGAACTTGTCAATTTGGCTGCGGAAGCTGAACCATTCCGATCTTTGGTTGACCCCGATGATTCCGCGTTCTTGAATCCTGATGATATGCCGACAGCGATTCGCGAATGGTGTCGTGCACACAACGAACCAGAGCCGTCCAATGAAGGCGAACTCGTCCGCTGTGCTTTGGAAAGTTTGGCTCTCAAGTACCGATTGGTTCTGGAACGGCTCGAACAGTTGACAGGCACGCCGATCGAAGTCATTCACATTGTCGGCGGTGGATCACAAAACGGCACGCTCAATCAGTTCACAGCGAATGCCTGTGGTCGCCCGGTTATCGCAGGCCCTGTCGAAGCGACCGCGTTGGGTAATGTCTTGATCCAAGCCCGCACGAGCGGCCAACTCAATAGTTTGGCGGAGATTCGCCATGTGGTGCATGCATCGTCTGAGTTAGTGCAGTTCGATCCGAAGGATTCCATAGCCTGGAATGCCGCCTACGAACGGTTCCTCGGCCTTGTCGAACAATAGGAAAGCCATTGGTTCTTGCGGGGGCGTTTCCATGTTGGACACGGAAACGCCCTCGGATTGCAACTTCCGCGAGACAGAACCGGCCACGAAAGATGGAAACGGTTCCTAGCGGATCTTGGAAACGCTGACGATATTGTGAGGCAGCGGGTTATCTTCGTCGGCTTCCATGAGCAGTGGTGTCGAGTAGGTTCCGACGACATTCCCATCCGCATCGAGTACGGGCGAACCACGCCAAATTCGCTCGCTGTTAAGACGGGCATCGAACACGAGTTTAAAGACTCCGTTCTTAGGACGAGTAACCGTCTTTCCGGCAGCGTTGACAAAGCGAAGGTCGTTAATGCTACCGGACTGATTCACGGAGTTGAGGGACAACGGCACACCCGCAATCGTGACGTCCATCGCGGAGGAAACTTGATCCGAAGTTTTGAGAACCACCGGCAGTTTCTCTTTGATCCGGAGTGTGCCGACATCGTACTCGCCGATCTGCGTCATCAAGTCGGACAATTCCTTGCCGAGTTCTTCGAACTCTTTCTGGACCGGCTTCAAATCGGCATCGACATCTTCACCAGCCGCCCGTTTTCCTCGTAAAAAGTCGAGTTCTCGTTGCACCTGATCGAGTTTCTGGCCAACACGCATTGCTTCGCGATCGATGCGATCCAAAGTGGGAGAGACGGTCCCGCTCACGACTTCAAATTCTTCGTATGTCCGCGGATGCACGACGAGAACTTTCGCGTCGGTGTCTCGCATGGTTTCGGTCAGCATTTTGACCAAGGTCCCTGAAGAAACCAATTCTTGCGGCCCTTTGGCCCAGGCAGTACCGAGGTGGAACTGCTCCCCATCCTCTCGCATGACGACGATATAGATGCCGTCCTCAGGATCGATTTTCTCTGGAAGGGGAGGTGTCGTGTTTTCTGATTCCGACGGTGTCTCCGTGGTGGAATCCGGTTCGGTCTCGGAGCCTTTCTTCGAGACAGCGGCAGGGTTGTTGTTAGGTTTGGTTGGTTGGCTGTTGGCTGGTTCGGGCGTCTGATCATTATCCGGCGGGTTGTCGGAGGGATCATTCTGTGCAACCGCGGAGTTTGTCGCTGCTGATTCACCTCGAGACAACATAAACGGCAGACACACCAACACCGTCAAAACGATCCCGGCCATCGCTCCGGCCGCCAGGAATTTCCAGGGAGCGACGGCGGAACCGGAAGCCGATGTGGGGGCACTCGGACCCGCGATTTCCGTCAGCAACTGCTGCATTCTTTCGCGATCTGCCTCCGGCGGGTGGGGGGACAATCCGCTATGAGACAAACGTGAAAGTTGGCCGGGGGTGAGTTGTTCCTCCAACTTGATGGATTTGCCAGGCAAGAGGCAGACCGGCCGACTCGTTGAATCGACTGCAATCACCCAACCGTTTTCACCACGCCACAGCAAAGCGGATTCGTCTTCGGTTGTGCCCACGGACGAAAACTCCATCAGGTAGGGAGGCTTCGGAGGAAGACCTGAACCGGCTGGTCGGTTGCTCTCCGGAGAAATCTGAAACATGATCGCCATAGGTGGGACCAATACCATGAAGGTCGCAAAAAATGATCGCGTCGAAAGATCAACCGAGCATTATGGCTCTAGTTTATTGTGACGTCCACGATCTCGCCACTGATTCGCCTCGGCCAAACGTTTCTCCGCCGAGAGATGTCCGGTCAGGTCTTCCCAATGAACGATATAGCGGTCTTGGTCCTGAACAGTGGAGTAGAAGTCCCGCATAATGCGGTACATCTTATGATAGGCGGTTTCATCGCCGGGTTTCGCAGGGGCGAATTTCAAGCCGGAATCGGCCATGTATCGCACAAACGCCGGGAGCGTTCGTTCGCCGGCGAATGCGAAGCTGCCGTTGAACATCTCGCTCGAACGTTGTCCCAGCTGATTGATCCGACGAAGTTGCCCTTTCAATTCCTTTAAGAACGCCTCACTGTGGAGGTAATCAAGGTTGTTTTCGATTCCCTGATAGATGCGGAAGTTTTTGTTGTCGTAACGGTCTTTGAGTTCCGTTTCCATCTTGGTGAGCGTTTTCTCTAAGACGGCTCGCGTCTCCCGGGTGACGCCCTCTTCACTCAACTTGGCTTCTTTGATGGCGTCTTCGCGGGTCGATAAAAACTCCGCACGAAGATCGTCAAAATTTTGAGACTGCAGCAAGATCGGCCAAACGTCGACTTGCATGGCCGCCCCATCAGTCGGGCGAAAGACGGTTTTGCGTCCACCACCTAAGTTCTGCACGATTTGCAGTCGATCGAGAATATCGTCGCCGAGTTGGACGTTCTTCTTATCCCAGTTCTGAAATTGAGCGTCTGACGGAGAACCATTTTCATCAAACTTGTGGGTAAACACCGTGACGGCGAGACGATCCAACAGCAAGTTGAGGGCTTCTCCGTTCAGAATCGAGCCTTCGGAGGCATCTGGGTTTTCGATATAACGCTCGAGCTTGCGACTCTTAATCAAACGCAACTGCTGCATTTGAGAAATCTTGCGTTTCATCTTTTCGGCTTCGTCAATGGTCCGCATTTCCCACGACGCATTCTTCGCAGAGACAACATTGCGGATGCGTTGCTTGATCGCGAATTGCATCGTGTGATAAGCCCAGGCATTGTTGACCCGCGCATAACTCGCCGCCACTTGAGAGTTGTAGTAGCTGGTGACGCTGTCTCCCCCGCCACCGCCGACATATCGGCCTGCGTAGATAAACTGTGCCCAAGCGACTGACGAACTCGCCATCACCATGCTGCCAGCCAGTAACAAAACACAGATTAGGCGGCGTTGACGCTGAGTATGGCGGGAAGGAATTGTCGTAGAATTCATCGTTCACCTATGGCCCAATATGAGTTCAGGACAAATCGCATTGCATCACGGAGAGCGTACGGGTGGGTTACTGACGAGGATATCTATCCTGACACCTTGAAGATACAAAAACTCTCCGGGAAAGAGGCGGACGAATACAAATTTCCACGATTTTTTTCAACTTTTCCAACCCAAACAACGTTTCCCAGCCAGAGTGTTTGCCCCAAGCATGCTTTTCGCTTTGGTAGCCAACCGTTAGCATGAACCGCCTTGCGTTTTTCTAGACAGGATTTCAGCCGTGACCGCGATTACCCTTCCTTTTCGTCATCGCTACCTTGTTCGTTTCGATCCCAAGCGTGTTCCGCATTACTTCACGGACGTGCTTGTGATCGGCGGTGGCATTGCGGGCACGCGGGCCGCGTTAGCAGTGGACTCGAAACTGGATGTCGTCGTTGTCACGAAAGATGTCCTTTCGATCTCCAATAGTGCTTGGGCACAGGGCGGGATCGCGGGTGTGCTGGACCCGCTAGATGATATCGCCAATCATGCGGCCGACACGATCGCGGCGGGGAAGGGACTGTGTCACGAAGAAGTGGTGCGGATGGTCGTGGAAGACGCCCCGGAGCGAATTCGTGAACTGATCCGCTACGGGACCGACTTCGACAAAGAAAACGGCGAACTGGCCCTGACCCGCGAGGGGGGACACTCCCACC
Organism: Thalassoroseus sp.; assembly: GCF_984380535.1. Taxonomy (NCBI): domain Bacteria; kingdom Pseudomonadati; phylum Planctomycetota; class Planctomycetia; order Planctomycetales; family Planctomycetaceae; genus Thalassoroseus; species Thalassoroseus sp. The sequence goes on from NZ_CFHRBF010000003.1 coordinate 73,645, forward strand.
GGCGGATCGCTCATGCATTGGGCGACGCAACAGGCAAAGAAGTCATGCGGGCGCTAGCGGAACAATTGACGGGAGCAGAGAACATCGCCGCCTGGGAGGAAACCTTCACCATCGACCTGTTGACGCACGAAGGAGTCTGCAGAGGGGCGTTGGTTTGGAATCCCCGACATGGCAAAACGTTTCTCTGGGCGAAACAAACGATCTTGTGCACCGGTGGAGCCGGTCAACTCTACCGAGAAAGTACGAACCCCAAAATCGCCACCGGCGACGGCCACGCAATCGCGTTTCGAGCGGGAGCCGAACTGCGAGATATGGAATTGATGCAGTTTCACCCGACCGTCTTGTACATCGCCGGGAGTTCTCGGCATCTCATTACGGAAGCGATGAGAGGGGAAGGAGCCCAATTAGTCGATGCCAACGGCTACCGGTTCATGCAGGATTACCACCCCGATCTCGAATTAGCACCTCGCGACGACGTCAGTCGGGCAATCACCGACCAAATGGAGAAAACGCAACATCCGTGTGTGTACCTAGACCTGTCGAAGCTTGAACCATCGCTAATTCACGAACGATTCCCGCACATCCGGAAAGTCTGTCATGAATTTGGCATCGACATTACCCGTGATCGAATTCCCGTCCGCCCCGGAGCCCATTACATGATCGGTGGGTTGGTCGTCGACGAACACGGAGCGACAACACTGCCGGGGTTGTGGGCTGCAGGGGAAGTGACATCGACCGGCCTTCACGGAGCGAATCGCTTAGCGTCGAACAGTCTCCTAGAAGGATTGGTTTACGGTTTGCGGGCGGGAATCGGAGCGTCGGCTGTCGCTGCGGATCAGCCGGATACATTCCAGGCCATCCCGCTACCACCTCGTGAAAAAACGCGGGCCGAAGACGATTCCGAACGAATGGACCTGACCGACCTTCGAAACTCACTTTCCAGCCTCATGTGGCGGAAGGTCGGGATTCGCCGCGATGCCGACGGCTTACGCGATGCCCTCACCCAGGTCGATTTCTGGAATCGATACGTGGCAGCTCGCGAGTTGAACGACCCGAGCGGCTGGGAACTGCAGAACATGGAACTCCTGGCCCGGTGTGTCATCACCGCCGCCACCACTCGCACTGAAAGCCGAGGAGTCCATTACCGCAGCGACTACCCAAACACCAACCCAAACTGGGCCCATCACATCCACATTATTCCGCAAATGGTTTGAGTGAGAAAAGGCCCTCGCTTTCACGCACCGTGACGAGATTTCCTATGAAGACGGTTGGCTTCTTGCTTGGGGTGCTAACATTGGTTCTGAACGGATGCAGTAATGAAATATCTGTGTCCCCGCAAGAAAAACCCTCGCAAGGGATGCAAATGGAGTTGAGCCATGAAGGACGCCCTTCCCTAGATTTCATGGGTCCCTACAACGTGTCCGCCACGGAGTTCGAAATTCCAGTGGATTCGATCTGGACGGAACGTGATGACATCCCCGAACTTTCGCTAGAAGAATTTTACCGTGTCCGAGCGGCGGTCGTTCGAGGCATTTCCAAGCATTCCACAGTCTATGGCGAAGTGGACGGCGATTCCGAGTTCTACGTATATGATGACAAATTCTTCGACCGAACTCAGAAGGTGGAAATCACACCGTCGCCCGAACTTTCTCAATCTCTGCCGGCGGTCATTGCAGAACTGCAAGAAGTGTTGAAAGAGCATCCTTTGTGGCGGGTAATGTTCGTCGGTGAAGGCTACGAGGAGCAAGCCCGGCAGACCCATTTCGTCGTCTATCCAGATGTTGTTCGAATTCGCCAGCTCGACAAGTCAAAAACAGTAGCAGAAGCCGTTCGTCAGAACTCACAGTTGCGTCAGCGGTTCATCCAAGAACGGAAAAAACACCAGGAACAGCGGAATGCCGCACTCAAAAAAGCAGTTCAGTCTGCAATCGAGCGAATGAATCGTAGTGACGACGAGGTGCTTCTTGTCGCATGGTACGACACCTTGAGTGTCGTCGATTGGGACTGGGGCGGGGAAGGACAGCCCGGTTCATCGATCTGGCTGCTCGTCAGGTCGCCAACGACAGAGGATGAAATCGAAACCGAGTTTAAGGATTTCTACCCCTATTGGGTGACGAAAGACGGCAAGATCAATCTCGAGAAATCCGAATCAGAGCCGTCATTTCAACTCTGGCTATTCGAAGATAGCGAACTCATCGTCGACAAATTAGAGATCAAGGTAAGCGGTAAGAAATACTCGTTCACTTCGCCGCAGTCGTAAACCTTCCCCCGCCGCTGAGATCGCTTGATGACATCCTTACTGTTCGCGGCGACGACGGCGTGCGGCTGCAATGCCCATGAAGCTGGCACCAATGCCGAAGAGGGTCATCGAGGCAGGTTCGGGCGCAGGAGCTACAGACAGTGCTTGAAAGCTAATTGATCCCCAGTCTGTCTGCACGTTCCAACCATCGACCATGCCAATGCTGTTGGCTGATTGGTTGGTCAAGATTAGTTGTCCATTGATCGGTGCGTTTGCAGCTCCCCAGTCCCCCCAGAGCTGCAAGTTTTCGGTTGCTTGTCCCGGGTTATTCAGGCGGAACAAAAACGACGTGCCAGACCGAGTGCCCTGGATCGAAGAGAAAGTCGGAAGATTCGTCGCGAACAAACCCGATGTGCCGCTAACAGAGTCATCTTGCCCAGCAAAGCCTTGGTGACTTGCGCTGAAAAACACAGGATTTGGGTCTAAGGACACGGTTGCCAAGTTTGACGAAGACGCCGAAGCAGTCGCGATGTTCAAAGATCCCGAGTAGTCGAACTGCAAATCGCTGCCCACATCTTGATACGTAATGATCAAACCTGCCTGTGAGGTCTCGACCACAATCAATAACGCCATGCATGCTACAGCAGCACTTTTGAATCGCATCTTAACTCTCCGAAGTCCGGTTTGTGTCTATCTAACTGAGCGACTGATTTCGGCAATTGAATGAGGCAATATCGTCAGTTAGGAGTGTCATGTTCAGCAGTGTTGTTGCAGTTTGCTGATCTTGCCGGAGTTCGCAAGGCAGCTGTACTTTGCTTCATCATTAATTCATGAAGCCGCTTTGTTCAGAGGTGAACGGCCTGCGATGAAGGCAGCGAATCACACGCGGAACGACGGCTTCCCGCGTTGAAATATTGACGAATCCAAGCGTCACTTTCGATCGGAAATTCCGTTCCCTTTTCGTCAGAGGCAATGCCGCTAACACATCGAGAGATGTCCGGAAAGCGTTAGTGCATTGCGGATGCACGTGCATGCGGAGTTGGTGCTGTCCCACCAAAAAAACGCCCAACGGAAAACCATTCCGTGATTCTGTAAGAAATGGAAAAGTTTCACTTTTCTAGCGAGGCCGACGGCACTTGAATCCGCAACCCTCAGACCGGCAGTAAGACGAGCCGGGTTCGCGTTTGCCGGATGATGTCAGCGTCTTCGATCGTTGGCAAAGTTGGTGCAAAGATCGGAAAAACAGAAAGTTCCTTCGAAAACCTTACCAAGCGACGCCGCCCAGTGGAGTCCCATTCCCCTCGGGATTATGGCTACTCATTCGCTAACGACTTGATCTCTGGAACGCATCCAATCACCAAACCCCAGGGAAGCGAAACACCCGGTTCTTCGGGTAAATTGTAAACGACTTTTTGCGGCATGTCGTCTGGGGGCTTCCTCGAAGTTGCTCTCGGTCGTCCCGACCGTCACAGCGTCGTTCATTGGAAGACACGTCAGCAAGTTGCCCTCCTTCATCAAGCGATAGAGGGAAGCGAGAATCCGCCTCGCATAGAAACCGCTGACAAACACTGCCGCCCCACCACCAGCCTGAGACTCCACGACATCAAAACCATGGTCGTCTAGCCCTGTTTTCGGGACTTCACTCAGCAGTCCCTAGACGGCAAACAGTTTATCAGCAGGGATGGATGGGCTGGGCCTGATCGGCTGCAGCCAGCATATGATATCACCAGCGAGGAAGATGACCAGTAATCAGAAGACCGACCCCACCCCTCGGGCGATGTTCGTCAGTGTCGCTGACGACACGAAAAAACGCCCGCTGTCATTTATTGACAACGGGCGTTTGAAGCGAGGCCGACGGGACTTGAACCCGCAACCCCCGGATCGACAGTCCGGTACTCTAACCAATTGAGCTACGGCCCCTCGCGTTGGCGTGGAGGGAATTCTAGCACGCGAAATGAATCGGTCAAGCGATCCCGCCACGATTCTTTTTCATTTCTGATATCGCGTGAACATCAATGGAGAACCAGCTCGGTTTTGTTCACTGGTGGGGTCTCTGAATCGGCCTCGGTAGAGGATTCGTCTGGGGGGGAAATCGTCATCCCGGTGAATCGTCCGTAGATGCTGTAGAACACCGGAACCAGCAGCAGAACGAGTACCGTTGAGAGCATGAGACCGAAACACAAACTGTTGGCCATCGGAATCAACAATTGAGCTTGCAACGATGTTTCGAGCAAGATCGGCAACAGTCCGCCGATGGTTGTTAGGGACGTCAGTAACACCGGACGAAACCGACGCACGCCTGCCTCTGCTACCGCGACGTCAAGTGGCATACCGTCCTTGAGTTTGTGGTTGATGAAGTCCACCAACACGATCGAATCGTTCACCACGACACCCGTGAGTGCCACGAGACCCATGACGCTGAATAACGTCAATGGCAAGCCCATCGCAGCATGTCCCCAAAGTGCGCCAATGATCCCAAAGGGAATCACCGCCATCACAATGACGGGTTGCAGATACGATTTGAATTCCAACGTGAGCAGGGCAAACATCGCGAGGAGAGCGATGATCAGTCCGAGAAACAGACTCTGCATCGATTCAATGGTCTGTTCCTGTTGCCCTTCCCAGCGGACTTGCAGATTGGGGTATTTCTCGAGCAGTTGTGGCACGAACTTGCGTTGCAACTCGCCCACGATCTGCGATGCGTTCGCGATGTTGGAGTCCACATCTGCGGAAATCGTGATTGATCGGCGTTGATCCAAACGGTTCACTTCCGCATATCCGCGATTGACTTCGATCTCCGCTAATTCCGTGAGCGGACGCTGATAGCCGTCGCCGATATCAATACGGATGTCGTCCAAACTCGCCAGTGACTCGCGTTCCGCTTTCGGAAATCGCACCATGAGTTTGACTTCGTGTCGACCGCGTTGAAGCCGCATGACTTCCTCGCCGTAATACGCGGATCGCACCGTCCCAGCAATCGTTTCCAACGGAACCCCCAGCTGTTCCGCATCATCTTTGACTGCAAGTTGGAGTTCCCACTTCCCAGGTCGGGAATCGTCGGTGATGTCGAAGACTCCGGGGTAACTGGCTAACTTTTCTTTACATGCCTCGACAGCGGCTTCCAGATCGGGCATGTCTTCCGATCCGCCAAGCATTTTAAACTCGATCGGCGTACCGGCTGGTCCACCCGCGATCGTGCCAAAGCTGAGCGTCTCGGCCCCCGCGATTTCACCAACGCGTTCCCGCCAAATCTTGACAACCTCGTCGCTGGTAATGTCGCGATCTTCGTTGTTGACCAACTCGACGCTGATCATCCCTGCATGACTGCCCTCGGTGCGTTCGGCGGCTTGTCCCGGGGCTTCAGCAACGACTTGCCCGACAAGACGGTGTGTCAGAGTGACCAATGGCCGACCTTCACGTTCTTCATATTCGCGACCAATTTCGATAATCGCATCTTGAATACGCTGCGTGGCGACATCGGTGACGTGTTTCGGGGTGCCTTCCGGGAAGATGATTTTCGACTCGATTTGGCGAGCGTCGAGGTCCGGAAAAATTTCCCAAGGAACGATCCCGCCAGTCACGAGTGAGAAGGAACCCAGCAATAGTGCGACCGCTGAACAACACACTAAAGCTGGGTTCCTCAAACATTGCCTCAAAAGCGGCGCGTAAACGGATTCGATGAACCAATCCAGCCGGCGGCCGACCCATTGATTGAAGCTGGTCCATTTGCGGGAAATCCAGCTGACACGTCGCGATGTCTTCGGCGGGTGGGCCAAGTGACAGGGAAGAATGAAGATGGCTTCCACCAGCGAAATCACTAGCATCGCGATCACAGCAACCGGGAGAACCGCGAAAAACTTTCCCATGACCCCGGTCACAAAGAACATCGGCATAAATGCGAAGACCGTTGTGGCGATGGACGTCGTGACCGACGGAATGACTTCCGCGGTGCCATCGATTGCGGCTTGCAGCCCGGTTTTTCCCATTTGCCGATGGGCGTAAATGTTCTCGCCGATGACGATGGCATCATCGACCACGATCCCAAGTGCGATCAGAAACGCGAACATCGAAAGCATGTTGAGCGTCTCGCCGGTCTGCCAAAGCACAATGAGTGCACCGAACACAGAAATCGGGATTCCCAAAGCGACCCAAAATGCGAGGCGAAATTCGAGAAAGATCGCGAGTATCAGGAAGACCAATACCAACCCCTGCATTCCGCTTGTGGTTAGCAAGTCCAAACGCTCACGGACGTCGATCGAAGTATCTCCCCAAACCGCGAATTCATACCCCGGCGGTAGTTCTTTTGTCTCGGCGTACTTTCGGACGGCGGCGGTCATGGCCAGCAAGTCTTCACGGGCCGCAGCTTCGATCGAAATCGCTAAACCAGGTTGGCCGTTGATGCGACTGATCGCGGTCGTGTCGACAAACTCATCTCGTACCGTGCCCAAATCACCTACAGTCAGGGCGACGCCCGACGAATCCGTCACCAGCGGGATTTTTTCGATTTCATCTCCATAGAGACGCTTGTCTTTCCCCCGCAGCAGATACTCCTGGCCTTGCCCTCGCAGGTTTCCGCCGGGAAGTTCCAAGTTCCGAGCCCGTACTCGGTTGGCGACTTCCGGGAGTGTCAGACCATACTTCCGCAGCGTTGCCTGTGAGATCTCGATATCAATCTGATAGTTCGGCGTCGCCTGAATCTCAGCGACCGAAATCTCCGGGACCAGTAACAAATCGTCGCGAACTTGTTCCGTCAATTCCCGCAAACGTAATTCGGAATCGATGCCAGCATTCTGCGTGGAGATCACTCCCAGCGCGATGGCCCGATTTCGCATCGTCAGTTGGCGAATTTCTGGTTCTTCCGCCAGGATCGGGAAACTGGGGATCCGATCGATTTCGGACTCGACTTCCCCAAGAATCTTCTGGACGTTCGGTCCGTCAGACTCACATTCCAGAATGACCGAACCACTGCCTTCCAAGGCGATCGAGGTGACTTTCTTGATACCATCGACCGAGCGAACCGCTTCTTCGACCTTCTGACAGATGCCCTGTTCGACTTCATCCGGGCTGGCACCGGGGTAGGGCACGGTGACGAGAATGATTTCCAGTTCGAACCGCGGAAACTCCTCACGCCGCAGCATCAACGCAGCGATCGAACCCACCAGAATCACGCTGATCATCAGCGTGTTCATAGCGGCGACGTGTTCGACAGCCCAACGGACAAGCGATTTCATCGATTCGAACTCGACAAGAGAAACAGATACGAGCGGTTGATGCTAATGTTTAGCGGTGTCGGCAAGAGACGGTGTGTCTCGACTGATCAAGCCGGACCGTCCCCTAGGATTGGTTAGCCTGCGTGTGGTGGAGCTGTCGCGTTCGCAATTGTCTTCGGTTGTTCCGAGGAGGAATTTAGGATTCGCACCTGCATTCCATCCGACACCGACGCCAACGGACTCACAACGACCGCGTCGCCGTCTTGGAGACCATCTTCACGTTGCTCGACAAGAACGTAGTCTTCCATGGTGCGTGCCAATTGCACGTCCAAGATCTCAAGTTTTCCTTCTCGAACGACCCACACAAAACCGCCCGGTCGATAGGCAGAGATGGGCAGCTTCAACAGCGGAAGTGGTGACGTGATCGGAATTCGCACGGTGACATACATACCGGAAAGCAACGCGGGCGGTGTGACGACGGTTCGGCGAATCTGGTCGAGACCAGCCTCGATCCGCGATGCTTCAGGGTGTTCGACCAATACTCGACATGGGACGGTTCGCGTTCGTGTGTCGAGACCAACGCCTTCATAACGAGACAAGACCCCATCCCAAACCACGCGAATTCCGTCGACTTCAAATACAACTTCGACGGGAGCTTCAGGAAGTTCGAGGCGTTGACCCACGGTTGGTTCCGAGGGACTTTTTCGAGAATTATGCTGCAACCAAACCCATTTCAGTTCGGGGATTCGCAGGTTGCATTTCACTTCCATCCGGGCCGACTCGCTAATGCGAATCAGTGGATCGCCCATTCGGACAAACTCGCCTTCGTTGATCAATTCACCAACGACTGTCCCGGAAACCGGCGCGAAAATCTTCGTGCGTTTCAAATCGGCCTGAGCTTGACGAAGTTGCGTTTCCGCGATTTCTTTGGCGGCAGTGAGTGTCGATTGTCTCTTACGATAAGCTGCAAGTTGATTTTGCAGAGTTTGCCGGCTGTTTCGAGCAGCAAGTTCGGCTTGTCGAGCGGTATCGACTTCACGTTCGCTACCAGCATTCCGAGCGAACAGTTGTGTCGCGCGATTCAAATCACGCTGGAGGATACGAAGTTGCTCGTCGGCGAGTTTCACCATCGCCTGTGTGCCTTCAATATCGACTGCAAGAGCCTCCAGGTCGAAAGCGGCTTGTTGCACCTGTGCAGTCAGTCGATCGACAGCGATCTGATAATCCGTCGGATCGATCTCGAGTAGCAGGTCACCTTCGTTCACAAAGTACCCGCCGCGACTTGACTCAGGCAGGTTGATCACGCGGCCATCGACCTCAGCGGAAATCGTCACCCGGCGATAAGAAACGGCTTCACCATCGACCACGATCGGAAACGGCTTTTCCACGAGTTCCGCAGATTGCGTCTCGACGACAGTTTCCACCAGGCCGCTGGTTTCACGGGTTTCCGGTTCCGCGCGTTGGCCGAACACGAAGAGGCTTCCCGCCCCAAGTAACAGGACTGCGACAGGCAAGATCGCTCGCAATAGTTTCGCCGCGTTTGATTCGACAGACATCAAATGAGATTCCCCTTCGATGAACTCGCGGAAGGACTGAGACCTTGCGAATATAAATTCACAACTTGCCGGACATACTCTTCGGGCGAATGTTCGATGACTTTGAAGCCCATCATCTGCTCGAGGAACACCGGCCCATGCAGCGATCCAAGTAACGCCATCGCCGTGGCTTCGGTGTCGATTGCTCGAATGAGTCCACGCTCATACGCCTTCTGCAACCAACCCGACAACGCCCGAATTCCAATCACGGGCGGCGGCGGATCGTAATGGCAGACCAACTCCTTGTCCGAGATGCCACTCCATCGCAGCACCGCCATCCGGGCGGCCATCTCCACGAAGAATTTGGAAATCACCGTGACAACACGCGTAAGCTGTTGTTCGAATGCCTCATCGGTCGGGCCGTCTTGCAATTCCTCGGTCCAAGGCGGAACGCCAGGCGGCCGGAGACAGGCCATCATCAGCTCTTGCTTGGTCGAAAACCGCTTGAAGACCGCCTGTGCCGACACCCCCAACCGATCCGCAATCACCTCCATAGAGACATTCGGACCATGCTCCAGGAAGATACCCCGAGCGGTTTCGAGAATTTCGTCGTCAGATACGCGTTGAGGACGAGCCATCGTGGCCTTGGAGTTAGTTAGTTGTGACTCACTAACTATTATTCGACAAGGCCGATCATTGGCAAGATCGAATTACAGAATTTCATCAAATCTGGGCCGGAGATCAGATTTAGAGTTGATAGGCTCGTGTCGCATTACCTGACCAAAATGCAAGCTGCTCGTCGGAACTTAATTCCTGGACGAGAGTTGCGATACAGTCCACCCATTGATTGTAACTGCTTTCTAGCAAACAGACTGGCCAGTCACTTCCGTACATCAATCGGGTTGGACCGAACGCATCTAATGCGACATCCCAATAGGGACGCACGGTCTCGATGGTCCATTCGGGGTCACGAACTTCCGTGACAACGCCGGAAAACTTGCACGAAACATGAGGGCGTTTGGCCAGTTCGCGGAGAAGGTTCGCCCAAGTTTCATCGAATTCCGCCGCCTGAATCGTCGGCTTTGCGATATGGTCGAGGACAAAAGACTGATCGGGGTGTCGATCCACAAACTCAATCGTCGCAGAGAGTTGTCGTGCGTAGATCAGAATGTCGTACACCAATCCGAACGGCTTCAATGCCGTGATTCCACGATTGAAATCCTCACGAAGAAGAAATCGATCGTCGGGTTCGTCTTGGACAACATGCCGGACCCCCTTTAACTTGGGGCGGTCGGCGAAGGTCTCTAACACATTCTGGACGTCTGAAGCGGCCAACGGAACCCACCCGACAACACCCCGAATCCAGGAGGTCTCCTCCGCGAAGCTGAGCAGGGCTTCGGTTTCCTCGACGGTCTGACGAGCCTGGACAGACACAACTCCTTCGATGTCATTGGCTTGCTTCACGCCATAGAGATCATCCGGGAGAAAGTCGCGTCGGAGCACGCCCATATCCGGGCCAATCCAGCCATATTCGGCCGGGTCATATTTCCAGAAGTGATGATGGCTATCGATTCGGTTCATGTCGGAATCACTTTCTGGAACGCTTGCAGTTGTCAAGACTTGTGACTGATCGGTGTCGCGGGACTCGTTAAGCGTACAATTCAAACGGCAGAAAATTCAACGGAATCGAAAACGCATAATTGACACAATAGGAAAAATCGGTAGTTTATGAGGAGCGACTGATCATCGCACAGCCTTCTCCAACAATTTGCCCAGGCAAATAACTTCGCTGCAACACGGATTCTCTCGATTCGTCGATTATGTCGTTTCGAAAGGTTCCGAAGTGCTGACCAATTCCTCCGAGTCGTTTGCTCCTGCCTTTTTGCTAATGGAGCAAGCTGAGTTTCACCAACATCGGGGTGATATCCCAACCGCGAAAACGCTGTGGAGCCGCCTTCTTGCAGATTTCGATCTGCCGAACTTTCGTCTGCGACACGCCCGATTTCTGTGCTCGGTTGGCGAGGTTTCCGAGGCCATCGAAGACCTGACCAGTTTATATCGATCGGCGATCGAAAATGGCGACGACGATTTGAGACCGGTCGTGGCTCACGAACTCGCCACGGTGTTCCGAAACCTGGGTGATCGTCATACGGCGGCCTCTTGGCAACAGATATCACTGGGATACAGTGAGAGTTGTTCGCCGGCTGACCTTGCAGGGCGGGCAGCGGATGCATTTCTGGCAGGGGAATATGCATTGGCGGACGATTTGATCCGTCGATCACTTGCTTGGGAAATTCAGACTGGCAACCGTGCGGGCGAAGCTGCGGATTGGGGGACACTCGGATTGATTCGGGCCGGTCAAGACGATTTCGAAGGAGCGGTCCGATGTTTCGGCCGAGCGTTTGCACTTCACCGGAAAATTAGTGACGCGGACGGAATGGCAACCGATCTCCTCAATCTCGGTGGAATCTTTGGAGGACGAAGTGCCTGGCAGATCGCTTTTCGTCTGTTCAAACGTGCTCAGTTTGTTGCAAGTGAGTCGGGGAACATCGTTCTCCAGAACCGTGCGGGCGAACAAGTGCAGAAAGCCGTGAAGATTCTTGACGTCGCAAAGCGGTCGCCCCAATGGAATTGAACGGAGGGGCGGAACATCGTCAACGTGAAAAAACCGCTTCACGCAGGGCGTAAAGCGGTCGAGAAAGCTGGAGAGAGTCGGCGTAACGCCGGTGTCTCTTAGTATCCGTAAGGATAGTCCATGTCCAAGCGGTCGGCGAACCACTTGTTCTTGCGAGCTTCGGCTTTCCAAGCACAACGAATCATGCGTTTGAGGAAGCACTCTTTTTTCGGTGGGCAGTAGCTGTAGCAATCGCAGCAAACCGGAGCAGGTTCACAGCACATGGGAGCAGCTTCACAGCAGACCGGTGCGGATTGGCAAACCGGAGCTGGTGCAGCACACACAGGAGCACAGTGAACAGCGGCAGGAGCACAGCAGGTCGGCTCGACGCTGCAGATTGGCTCTGGGGTGCAGCAGATCGGCTCAGAGACACAGTACTCGATGGGAGCACAGCAGGCAGGTTCTTTTTTGCAGAAGCAATCGAACAAGCCGGCTTCAACTTGTGAACCAGTTGCGGCAAATGCCACCAAGACCAACGCGAATTTCATCGTTTTCATCGTGTCGAAGTTCCTATTGGGGATTAATTCCTAAGGTCCCGGTTAGGGGAGACGCGTCGCCAACAAGCGGCAGTTGCGATCCGGGAAACTTTTCCAGTCACGGGAACTTTGCCACACAGACACCAAACGTGCGTTGAATCTTTTCAACGATGTTGCCAATTCGCCACACGCCCGGCAATTTGGAACGATTGGTCCGATTCTACCGTTCCAAACTCCGGCTGAAAATTGGCAGGATCGGTAGTTCAGGTAAATCAGGCGGGGGCTCGATTCTTGTTTTCTCGGGAAAATGTGTCTGAAGATTTCGCATGGTTTGCAGGATTCTCTCGCACCGCTAGAATGCAGCGACCTGTGGGCGAAGATTTTTTGTTCAGAAAACACGACAGTGAGAAACTTCATGGAGGGGCTATCGGTTGCGAGTCGCGATTTCAGCGCCGCTTGTGAGCAACTGGTGCCTCGCATTGAAGATGCCCTCAAAGACGCGGTTTCGCCTGCCCGGTTGCGACCCCATGAAGTTCCTGAGCGGTTACGATCCGCCATGGAATACAGCTTGCTCGCTGGCGGAAAACGATTGCGACCGATTTTGGTGCTACTTGGCTGCGACGCTTGCGAAGGTCGCTGGGAAGACGCGATGCCCGCCGCGTGTGCGGTCGAAATGATCCACACATACTCGCTGATTCACGACGATCTCCCTGCGATGGACAACGACGATCTTCGGCGTGGTCGTCCGACTTGTCACCGACAATTTGACGACGCCACTGCGATTCTCGCTGGCGATGCATTGCTGACATTGGCGTTCGAAACTTTGGCGAACGGATTTGATGACGAATTGGTCGCCGCACGGTGTTGTTCGACCTTAGCGCATGCGAGCGGAGCGGCCGGTATGGTCGGCGGGCAGATGGCCGATTTGGCCGGTGAAGGCCGATTCGAAGATCAGCCCGTCAAACAGTTTGAGGACGATCCTGAAGCGGCGGTGGCTCATTTGGAGTCCATCCACCGGCGAAAAACTGGGGCATTGCTAGCCAATTCGCTAAAACTTGGCGGGATTGTCGCCAGAGCCTCGACGGAGCAGCTCGATTCGCTCACAATCTATGGAAATTGTGTTGGGTTGGCCTTTCAAATTGCGGATGACGTATTAGACGTTGTTGGCTCGGCCCAGGAACTTGGCAAGAGCGTGCGGAAGGACGCCGACCTTGGCAAATTGACCTATCCATCCGTTTTGGGTTTGGACACGAGTCGAAACCGCGCGGAAAAATTGATCGGAACGGCGGAGCGTGCCCTAGCGGAATTCGGCTCCCGACGGAAGGCCCTCAGTGGGCTGGCTCGGTTCGTGTTAGAGAGAAATCATTGATGAACTACGAATTTTTGCCCCACATCAATTCCCCCAAAGACTTGCAGGCACTCAGCGAAGCCGAGTTGCAGCAAGTCGCCGCCGAGATCCGCGAGGCGTTGTGTCACGTCGTTTCCGACCGAGCGGCTCACTTCGCGAGCAACCTTGGGGTCGTCGAACTGTGCATCGCGTTGCACTTGGTTTACGATTTCTCACGTGATCGCCTGATCTGGGACACCGGTCACCAAATCTATCCGCACAAACTCATCACGGGCCGTTACCACGAGTTCAAAACGATCCGTCAAAAAGGCGGATTGATGGGTTACCCGAACCCGGCGGAAAGTCCCTACGACTTGTTCATGACCGGGCACGCCGGTTCGAGTGTCTCCACCGTTCTCGGGTTGAAGGCCGCCGACGATTTGCTATTCAAGGACAATCGCAAAGCGGTTGCCGTCATCGGTGATGGGGCGTTTCCGTCGGGGATTGTATTCGAAGCCCTCAACAACGCCGCTGAACTCAATAAAGACATGCTTGTCATCCTAAATGACAATCAAATGGGCATTTGTCCGCGCGTCGGGGGACTGGCGAAATACCTCGACAAAGCCCGCACAACCGGCTTCTACAACGGCCTCAAGAAAGACGTATCTTGGTTATTGAACAAGGTGCCGATGGTCGGTGAGTCCGTCGCGGACACGCTTCACCAGTTCAAAGAATCCGTGAAAACGTTTCTTCACGGCGGGATGCTGTTCGAGGAAATGGGGTTCCGGTACATCGGTCCGGTCGATGGCCATGATCTCAAAGGGTTGATGGAAACCCTGCGGATGGTCAAGGACATCAAAGGCCCTACCTTGTTGCATGTCTTTACCGAAAAAGGCCATGGCTTCGAACCGGCTTTGGAAGACCCGGTCAAGTTCCACACGCCGCCGCCATTCCAACGGAACGGGCAAAACGGCATTCTCAAGATCAATACGTCGTCGTCGGTGGCTTATACGAATGTCGTTTCGTCTGCCATTTACGACGCCATGCAACGCGACAACCGCGTTTGTGTGTTGACGGCAGCGATGTGTGCCGGCAACAAGCTCTCTAAGATCCGCAGCGACTTCCCAGATCGCTTCTTCGATGTGGGCATCTGTGAAGGTCACGCGGTGGCGTTTGCTGGGGGGATGGCCAAGAGCGGCATGCGGCCGATTGTGGACATCTACAGTACGTTCCTTCAACGATCTTTCGACCAAATCTTCCAAGAAGTCGCTCTGCAGAACCTGCCAGTGACGTTCTGCCTCGACCGATCCGGATTGACGGGCCCAGACGGTGCCACGCATAACGGTGTGTTCGACAACACGTATATGCGGGTGTTCCCGAACATGGTGTGTATGGCTCCGGCTGACGAACGTGATGTCAAACCGATGCTTGACTTCGCTTTGACCTACGATGGTCCAGTTTCGATCCGTTACCCCAAGACTGGTATCACGAACTACGAACGTCCCGACACGCCGGTCGAACTTGGTAAAGCCGAGGTGATCGAGTGGGGCACCGACGGCATGTTCGTCGCGTGTGGCACCCTGTTCAATGCCTGCGTCAAAGCGGCTGCTCGACTAAAACGGGAAGGGCTCAACGTCGGCGTGGTTAACGCCCGATTCATCAAGCCGCTCGATGAAGACACAATTTTAGCCGCTATTCGGGAATGCGGATTTGTGATTACCGCTGAGGAAAGTTCGCTGGAAGGCGGCTTTGGTTCCGCGGTACTAGAGGCGGCGAATCGCCAAGGACTCGATACCAAGCACATCCGCTGTCTGGGGATTCCAGATCGTTACATCGAACATGGCGACCGCGATGAATTGTTGTCGGAATTGGGACTCGACGAAGCCGGTTTCGTAGAAACCGCTCGCGATCTTGCTAAGCAGTTCGGTGTCCGAAGCGAATCGCATGAGGAATCAGAATCCACGGTCTGATTGATCGGCCGGGGCTCGTCGCAATCTCCGATTAGAAGACGTTTCGATCGACACACAGGGAGGGGTGAGATGAAACTGTTTCGCACACTTGTAGCCGTGCTAGTCGTTTGCATTCTTTTGTGGTGCAACGCGGTCATCGCTGAGACCGTCACGTTGGAGGAGTCGGCTTCGAGCGGCAACGTGTGGCAGGTGAACAGTACGGTCAACGTTCGTGGCGTCCTCAAGACACCCCAACAGGGCGGCGAGTTGCGAGCAATGCCCTTGAAAGTGGACGCAACGTTCCGCTATCGGGAACGACGACTTCCCGGTGCAGGTCGCGATGCGCAAACCCTCCGGTCGCTGCGGGAATACGAGTCGGCGACCGCTGCAATTGAAGTCGATCGAGATAAAAGCTCGTCCAAGTTGCAAGATACCAATAAGTTGGTGGTGGCCCATGGACGTCGTGAGGGAATTCAGTTTTATCGCCCGTCCGGAACGATGACCGTCAGTGAGTTGGAACTGCTGCACACTCCCGGTGATTCGCTCGCGATTCTCGGACTGCTGCCACCGAAGGCGGTTGAAGTTGGAGATTCCTGGACCCCAGAGACGTGGGTCCCGCAGATGCTCACCGCGACGGAAGCACTGCTCAAAGCCGACCTGAAATGCCGATTGGAGTCTGCCGAGAACGATCGAGCCGAGATTTCCTTTCAAGGCGAAGTCGAAGGCGCGTTGGAAGGGACAACAACGAAACTTCGACTTTCAGGCGCTCTGACGTTCGACATGCGACAGAACTATGTTCGGCATGTGGAATTGACTCAGACGGAACAACGTAGCGTCGGGCCCGTTTCTCCCGGGATGGATGTAACGGCCAGCGTCACGTTGGACCGCTCTCCCGCACCGAGTAACGGTCGACTCACCCAACGCCAGACCGACGCGACTCCGCTGGAGCCGACAGCCGAAATGTTGGCTCTCAAACTTCAACTTGGAAATGGCACCACCGTCCAACATAGTCGAGACTGGCGTGTCTTTCACCAAAGCGGACGCAATGCGATTCTACGGTGGGTCAAGGAAGGAAGTTTGATTGCCCAAGCGAATCTGACGACACTTCCCAACGCTGCGCCAGGTGAGCATTTGCCGATTGCCCAGTTCGAAGCCAACATCAAGAAGGGGCTTGGCGATTCGGACCGGTTCACGTCATCGGAACGTGTCACAAAATTCAAGCGATTCGTGCACCGTATCGAAGTGACCGGTCGCACGCGGGAACTTGACATGGTCCATCGTTATTACCTCGTCGCGGATGAGTCCGGTCGGCAAGGAATCTGGGGAGTTTCCTTCGAGAAGGAACTGCAACCACAGTTCGGTGACGCTGACGAAAAACTGATCGAGCAGACCACGTTCGTCGACCAAACCGTCACCCCCGCAAGTGCCAACGAATGACCGAACTTGCGCGGCTATTGCATCAGCCACCAACCGATAATGGCTAACACAGCGATCGCACCACCGATCCAGACAAACCGCGATGGTGCTTTTCCACCGTTTTGAACTTCATTCGATCTCTCAACGGATGCAGTCGGGGTGTAGTTGTCTGATCGTTCGTCCGTGGAGGCGGTACCGTTAGAAAACTCGTTGTACGATTCCGCTGCAACGTGATAGGTGGGATCGAGTTTCGCCAGCACGTCGCCAACGGTCTTCGCTTCGTTCCAGAACTCAGAATTCAACGGTTCGGAAAGCGGAGCGACAGAACAGCCACTCCAGTATTCCTTCGCTGTGATCCCTAACGTCAACAAAATCCAGAGCGACCTCAGCGATTCTCGATCCGCAGCAAGACGTTCGGTTGCGTCCGGGATTGACGCCATTTGCAAGAACGGTTGATCGGGATTCAGCCACAGGCGACCGTCGTCATCGAGTATCCACTGGCTCTCGTGCAGTTCGCCGTTGACGAAGCCGGCATCGCGAGCCTCTTGAAGATACCGTGCCGCTTGCGAGACACACTCGATCGCAGCTTCGGCAGGAAACGGCCCGCTTTCCGACACGATCGAAGTGAGTGTCTCACCGCCAGTCGCATCACGACATAGGCACAGAAACTCTCCCATCTGCTCAACCGCTAGGACCGGAGTTTGCGACGGGTGTGCGAACTTTTGACGAGCCGCGTGTTCCTCCTCAGTCCCCAAGAAGGGACGCTCCGACTTCGGAAAGACCATGCGAACGGTCATCTCATGTCCATTCTCGAAGTGTTGTCCAAGGAAAGTCACGCCTTTGGTGTCGGTCTCAGCTGTCGACAGAATTTGGCACGGACCGATTTGAATCCCACGACCGTTGCCACCATTGGTGTGCGATGGCGAGCCGTTTCGCTCTGGCGATCGGACTTGGAGTTCGTCACGCAATACAGCGATCTGCTCCGGCGTTTGCGTCGCCGAAGACTCCAAAGTCTTGAGGAATTCATCGATTGTCATAGCCATCATCGAACGCCAAATCATACCCCAGCGGCTACACGCTTGATCAAATTGCAAGAAATCGTGGGGTCGTCTATGCGGTTGCGAGTGACATAACTCAAAAATCAACAACATTCAGTATAACGCGACCTCAAACTTGGTCGCATCAATGTTTCTTTGAGAAACCACAAATTTTTCAGCAGTCAACGCAGATAAATTCCGAGATGTGCAGTTGCATTCAGTATATCGTCTCTGCCAAAGCGATAATCCGAGCGAACTCTCGCGAACTAGACAGATCTTATGGAAAACTCTCAGCCGACTCACAGAAAGCAATTCGTCGTCCGCTGCTGAAAAGCTGTGAACGCAATGATGGCGTGATCGAATCGACGACGTAGGAATCACTCGGATCGAACGCGTCCGAAGGATCGATTGGCGGCTGGCACGAAGACGATTTGATCTTCGCGGGCCAGTAACCGTTCGACTTCTTCCGGTTTACCGATGGCGAACATGCCGAGGTCTTCCACCAATTCCTCGGGCAAATGGCTGAGCAAATACACGTTGGCCCAATCCAGTGCGGTTGCGAGTTGAGTCGCTGCGTCACGATCGCTAGGGTTCATGTGACGCAATTTCGGCAGGATATCGGATGGTTCATCGTGTGATTGCAGCAACTCGACACCGGAATCAGGCAGCTGATCGTGACTGGTCAGCAAGATGACTTTGCCATCGCGTCCGACGAGTTTCTGAGCCATCGAAAGCGCTGATCCTAGGGCACGCCAGGGGTCTGCACTCTCGTTTCCGATCGAAGCAACGACCGTTTCGACACGGTACTCGAGTTCGATCCGAAAGTATTGATCCAGCCGACTACGCCCTTGTCGCATTACGGAATCGATCGCGCCGGCTAGAACTTCGCTGACTCCTCCTGCAATGGATGGCACAACTTGAACGGTGAACAACGTCCCGAGCAACCATCCGATTTCGTCGACCAACTGACGCAGCGGACGTTCGTCATCCGGGCGGAGTTCCTGATGCCCTTGCCCCTGCGATTTCTTCGTGGCTTCGGCTGTCGACATTCCCGGATAAAACACGCTGTTGGTGCCGCGATACCCCAGCAAGGGATCGAAGCCGAGCAAACCGATCGAGACAACCGTGTCGGCGTGAACCAATTCGGGCGCGAGATAAATTCTTTCCCCCGCTGCAGTCGAGGCGAGATAGGCGCAGTCGTCCTTAGGCCCTGGAACATGACGCTTCCACTGGATGCGGTCGCGAACTTCCTCCGGGAGTTGCGCACGCGGATCGTTCGCCGTCTCTGGGGAACCCGCAATGGATGGCGTTTCAAGAATCAAGACGTTTTCCGGCTGGATTCCCGCGGCTCGTAGACACTCCCAGCACGCTGCGACCAACGCCGCTGCATGCGGAGTTTCCGTGTCCAATGCCAATACAACATGGTCGTCAGGAATGACCGATTGCATCAGCGGTGGAAAGTCCAACGGTTGTTGCAAGGCAGCCAATGCCGAGGCGGTGACGTCGTCCAATGGCTGCGGAGTTGGCATGGCAGCGACGATGCGATCGGTCTCGATTTGAAATCGAATCGGCGATTCCGCACCATAATCGAGAACGATCGTTTGCATTTCGGTCGTGGACAAGGAGAATTCCGGAGCTGAGGATTCGCGTTCTGGGAAAGTTTCCTTATATTAGGGATGGCGTTTCGCGGGTCAATACTCGCAAGACTTTGCCAACCGACAGACTTGCGTGTCCGTCCTCCATTTCGGCTACTCAGATATCAATGACAACCGATAACCTTTCCCGAACATTGACCGATGACGAGTTGATGTTGCTCGTGCAGGCGGGAGAGGACCGCGCGTTCGAAAGACTTGTGGAACGACATCAGGGACCGTTGTGGGGGTTCTTCTTTCGTAACGTCCGTGATGCTCAGTTAGCCGAGGATTTGACGCAGGAGACGCTGCTCAAACTTTACAATCAAGCGTGGGATTATCTCCCTCGCGGAAAGTTTCGCGGATGGATGTACCGCATCGGTCGGAACTTGATGATCGACAACGTGCGGAAACAGTCGCACGATGCATTAGTCAAAGCCGTTCGCGGACGTAGCCAGGACGACGACGATGGAATGGCTCGATTGGCGGCCGAACTCATTCCACCCGAGACCAAGGCGTCGCAGCGTGAGTTACGCGATTTGGTCGATAGCTTGCTCGATGGTTTGCCCGAGGAACAACGTTTTACATTCACATTGTTCGTTTACGCAGGGCTAAGTTTGCCGGAAGTGGCCGAAATCATGGACACCTCGATTCCGACCACGAAAAGCCGTCTGCGATTGGCCCGTGAAAAACTTCAGGAAAAACTCAAAACCTATGGCGTCAGCCTAGCGGAAGCCGACTAAACCCAAGAAAAACGTGAATTCGTCAATATCAACCGAATCTCGAAGAACATAATGGAAATGGCTCGCCTGTTCTCGCTGGCGAGCCTTGTTGAGGAAACGTTTCGATGAGTTATTTCAATCGGCTCACAGATATCGTGACATGTAATCTGACCGAGATGCTGCGTCGTGAGGACGATCCGCAGTCGGCGTTGTCTCGGATTATCGAGGAAATGGAAGAAGGGCTCGGTGGCGCTCGGCGGAGTGTGGCGACTGCGTCACGGAACGTGGAACGCCTACGGTCGGAAATCGATGAACATCAAAGTCGAGTCGCCGAATGGATCGAAAAAGCCAAGAAAGAACTCGAAGCTGGTAATGAAGACGCTGCCCGGGCGGCTTTGGCTCGCAAGCAGGAAGTCTCGGACCTAATCGCCGGGTTGGAGCAGCAACTGACGGCAGCCGAAAGCACTCAGTCGCATCTCTCCACGACTCTGCGAGCATTGGAAGCGCGTCTGACCGAAGCTCATCGAACTCGTACGCAATATGAGTCGGACTCTGATGTCTCGCCGGCTCCTCCGACGACCGAAGAACCGCCACCACAACCAAGCGATACGGAACGGGCCAACCAAGTCGAAGCCGAACTTGCGGAACTCAAACGTATGCTCGGAAATTCGTGACGACTTCTCTCGCCTTTTCGGGGCTCATACCAAACGCATGTCGGCGTCTGATTCTTCCACCAATCCAGACTCATTGACGAACCGCGTTCGAAACGTGTGGGAATCCGGCTGGACAGATACAAACTGGCAACTGTTTCGATCAGCGCCAGACGAAAATTCCAAGTCCATCCGCATGCGATTGTGGGACAGTCTCCAATCGCATATGCCCACATGGATCGACCGATGCGAGAAACGGTTTCGTAGTGATTCTGCGATGCCAGATGCACAAACGATTGAACGAATCGCGGCAGCCGGGCGGCATTTACTGATTATCCGCCAGCTACAAAAGCGGATCGCAACCGCTGAAGATACGGAGACGCTCCGATCGATTCTCTGGAACAATCTGGAACCGCAGGTTTCGCGAATTGCGACGGGCTTCCAACGCACAGCCGCCAAACGCGGACTGGACAGCGACGATCTGATCCACGAAGCCGCTATTCACCTGCAAGTCGTGGTATCCAAGTTCGATACTGAACATCCTCGCCGGGCGGCATTTGCGACTTGGTTTGATGATGTCGTCACGAACTTGTTCGCATCGCTGGTTCGCCCGCGCAAGAGTGATGTCTTTCACCGTGGACAAGGCAACATCGAGGAAGGGCCCTCAGAACCTGGAACCGAAACGGATATCGCCCGGCAATCGCAAGCAGCACGTGTGGCCGGCGCCATCCGAGAAATCGAAGATTTCCTAACAGAGTCCGTCCGGACCGGGGAATTTCGGTTCGAGCAGGTGTTGGCCTTCCGATTGTACTTATTCGAAAGCCTGACATATCAGGAGGTTGCAACCGCTTTGGACAAAGCAGGTTACGGCTACGGCACAACGCAAATCTTCAATTTTGTGAAGGAAATTCGCTCACGAATCGTAGAACACTTCGATGGGGACCCATTTTCCTGAACACGATGCGACGGACAAGAATTGAGAATCGTACGCGTCGCAAGGGAATCATGGTCGGACGGTTTTCGCCCAACCTTCAGAAAAACTTAGAAACGTGTGTCATGCTTCACCGAGGACAACTATGAGCGATGGCTTCCGCAACTCCCCAGCCCCTCGTCAACGGGCGGACGGATGGTTCGAGCATCTTCGTCAAGCATGTCGAGACATCCCACTCGAACCGGATTCCCAGCAAGTCAGCGATGTTTCCAGTGAAACGATGTTGGCATTCTATCGTGGGGAACTCTCCGAGGAACAACGTCGGGAGTTGGAAGCCAATGCCCTGGCATCGCCGATTTGTTTTCGCAAGTTGGCTCAGGTAGGGGCCTGCGTAGCGGGTGAGCCTGTTGATCAGCATTTTGAGACGATGCCGAAGTCGGAATATTGGGGCGCTTGGGAACTTCCTGCTGCAAGATCGTTTTCGAGTTGGGTGGCGGCATTGGAGTTGCCGCAGATCGCAGTCCGCATCGAGGCCGATCGCCCGTTAGAGATACGTCGGGTCATGATTAACGGCGTCCAACAAGTTCGAGTGGATCGACTGGGCGAGGACGTCGGCAGTTTGGTTGTCTTTGAGTATGGCGAAGCGGAGATGGTGAAGAGTTTCGCTGTGTGTCGAAGGGCGTCGACATCCGGTTCGGCCGCGATAACGGCAGTTCCGACGAACGTGCCGGCAGATCGTCCACTGCAGTGTACGGTTCGTCATGTCGCACCACAGGACCTGCAGAAGAGTGATGCCGAGACCCTGTGGCAGTCGTTTCAAATGGCTGCTCGAATCGACCCCGCGTCCGTTTCACCGATTGACGCCCCACGTTCGCCTTGGGTAATGTGGGTCGATTCCGTGCTCATCATCGCGGAACAACAACCGGATTGTGTGACAACGGTGATTCGGGAAATCGTCGCGCGAATCAGCTCCGAGCTTGGCTGATTGTTGCCTTCGCCGCTCGGGAACCGCACAATCGGAGGTGTCCGCAGGCAAACCAGGAACTTTCGGGGATGACGAAGCGTCTTGGTGTTGATGCAGGACTCACGACTCGTGGATCGGTAGAGAGGATCGATAGGATGAGGCAACGCACAATCTGGCTGGCGATCTTCTTAGTGGCGACATGTATCGACGATGGAGTCTCACAAGTTCAGGTTGCAGCCCGGATTATTCAACCGCGACAGTCACAAAACGCGGGACCAGAAAGCACGTTGCCTCTGGTCGATCGAGAACTTGGCCGGGCGATTCGTCAAGCAAATCAGTTGATCGAAGCCAAACGGTTCGTCGAGGCGGCTGAATTCTTGCAGATGATTCTCGATTTCCCGGAGGATGGCTTCGTTTCGGTAGACGATTCCGAGTCGCGATTTCGCAGCCTTAAGGGTGAAGCAGAACGCATCATTGAGGAAATGCCCGAAGATGGGCAGAACGCGTATCGGCTACAGTTTGAGCCGAAAGCCGCTGCAGCGTTGGCGGCCGCACGGGCTAGCGGGAAATGGTCGGATGTGGTGGACGTCATCCGGCGATACTCTCATACACGTTCCGGTCAAGATGCGATTTACGAACTCGGCTCGCGGATGTTTGATCGAGGAAACTTCCTGGCGGCGGCTCACAGTTTCGAACGTCTTCGAAAACGGTCCACCGCGATCGAACGCGAGCCCATGCTTTCATTGCGATGTGCCCTCAGTTGGAAACTCGGGGGTCGAGAGTCCGAAGCGAAAGCTGTACTGGATGATTTAACCAAGTCCGGGCTCGATTCCACGGTGGAGTTAGCGGGTGGGGAAGTCAAATTGGCCGTCGACCGGCAAACGATAACGACTTGGCTCGACAAAGTGGTCGCACTGCAAGCTGATGTGCATTCGAACGGAGTGACCGAATGGACAAGCCACGCGGGCGGCATCCGTCGGAACGCCGTCGTGTCAGCAAAAAGTGATCGTCAAGCCCCGACGTGGGTCGCCATTCCGACCGACGTCCCTGAGCGAACGGACTCGGAAATCTCCTTCGATCAGAAAATCCATAGTATGGTGGCGTTGACCGCGAAGAGTCAGCGTTCGCGACAGTCCTCAATCCAAATCCGAGAACCGCTGATCGTTGGAGACCTAGTCTTAGTACGGACATCCGGTGATGTCACAGCGTTAGACCGTACGACCGGAGAGTTTCGTTGGCGGGGGATGCGGGATTTGTTTATTGACCGACTACTCCCGAGCATCGGCGGCGGCAATTCGAAGTCTGAGGCATTACTAAAGTCCCGCGTGGTCGATCACGTTTGGACGGATGCGACCTACGGACGCATGAGTACCGATGGCCGCCGCGTTTTCTGTGTCGAGTTGCCGGATCATTTTCCGGGACCAAACCAACACGAGCGACAACCGGTTCCCACTTCAAATTTGTTGTTAGCGTTGGGAATCGATGATGTCGAAGGCCCTTGTGTGTGGCGTGTTGGTGGCGAACGGAACGTCGGTCCGTTCGAACAACCGCTGGCTGGCCATTTCTTCCTTGGCCCACCCACACCGGTCGGCGGAGAGTTGTTTTGTTTGGCGGATGCAGACAACGAAACCCGGCTGTTGGTGCTGGACCCGTCAAACGGTGAAGTCGTTTGGTCGCAGGGGTTGGCAGTTGTTGGTGCTTACGATCGCGAGTGGCGATGGAACGCTGGTTTGGTCGTTGCAGCAGCGGATGGTGTCGTCGTGTGCCCGACCGGAGTAGGAACTTTCATTGCGGTTGATCTCACAACACGTTCGTTGCTATGGGCTTATTCGATCCAAACACAGCAGCCGAACATCCAATTCCAAGGTCGACGAATTGTACCGAACCTCCCGGCAAGCCAATCGTGGTTCGATGAAAACCCGGTGATCGTCGACGGACGAGTACTGCTCAAATCGCATCAGACGAATCAACTTCACTGCGTCGATCTACGAACCGGCAAGTTGCTGTGGTCGAACGTGGTCAATCTGCGACGTTATATTGTCGGGGTGGCTGACGAAACAGTCGTTGTTGCCAACGATTTTGACATCTCGGCCTACTCCCTCAAGGACGGCAAACTGAAATGGTCGGAACAGACTGGGCTGTCACATTCGACCGGACGTGGCGTCATTGTGAACGACCGTGTGCTGATCCCCCGATGGGCTGAGCTTGTCCATCTGAGTCTGAAGACCGGGAAAATTCTCGAGCGTGAAACCTTTCCCGACGAACCTGCACTTGGGTCACTCGCAGTTGCAGGCAGTGCCCTGATTGTCCAGGGATTGAACCATGTCTACTCGCGTTCGGTGTTCAGCGATTGAGTGGCCGTTTCGCCGGTCGTGGGTTCTCGTGACGTTAACCATTCGAGCAGGTTTCCAGCGGAATCACCGGATTCCGCGTACTTGCCAAGTTGGTAGATGTGTTCGCGGTAATTAAGCACATCGAGCAACGCCAACGTTTGAATTCCACGCAATGCGATCAGTTGTTCAAGCACACGACTAGGGTGTAACAAGATCTCGCCAAGAATCTTCTCGCCTTGCATAACGGAATCGTCGCCCACCTGCGCCCACGTTTTTAACGCGTCTCGGGATCCCCATAGATTGCCGGCAATCGCATGCCAGGCGGCACGCTTCGCACGTTTGTCCAATTGGCCGTGTTCGGCCCAATATTGCTGGAACAGTTTTCGCCATCGCAGTTTCGTGAACCAACCGGGGGCAGGTCGGAGTGGTTCGCTGGCCGCTTTTAGCGAAACATCTTGCAAGATTCGAAACGCTGACAGATGTCGGCGAACGCTCTTCAAGTCCGACAAATACGCGACCGCTGCCACACGCTGATGTTCACGCGTTTCAAACACGTTCCTTGGCAAACCACGCTGGATGGCAACTCGCTCGAGGAGACCGTCTGCGAGCAGCGAATCCAGGCGGTCCATGTCCGCCGCGGCACGCTCGCGTTCAGTCTCCACGATTCGACGCAAATCGGGATCAGGGTGCAAGAAGTCTAAATCGATATCCACATCCGCCGGCAACGGAGGCGATGGCAAACCGGGCAGTGGCACCCCAAGATACTCGGGATCGATCCGGCTTCGCAGTCGGATTCCC
This sequence comes from Thalassoroseus sp., assembly GCF_984380535.1. Classification (NCBI taxonomy): domain Bacteria; kingdom Pseudomonadati; phylum Planctomycetota; class Planctomycetia; order Planctomycetales; family Planctomycetaceae; genus Thalassoroseus; species Thalassoroseus sp. Next base: position 99,537 of record NZ_CFHRBF010000003.1, read on the forward strand.
GCATTGACCGCCGGTCCTCGAATGCGTTCGATCTTACGGATCGCAGTCAGAAACTGAGCCTGAGCCGCATCCCCGGCATCATGACGTTCAGACGGTTTGCGAATCTGCTGAACCGATCGTCCCATCCATTTCAGAAACGCCCAAGCCCCGTGCAAGAAGAGACCGAACAAAAACACCGGTAGTAAAATTAACCGACCACCGGACAGCCACGAGCCGTACAACGAATACAAATTGACGACCCGCTGTTCCTTCGGCCGATTGTGCATCGGATAGGTGCCAAAGATTCGTCGAATGAGGAAACTTCGGTCGCGTTCCAAACGCTTGAGGACCGGTTCACCAAACATGACAGCCACTTCCTGATCTCGCTGCGGATCAAAATCGAGAAAGTGTAACGCTGTAAACGCATTGGTGACGTAGGTCTCTTCGACGTGACGTTCGTCAGTATCGTTCGTGTTGAGACTATCCTTGGTCTCCCCCGACAGCCACTGTTTGTAGCGCTCACGATTTGCCGCCGTCACCAACGGCAATTCTTCCAACGGAACAGCATTCTGATTGTAGTCGACGAGTAAACTTGCAACCGAATGCGCGACAGATCGGGAGATAAAATTGAACCACAGATACGGGCCACCGAGCAACGACTTTTGTCGCATTAAATCGAGTTTTTGCAGCGCTCGGGCCTCCCGGCCATTCATGCGACCGGAAAGACTGAGGAACTGACGAACAGCGGGATTTCCCAGAAGTTGGCTGGTCGATCTGGTGTCGTTGTCGGTGAAAATCGCCCCGTCGAGCCAATCCCGGTACAGCAGCAATGTGGTGTCCATGCCGCGGACAAATGGATCATTAGCCGAACCCAAATGGGCTTCGACCAACGATCGGTGGATGCGTTGAAGAGTGATGTCTAAATGCGATTCTCGGTCAGCTTGACCGTTCTTAGGATCGTCGAGCCACTCGTATCGCAAGACGCGATCGTAAAGCACCTGAGCATCGCGACGGAGATACCGACTCCGAATGATTTCCGTGAGTGCCAGGAACTGAGCCTGTGCGGAACGCTCGTAAAACTCCGTCGCTTCCTGCGCGACGCGTTTCATCCAGAAACCGAACAGGAAGATCAAAAACGACACCGCCCCAAGCACGATCACGACCGGCCCGACGTAGCGGTTCAGGAATTTCTCAACCGGCGCCAGGGTATGCAAGGATGCCCAGTTGATCAGCCCGAGCGTCAGCAAATACAGACTGCCGAAGATCGCCAACCGATAAACGGGCTTTGCGGACCCTTTCACCAACATGCCACCCACGCGATCGACAAACTGTGACGGCGTTACCGTGCCATACAAATCAGCAAACCAAAACCAGGTGTTGTGAAAGCGTTTGAAAAGTCGGCCCGCGCGACGACCGGTGGCTGCGGTGATCTCCGCGTTCGTCATCCCCGGCGTGAGACGTGGCACAATCGATGAGATGATCGGCAACCACCGCAGTGGTGCCCAGGAAACGACTCGGACAATTCTAGCTGCTTGCCGCACGAGCGTGTCGCCCAGCACAACTTCCGCGGTTTCGGGGGTGACGACGACAAGCTGATCGATCAACGTTTCCGCAGCGATCTCTCGGGCTTGCGGGCGTTTCCGCAGTCCAAGTTTCGTCGACCGCTGGACCGCTTGATCGAGCAACTCTTCGAGAATCCTTAAGCGAGCACATGCGATGCGGTCACGCTCCACGGGACTTGCAGTCCGCATTAGTTGCTTCCAACACTGGCGAATCTCCGCCCGCAACCGCCGGGTACCGGCTCGAAACTGCGGTACTGCGTCTCTCGATCGTGTCAATTCCTCGCGTGTCGGATACAAAATCACATTCTGATTGAGCACATGCCCATATTGTCGAGCGAGCCTGTCTAATGCACGAGACAAAAGTCCGAACGCCCGGAAATAACGAGCGAATTTGGCCAACCGCACGACTTTGATCGCCATACCACCGATCTCGACGGCCCGCCCCGCCTGAGTTGGTGGCATCGCGACCATTAGAAGTCCGATGGGAATCGAGGGCACGAAATCAATTAAGAAGTGGCGAAAGAACCACGACCAGCGACCGGGTACCAACGAGAGTTTGACGAAAAACTCGGTCAGAAAGAATGTGCATGCCACACCGTCGACAATTAGTAGCCAGCGACGGGTATTCGGGGATACGTCGGCGAACACTTCAAACAAAATGAGTGCGACGACTAACGTGATCAGGAACAAAATCAAACGTTCGAAGCTGCGAACGAAACGAGCACCAAAGATGCGATCCAATCGGCCTTGCAAGATTTTTTCTTGTCGTTCGACTCGGAGTTGACGACGCTTCCGCTTGAGTCGTCGTCGCCACGAACCGCGTTTCTTCTCGACGTGTTTGAGGTGCCACGCCAAATCGTCGGCCATGACCGTGAGTTGTCCGGCTGCACGTGCGGCCGGTTCTTGTTCCACGGCCGTCATCGTCATGTCGGCCCGGTCGATCAACTCGCGAGTCCACTGTGCCCGCTGATCTTCGGTCGCCGGTTCCGCTCTGAGCGATTCCTGAAACGACGCCCGCAAGGAATTTCGGATAGCAGCGAACATCTCCGAGTGATCGGCGTCGGCATCCAAATGGGAGCGTGCTTCTAACTCGAGGGCCGTTGTCTCGATCAACGACTCAAAATTTTCGTGCGGATGACTGCTTTCCAGACTTGGCGTAAGCTGTTCCCACCATCGACCGGCCGATTGCTCAACGTATTCCGACAAAATTCGGTCGGCTTCCGTCACACATTGGCAAAGCTGCAGTCGAACGCACGAGGACCGAATTCGCTGGATATCCGCCAGTAAAGCGGCAGACTCGTCGGCACGGTGATCTTCCGAAGGTAGAAACGCAAGCGTTTGGAGATCGTTCTCGACTTCCTTGAGTTCTTCGATGATCCTGCTGAGCGTTTCTTCATCGTCAGGATCGATCTGACGGATAACACGGACACGTTCCTCCAATCCGAGGACCATCGCTTGTACGGCGGTCGATTCCAACCCCTGCAGATTGGCAGCGGTGGTCGGCGAATTGGACTGGGATCGGGACGACAAATCGGCCATTGGCGGTTGTGGGTTGTCCGTTGTCAGATGGTGGGGCACGGAAGCGTTCGTATCGTCCCCCGCATGCCGAATTCATGCAAGACCACTCGAACATCTACTGCTAAGAACGCTCCACGCAGCCGTTCGGATCTTGGATTGACGAATGTCAGCGGAACGAAGGCAGGGGCATTGCTACTGTCTTCGAACTCACCAATGACAACGGACTATCCACAACCCCAGAACTAAGGCGTCGCCAATTCTTCGGCCGGATGCTGAGGATGAATTGGGGGTTGGCCACTGGTGTCGGCCTTATTCAATGCATTCAGAAACGCCTTTGCACTGGCTTCGATCGTGTCCGTGCTGATCGCTTTGCCGTGGAAGTGTCGACCGTGAATCGAGATTTCCACCAACACTTCTGCCAGTGCATCTTTTCCCCCAGAGACACTACGGACCTGGTAGTCTTCGAGACGGGCAGACAATCCCGTAATTCGCTCAGTCGCTTTGAAGACCGCGTGAATCGGACCGTCTCCAATTCCGGCATCGCAGTAGACGTCGCCGTTTTGGTCTTGAAGTTTGACGGTCGCCGTGGGGACCGTACCAGAACCGGCGAGCGTATGGACGCTGATGATTGTCCAACGTTGTGGCTGCGCACCGAGACGGTTCTCGACCAACGCGACAATGTCGGAATCGAAGACTTCCTTCTTCTTGTCAGCCAACGCAATGAAATCATCGAACACCTTCTGCAAGGTTTCGTCATCGAGTTCATGCCCTAACGCCTTCACGCGATCACGAAACGCATGGCGTCCACTGTGTTTGCCGAGCACAAGATTCGTGCCGACGTATCCGACATCTTCGGGCCGAATGATTTCGTAGGTCGACCGCTCCTGCAACACCCCGTGCTGGTGAATCCCCGCTTCATGTGCAAAGGCGTTTTGACCGACAATCGCCTTATTTCGCTGGGTTTTCATCCCGGTGATCGACGACACGAGGTGGCTAATCGGACACAACTTTTTCGAATTGATTCGCGTGTCGACGCCGTAATAGTCCGTTCGCGTGCGGAGCGCCATCACGATTTCCTCAAGCGCTGCATTGCCGGCGCGTTCTCCGAGTCCGTTGATGGTGCATTCGACTTGCCGAGCACCCGCTTCCACAGCGGCCAAACTATTCGCGACGGCCAAACCCAAATCATTGTGACAGTGCGTGCTGAGGGTTACCCCGCCAATGTTCGGCACACGCTCGCGGAGTTGTTTGAAGACGTTCCCGTATTGGGCCGGCATCGCGTAGCCTACGGTATCGGGAATGTTGATCGTCGTCGCCCCGGCTTCAATCGCTCGCTCGACAACTTCACAGAGGAAATCCAATTCAGTGCGGGCGGCGTCTTCCGGCGAGAATTCGATGTCGTCGCAATAATTCTTAGCCCGGGTGACCATTTCGACGGCCGTGCGAACGATGGTTTCTTTATCCATCTTCAATTTGTGCTCGCGATGGATCGCGCTGGTGGCGAGAAACACATGGATCCGACGTCTTTCGGCATGTTGAACCGCCCGCCAAGCGGCATCGATGTCTGCTTCCCGACAGCGAGCCAACGCACAGATCGTCGCGCGATTGCCAAATTCATGAGCGATCTTTTCGACCGCTTCGAAGTCCCCAGGTGAAGCGATCGGGAACCCCGCTTCGATCACGTCGACGCCCAACTCGACCAGCGATTTTGCCACTTCAAGTTTTTCAGCCGTGTTCATGCTGCACCCCGGCGATTGTTCTCCATCGCGGAGTGTGGTGTCGAAGATGGTCAAATGGTCGGCTGGCGTCTGCTGGGGAGACATGGTTGGTTGTTCCTTTTTCCTTCCGGGGGGTAACTCAACGGAGTTGTAATGATACGAAAAAAAGCCCTGAGACTATAAAGTCTCAGGGCTTTTGATTCGCGTGGAATTGCGACTGCGCCAACGAACGGCGGACCCTAAGACTCTCCTTCAAGTAGAAGGTTGAGTAGGTTTAGGGATAGGAGAAATTCGTTGCGCATTTTTGCCGCTTTGTTGAAGATGTGAAAAGGGTAACCGTACCAGTTTCGTTCGTCAAGTGCCTTTTTCCGGTGCGTCGAGCGGTTTTGTCAATCTGTATCCATGCCGTAACTCTCTCGATCATCCTCGTCTGAGGATTCCGTGCTGAAAAACTATGCAACTCCGTGTGAAAACTATGCGTGTCTGTCACGCGGCCTCTTTAGCAGGCGTGTTGTATGTTGATATTTGATAAAGGGTTACGAACTGATTTTTTCATCATTTTTCGACGCTGGAACGGCAGTTGCATTTTACTTCGCCGACAACTTGAGTCTTTTTCACTTCCATTATGAAGGTTGGTTTTTATGAAGGTCTCATCTCGGCGAGGATTCACGCTGATTGAGTTACTAGTGGTGATTGCGATTATTGCGATCTTAATCGCACTGCTACTTCCCGCTGTGCAACAGGCCCGAGAAGCAGCCCGGCGAACGGAGTGCAAAAACAATCTCAAGCAACTTGGATTGGCGTTACACAACTATCACGACACCAACAAAAAGTTTCCTCACGGCACGCGGGCTCCATTGGGGGCTCCGAACTGGCGTGTCTGTATCTTGCCGTTTATGGAACAGACCGCATTGTACGGCCAACTCGATCTGTCGAATGAGTCGAACATCGGCGGATTCTCAAGTCAACGGACGAACAGCACGTCCTACGGGTACGGATCGGCCGAGAATTCGATTCTCGCAGGGTTGAAACTGCCCGGTTGGGGTTGCCCGTCCAGCACGAATCCGCTCAACGATACCTCCACGTCGCCGCTGATGAACAACGTTTTGGCTGGTCTGACACCGCATTATGTCGGTATCGCCGGAGCCACGCCTGACCCAGGCGGCAACGCGAGCGAATGCTATGGACCGTTCAGTTACGGCGGGATCTGGTGTGGAAATGGGATGTTGTTCCCCAACGGTTGGATGGCAATGCGCGATGCCCTCGACGGCACGACGAACACGATTATCGTGGGTGAGCAATCGGGGCGAGTCGGGACTGGTGTGGTCAGTGCAAACTACCATGGCGGCTGGGCCGGGTTTACCACCGGTGGTATTCCTTCCACTTGGTCCAGCGGAAGCCCATGGGGAGCGGGAACAACGACAATTCGCTATCCGATCAACTCCGACACGACAATCTGTGCCAGCGGTTCCGGTTGCGATAGCACCTACGATGCCAACACGGTTCTCAACTCGCAGCACCCAGGCGGAACCCAAGTCCTGATGACGGATGGCTCGGTCCGCTTTATTACCGAATCCATCGATATGGATACGTTCCGACGACTCGGGGCTCGTGCTGATGGTCAAGTGATTAGCGAATTCTAGGCTCGGTCCCGTATCCGATTCGACCGAACAACATTCCAGAATTGAAGTTTCAGAAACAAAAACCATGCTCGAGACGCAGCGAATTGCAAAGGACACGAACTTGTTCAGATCACGTCACCGGCGACTTTCGGTGCGTTTCGCGTATGTCATGATGTCAATCTGTGGACTTTCCTTGGTCAGCGGTTGCGGTGGTAGTGAAGGGCCAACCGGGAAGGTCACAGGGAATGTTGTGAATAACAACAAACCGATGCCCCCGATCGTGGTCACACTCTATGATTCCCAACTTGTTCCGGCAGGAACGGCTTCTGTTTCTTCCGATGGGAAATTCGAATTCGAGATGCCCGTCCCTTTCGGTACATACACAGCGACGTTGATGCCGGTCAGTGAAGTTGCGGCTGGCGACGAAGATCCAGGACTGGCACAAGCAGCTGCCACGATTCCGCAACAACTTCGTGACCCTTCGGCAAGTCCGTTCAAAGTCACCATCGACGAAGAAGAAGAAACCGTGGAATTGAAGTTGCAATAGGTTGGCAACCCGATATCCCGGTCCTAGAACCGGGTTTGACTCAAAATTCGAATTTTGAGTATATTCCGCGCAATCGTCAAAATCACTCCAGTCGTCACCTCCAGCCAACCGATACTCTGATTCAGTACGGTCTCATTTCACTTCAATTCATTATGGTTCGGGTTTCTGTTCGCTGCCAATTCCGTTCATGGAAGTCATTGGCGATCTCAAGCGAACAGTACTGACTGAAACCCAATGCCATTCCACTTCATTTGGATGAGGGTCCCCCTGACATGCGCCGGGCGTACTTTCTCGCGATCGCCATTGTGACTCCTCTATCCATTGGGTGTGATTCCCTCGGACGGGCCCCGAAGTACGATAACCCCGTGCTCGGACCGCCGCCGCCACGCTTGAGTTACGCCGAACCGGAAGAAGAACAACAGCTTCCGACCGTCGTCGATGAAGAGACGGGCGAAATTCGGACGGTGGCGTTGACGTTGAATCAGCATTCTCCCGATCTGCCGTTAGCGGATAGCCAAACGGTAGCTGTCGTGAATGGAACGCCGATTCTGGCGGCCGAGGTGCTCGAACGCTATGGCAACCAGCTTGCGAAAGCCAAAGCACAAATTCCGCCGGAAGAGTTCAATAAAGCACGACTCCAACTCATTAAGCGGGACTTAGACAGTCACATTGAGCGGATGTTGCTCGCCGAAGCCTTGCGTGTTCGCTTGCAACCCGAGCAATCTAAGATGCTCGAAGGAGCACTTGACGAGGCGTTTGCGGCTGAAGTCCAACGCATGATGAAAGAGGCCGGTGTCAACAGTCGGCTCGAACTCGAGAAACAATTGCTCGCCGAAGGTACGTCGCTGGAAAACCTGCGAACCAACTTCGCCGCACAGCAAATGGCGATGGAGTACCTCCGGTCCAAAGCCCCCAAACAAGACCCGCCTGGCCGACCGGAATTGCTAGCGTACTATGAAGCCAACAAAGAAAAATACTTCGAACCTTCCGAAGCGAAATGGCGGCAAATTGTGGTCGATGTCGCCAAACAAGGGGGCAAAGATCAAGCCGAAGCCCGTTTGAACGAGATCATCGAGTTCATGCGACCAAGTCGCGGAGCGAACTTCGCGGAAGCCGCCAAGAAATTCTCCGACGGCCCGAACGCTGCTGAAGGTGGTGCATGGAGTTGGACCACCAAAGGCAGTCTTGCCGACTCGCAAGTGGATGAAGCCATCTTCGAATTGCCCGTCGGACAGCCCAGTCAGGTGCTGCGGAAATTCGACGAGTACAAAATCGTTCTCGTCGACCAACGCAAACCAGATCGTTACAAACCGTTTGAAGACGTCCAAGACGATATTGCAGCGGAAATCGAACGCGAGTCTCGCAAAGGTTTGGCGAGAGGCGTGATCGACGAGTTGCGAGCCGAAGCGGAAATCATGACGATCTTCGATCAGAATGTTGACGCTAAAGCTCCGAAGACGACAGCCGACTCTACCTTCGGCTCAGTCTTCAAGTAGACGTCTGAACGACCGCGAATCAAACGACCCGCTTTCCAGTTGCGATTGGCAGCAACTAGAAAGCGGGTTTTTCGTTGGCTGACGACGACAACGGGTTTTCTGCGGCTGATAGTGGGACAGCGATTCATAAAGCGGTTATGATGTCTTCGCATAATCATGACGCCGCTATCGGAGAGCCCACAGTGAAACCTCGTGATATTCTTTGCGTACTCGTCACCTTACTCGTCGCCGGCCGCACGTACGCGCAGCCGAAGGGGTACAATTACGACGAAGCCAAAGTTCCCTCGTACACTTTGCCCGACCCGTTGCGGTTCAACAACGGCGAGATCGTGGAAGAGGCAGACGATTGGCCTAAACGTCGGCAGGAAATCTTGGATCTGTTCCGCACCGATGTCTATGGCATCTCGCCCGGCGAGCCAGAGGAATTGCAAGCCGAGGTTGTCGAATCCAGCACCTCGGCTTTGGATGGGCGTGCAGTGCGGAAACAAGTTGTGTTGCATTTAAAGAATGGCGAGAAGTCGCATGAACTTGATGTCTTGGTCTATCTTCCCAGGGAAGCGGCCAGACCGGTTCCGGTGTTTCTAACGCTGAATTTCCGGGGAAATCACACGATTCACGCGGACCCAGCCATTCGCCTGCCCAAGTCCTGGTTGCCGGCAGACAGCGACAGTGGCGTGGTTGATCATCGAGCTACCGAAAAAGGACGTGGGGCCCGAGCCTCACGGTGGGATGTCGACGCCATTTTGGCTCGCGGATATGGATTGGCGACGGTCTATTGCGGCGATATCGATCCGGACTTCCACGACGGATTCAAAAACGGCGTGCATGCTCTCTTTCCAAAATGGCAAGACGATTACGGGAAAAAGAGCTGGGGCACTGTCGCGGGGTGGGCGTGGGGGCTTAGTCGCGTGATGGACTATTTCGAAAAAGATGAAGACATCGACGCCAAACGCGTGGCCGTCATGGGACATTCGCGACTTGGCAAAACATCGTTGTGGGCGGGGGCGAGTGATCCGCGGTTCGCGATTGTCATCTCGAACGATTCCGGCTGTGGCGGAGCGGCCTTGTCTCGACGGCGGTTTGGCGAAACGGTCGAACGAATTAACACGTCGTTCCCACATTGGTTCTGCGACACGTTCAAGCAATACAACGGCAACGAAGACGCGATTCCGGTCGATCAACATCAACTCATTGCGTTGATTGCTCCACGTCCGGTTTACATTGCGAGTGCCGAGGACGACCAATGGGCGGATCCGAAAGGGGAGTTCCTGTCGGGACTGCACGCCGACCCCGTCTACAAGTTACTCGGCACACCGGGTCTTCCGGCGAAAGAATGGCCCGCTGTCGATCAACCAGTGCAGGGGCAAATTGGCTATCATGTTCGCAGCGGCGGTCATGATGTGAAACCATTCGACTGGAATGCTTATCTCGATTTCGCAGATAAACACTGGGCCCGGAAGTGAAACTGATCGTCAATCATTCGAGAGCAATACGCTTTCGATCGTATCCGCAAGCACGTGATTGACCGCAAGTTTGGGAACAACACGCGCAATGCCGTGCGTCGTTAGTTCTTGCGTTTGTCCGTGTGTCGGCATCGATTGAATTGCGATGACCGGGGGCTTTCGTGATCCGTGTTCAAGTTTCCTCTTAAGTTCTGCAGACCCAAGTTTCGAACACCAAGGGTCGATATCAACGACCATCGCGTCCGCTTCGCGGACGGATTTCACGATAGTGACTCCCTGGCGACGAAGTAATTCGGAAATCCAAGCGGCAATTTCTGAATCGGGACTATCGACGAAAACTCGATGGGCAGAACATTGTTGGGGAGACAATGACGCGTTGAATTCGAATACTTCATCACGTCCTGCAGTTGCAGCGAGGGCGGGTTGTGCTCCTTGAATAACTTGCAATTCGATCTCTAATCGAGGTTCCAATAACCGCAACGGTACTTGAAACGCTAATGGCCACACGCTTTCAGTGCGACCGACCGACTCACACCAGAAACCGTTGACGACCAGCCAACGCGTCAGCGGAGCGGCGGCAAGTAAACTCAACACATCAGACGTCTCGTGTTCCCCCGGAACGGCATGCAAAACAAGTCCCAAGGCGTAATCAACTGGTTGATCCTCTAGCAACCGTACAGCCTCGCGCACTCCAGCGACGAATTGCACCGAGCGTTCCGCCGTGTGTGCACGCAAGACGTTCAGGAGTTCGTGCATTTCCGGATCATCCGCCGGACCTACAACGAGCGTGTTGAACTCCGTTATTTCACTTCCCATGTATCGCCTTTGCGGAACAGTTCCTCCAAGTCGCCCTCACCTTCTTTCTTCACGGCCATCGTGACTTGATCTTCGACGGCTTCATTATAAGTGGGACGATCAATACAGCGGAAGACACCAATCGGCTCCGGAAATTCCGGTCGTCGCATCCGCGCCAACATAAACGCCAAGCTTGGTTCTTCGGCTCTCTCGTCATGGAACAGCAAATCGTCTTCGCGAACGTTTTCGCCAAGCGTGACGATTTCCGGCGAGAGTAACCCCGTAACGCGAATTCCCTTGTCGCGATCCTTGCCGAAAATCAACGGGCGACCGTGTTCCAACACCACCACATTGTCGGCCTTCTCGGCTTTACTCTGTGCGTATTTGAACGCCCCGGAATTGAACACGTTGCAATCTTGGTAGACCTCGACAAATGCAGTGCCTTTGTGTTCGGCGGCTCGTTTGAGTGTCTCTTGAAGATGCTTGATATCCACGTCGACCGAGCGTGCAACGAAACTCGCTTCCGAGCCGATCGCGACACAAAGCGGGTTTAGGGGGGTATCGAGTGAACCATACGGCGTGCTTTTGGTGCGGGAACCAGTGGGGCTGGTCGGCGAGTATTGTCCTTTCGTCAGCCCGTAAATCTGATTGTTGAACAGGATGATTTTTAGATCGACGTTCCGGCGAATGGCGTGCATGAGATGGTTGCCGCCGATCGACAATGAATCGCCGTCTCCGGTAATGACCCAAACTTGCAGATCGGGATTGGCCAATTTGACGCCGGTGGCAATTGCAGGGGCTCGCCCGTGAATACTGTGAAAACCGTACGTGTTCATGTAATACGGAAACCGACTCGAACACCCGATTCCCGAGACGAATACAAAATTCTCTTTCGGAATCCCCAAACCAGGTAGCACTTTTTGCATCTGCTTGAGGATTGAATAGTCACCACATCGTGGACACCAGCGGACTTCTTGGTCGCTGGCGTAGTCTTTGTCGGTCAGGACGGGCAATTCGGTCGTCATGGGTGCGGTTCCTTGAGATGAGCACTGGAACCATCGGTCTCCCCAAAGAATCGGCAGACCGATGCTTGGGTTTAGAGAAGATCGCGAATGGCTTGGACGACTTCTTGAACGAGAAACGGTTTGCCTTGTACTTTGTTGAGGCCGACTGTTTCCGTCAGGAACTGAGATCGCAAGAGCACACTGAGTTGGCCGTTGTTGAGTTCGGGCACTAAAACCCGGTCATAATTGGAAAGGAGCGACTCAAGGTTCCTTGGAAACGGATTGAGATACCGCAGGTGTGCATGCGCAACAGATTCCCCTTCACGGATGAGCTGACGAACGGCGGTGCGGACGGCTCCATAAGTGCCGCCCCAACTAACGACCAGAATGCGACCGCTGTCGGGTCCTTCGACTTCTTGTTCCGGGATCGAGTTGGCAATCCCCGCGACCTTCTGGGCACGTGTCGCCGTCATGTGTGCATGGTTGGCCGGCGCGTAATCCACGTTTCCGGTACCGTCGGACTTCTCAAGGCCACCGATGCGGTGTTCTAAGCCGGCGGTTCCTGGTTTAGCCCATGGCCGCACTAACCGTTCGTCGCGTTTATAGGCGTGAAAGCCTTGCTCAGCTTGTCCGTTGGTGAGGGCAGCGGGATGACGTTTGGGAAGCGGTTTGAGTTCGCTGACATCCGGGATACGCCATGGTTCTGCACCGTTCGCAAGGTACCCGTCGGAAAGCAGAACCACCGGGACCATGAACTCGACGGCAATTCGCATCGCTTCTTGCATTATTGTGAAGCAATCGCCAGGTGTGGCGGGAGCAACGATCGGCAATGGGCTTTCCCCGTTGCGGCCGAACATTGCCATCAGCAAATCAGATTGCTCGGTCTTGGTTGGCAAGCCGGTACTCGGGCCGCCGCGTTGCACGTCAATGATCACCATTGGTAACTCAGTGATCATTCCCAAGCCCATGGCTTCGCCTTTCAGGCAAATCCCCGGACCACTGCTGGCTGTCACAGCAAGCACGCCGCCAAATGCCGCCCCGACTGTGGCAGACATCGCTGCGATTTCGTCTTCAGCTTGAAAGGTTCGCACGCCGAAGTGCTTCAGCTTAGAGAGTTCGTGCAAAATGTCGCTGGCGGGGGTGATCGGATATCCCGAGTACAGCAACTTCGCGCCGGAAAGTTTGGCAGCGGTCGCCATGCCAACTGCGAGTGCTTCATTCCCAGTGATTTTGCGATACGTCCCAGGTGGAAGTTCGGCGGGTGGGACCTGAAAGTGCGTTGCAAAGGCCTCGGTCACTTCGCCATACACACTCCCTGCTTTGAGGGCGTTTAGGTTCGCCTCCACGAGTGCGGGCGTGCGGGCGAATTTCTGCTCGACCCACTCTTTCGTCGGGGTCGCATCTCGACCGTATAGCCAATAAACCAAGCCAAGAGCGAAGAAGTTTTTGCAGCGTTCTGCTTCTTTAGGAGATAGGCCCAAACCATCGACGGCATCACGGGTAAGCCTTGTCATCGGTACTCGATGGACCTGGTAACCTTGCAACGCCGTCTCATCGTCCAAAGGATTCGACGTATAACCGGCTTTCTCGACGTTCTTTTCGTCGTAGGAATCGGCGTTGACGATTAACAGTCCGCCGCGTTTCAGGTCACTGATATTCGTTTTGAGTGCCGCCGGATTCATGGCGACGAGCGTGTCGACGGCGTCTCCGGGAGTAAAGATATCGTGACTCGAGAAATGAAGTTGGAACCCGCTAACGCCGCTAAGGGTACCGGCGGGTGCCCGAATCTCGGCTGGGAAGTCGGGAAAAGTGCTAACGTCATTTCCGAAGACAGCGGAGACGTTAGTGAATTGAGTTCCCACGAGTTGCATTCCGTCGCCGCTATCGCCGCAGAAGCGGATAACGACTTGGTCGAGCTGTTCGACCGGTTTGCCGTTGCTCGGGGAATCTGTCTCAGGTGCGATCTCGTCAGTCGATGCCATGAAACTACCTCCTCGGATGGAACTTCTCGGACCGATGAGTTTCGGTCGAATTCGAGAAGTCGATCGCTGTGATTGGCGATCGGTTGAGTTGTCAATCCGAGAGAAAGGCGAGGCAATCGGTCGCTTCACTCAAGTATGACACATTGCGACCCCGCGAGGTCGCAATGTGTCATGAGTCTTTGTGTGGATCACCATTTCCATGGTAATTTGGTCTAGGTGGTTCAGGTTTTGTTAGGAACAAATTGCGATGAGTTTCTTAGGTTCATCGACAACGGTCTAACTTTCGTTCAACTCATCGGCCTTAGCCGAAGTGCGACTCCCCGACACAAAAAAAGTCAACCAAATCGAGAAGTCGCGCTGCCAGCATCGTACCGAACTCGAGTGCAAGTTCTCGAACTGGAAGCCTTGTCCATACTCTCCGTCTCCATTGTGGCATTCTTGACTTGGAATGGAAAGCGTTGATCCGTCAAAACTCTGATCAGTTGTAGAATTCATTGACAAATTATTCTCACAGAATCGGCCTGCCTCGATCGCCCAGACTCCGAATTCAACGTCGGAATTTCGGTCAGCGATCCGTGCCACGCCGAGTTTCCTCGACGAGATAGTCAACGACATCTTCGAGCCGATGCGTCTTCTCGAAGACCGCTCGTTGTCGCATGGCGCTATTACCGTCTGCGAGTGTCTGGTGCACGAGTTGTGAGACTTCGCTCCAACTGCCAAGTTCTTCTAGTGCCGGGCGAAGGTAATCTAGAAACTGTTCGATGTGCTCTTCCGCTTTAATGGCTCGCGCGGAACTGGGATCGACGAGCGTCTTTGATAGTCCGTAACGCGCTGCATGCCAGTGTGCCGTTCGAATGACTTCATGGCGAATGTTCGGTGCAGGGATATTGGCTTCCGCCTCTCCGACGGCAGTGCGAGCCAACGCTTGAATAAGTCCGGCAATCATCACAGCTTCGTCGATCGTCGTGCAGACATCCGCAATGCGGAACTCGACAGTTGGCAGTCGAAAGGGAATGCGAATGTCCCAATAGACTTTGCTCTCGTCTTCAATCACTTCCGCGCTAACCAGCGATTTGACCGTATCTGCGTATTCCCCATGCGAACTGAACTCAAGCGGCGGTCCTGCGAGTGGCCATCGTATCCACACATTGGTCCGGAAACTTGCGTACCCCGTATCTTCTCCCAACCAGAACGGTGAACTCGCCGACAACGCGAGCAAACACCCCAACCAACGTCGCGAGCGGTTCAAGATTTCCACCGACATCTCGGTATCTTCCGAACCCACATGCACATGACAACCAAAGATGACTTGCTCTCGCGCGAGTTGTTGGAAGTCATCGGCAAGTTTGTCGTACCGCTTCTTGGGGGTAAACGGTTGCTCTTCCCAGTGAGAAAACGGATGCGTCCCCGCTGCGACTAAATGGGCGTCGACATGTTCGGTCGCATCGACAATTTCTGTCCGCAGACGGACCAACTCGCTTCGAACGTCCTCGAACCCCTCACAGATTTGTGACGCCGTCTCGATCTGCGAAAGTCGCAGCTCATGTTGGATGTCTTCCGACCGATCTGGATGCGTTTCGGTCATGATCCTTTTGGCACGGGGGCGTAACTCCCGTGTCATAGGGTGGATAAGTTGGTACTCTTCCTCGATTCCTAAAGAGAAACCGACTGATTTTATATCCATCGGAATACCTGCCTTCGTTGATTTGCTGTTCATCATCGTGAGTCTGGACTCTCGGCGACGACTGACAGCAAAAACTGGTCCGGCAGATAATCATTTTCGAAAATGCGGGCGGTAGACGAGCGTCGAAGCAATGGAAGCTTCCGAATCGGGTGTGCAAGGTCCCAATCGGAGAGCCTGCCATTCACTCGGGGTTTTTCACGGCGTCGAGTAGTTCTTGAACCAAGTCGGAGGCTCTGCGACGTTCGTTGTCGAGGGAGTTACAAATCGACTCAAGTTGTGACTGATCATTCGGCGCCTCTTTTAGAAGAAGGGTCGCCATCGCGATCACGTGTAGGCACTCGTTGAGATCATGTGCCAGTTGATCGAGCCGTTCTCGCCGGGATTGAGCCACAGATTTGTTCATTCGAAGGAAGGAATCGCACGCAACGCTAACGATACTCACAGGATAACGACGGCGTAAACCGCGTCAAACCAAAACCCGGTCACGTCAAGAATCTGCCTTAGGCGGCTTTCTGGGGTTGTTTGGGGCCGATTCGTTCGACTTCCGCCCCGCTCTTTCGCTTGAGATCGAACAAGCCGAAGATTTCCGACGCATTGAGCGAAAGTTGCACGTCGGAGTTGTCGCCTTCACCAAGAATCCGTGCGAACAGTTCACGTTTCTCGGTGAGAATCTTGTCGATACGCTCTTCGATCGTATTCTGACAAATGAATTTCGTGACGACAATCTGAGCCGCCGTGCAACCGATACGGTGGGCTCGGTTAATCGCTTGGTCCTCGATTGCCGGATTCCACCAACGATCGTACAGAAACACATAGCCGGCAAACTGCAAGTTCAAACCGACGGCACCGGTACCGTAGCTCATCAGTAACAAGTTCGAATTCGGGTCCTCTTTGAATTGCTTGAGGATCGGTTCGCGTTTTTTCGTCGGTACTCCACCGTGATAAACCAATGTGCCACACTGGTCCCCAAGTCGTTCGTCGAGTCGGTCTTTCAGCCAATCGATTGTTTTCGTCCATTGGCTAAACAGAATCGCCTTGCCGCCGCTAGCGGAGATCTCTTCCATGTCCGCAACTAGCCGATCGAGTTTCGTCGACTCGCCGGTCAGAGGGTCGTAATTCGTGATCTGTTTAAGTCGCATGACCAACTCAAACACATGTTGCACGGTAATTTCATCGCCCATTTCATTGAGCTGAATCACACCGTCTTTCTCGGCGGTTTTGTAGGCGAATTCTTGAGCGGGCGCGAGCGGAATCAGTTCGTCACGATCCAACCGCGGCGGTAAGTCGGTCATGACGAGGTCTTTGGTTCGCCGCAGAATGTATTCCTCGGAAAGTTGGCCTAAGCGTCGTAAATCCGGCGTTGCTCGCGGCGGGACGACTTTGAGGAATTCGAACAATGCCGCCAACTCTTCGGGGCGGTTTTCGATCGGCGTACCGGTCAGTGCCCAACTGCGTTTGCGTTTGACGGACCGAATCGTCGTTGCAGTGCGGCTGTCTCGATTTTTGATCCGTTGGGCTTCGTCCAGCACCATTAAATCGAATTGCGGACGATCTTCTTCGGGGAGACTTTCATAGTCACGAATGAAGCTCTCGTAGTTGATGAGAAAGATCCCTGCGCTGGGCATTTGCCAGATCAGACCACGTCGACGACTGTTGCCCTCGACGACCGTCAACGGCAATTCGCTGGCCCAGAATTGAAACTCTCGTTGCCAGTTTGGCATCAACGGTTTTGGACACACCAGGAGGATTCGGCGGGCCTGTCCGCTCCGTAACAGTAGACGGACCGCCGTGATTGTTTGCATCGTCTTGCCGAGACCCATTTCGTCGGCTAACAACGCGCACCGCTGTTTGAATAACCATGCAATGCCTTCGTACTGATACGGAAACGGCTCGAACGGCATAATCAGTTCTTGTCCCGCTAACCACGTTTCCAAGGGCGGTTGCAGAACGTAGAACAGTCGGTCTTCGAGTGATAAGGCATCACTCGGTGGTTTTAGCCGTGTCCGTTTCTTGGGCTGGTTATCGCTTGCGGTCGCCGGCTTTTTGGGTTTCGGAACTGGAACTGCGGACTCTGCATCGTCCGACTTCTTCGTCGGCAAGAATTCAATCCCAGCCGGGAATGTGAGACCGAACGTGCGGACACTGGGCCGGTGGGGACGCCAAGCGAAATTGACACTGACTTCCGTCAGGAACTCGGTCGATTCCGGCTCAATTTTGAGTTCGCGTGTGAGAGCCGCGTTGATACCCGATTGGTAAATCGTGGCGTCCGTCTCGAAGGGGATGACGTGACATTCAGGTTTGGGAAATGCGGGCCGATTCGTCGCGGTGGCGGCAGACATGGCGGACTCCTATGGTCACGACTCGGTATTTCACGACTCGAGAAGCCGTGTTCGTCGAAGGCTATGTTTGACACAACCGAAAACGCTGTGTCACCGAAGGTCGTGGTCCTAAGCTGCTTCGCGTGTCGGTGCAGCGGCTTTTCCGAGTGCTTCGCTCAACGCATCCTGAATTCGTTGGAAGGGTTCTGAAAGTTCCGACTCTGCTGCCAATGTGCCTTCCAATTGCTCCAAAGCGGCTCGATCGTCTGTATGTCCCTCTGCCAATTTCAAACGCTGACCGGCAATGACCATCTCATCCGCACCGGATGGTGTTGCCGAGTCGATCAGACAGGCGGCGGCCATTGAAATGTGCTCACGCACGCTGAGTAATTCAAGATCGTCCACCAGCACCACGGTCGGTTTGACCCGCATCTTTTCGACGAGTGTTCGCCCGATGAGTTCCCCTCGCAGATAAGGCAAAAGTGTCGGACCGTAGAGGATTTGTTGAGTCCGATTGGCTTGTACCGGGGTCGTGCATTGGAATTCCAGTGGTCGGCCTTGAGGATTGGTAATCAACATACCTCCGACATGGCCACGGTCTTGGAGCGAAATCGTAGTAAGAAAGCCCAATCGGAAATCGTTTGCCGTTTTCGCCGACATACAGCATCCCTGCCTAGATAGTTCACAACGTGTTCATTTCTTCGCTGCCATCGCGCGACCTCACGTGTTGGTCTCGCGGGCTAGCCACCAGTCTTGCGCAAATCGTTTCCCTCATCGTCGATGTACCCCAGGCGACTCCAGTCGAGTAAATCAAACATCGGGGGGAATTCGGTGAATTTTCTCAGCGCGCGGTATATTTCCTCTAGCCGTCACTCGAGTTTTCCGATTGTAACGATGAGAAGTCTTCCGCAGCTCAGGAATTTTGCTGCCAGTGACAACGGTCGAGGAAGTTGATCGACCGTGCGATGGTCGGGCCACATTGCAGACCGAGACGGAATCATGGACAAAACCTCTCTACTTGCCCAGTCTCCACGAAGATTGTGGACCATGCACGGATTTCTCGCGGTTATAACCTGTGTGTTGTTTCCCACACTTTGTATCGCGGATGTCGTCGAGGCGATGCCGCGTCATTCCGTGCATATTGGGGTGATTGGGGAAGCTGCCCGTCCTGGGGTGTACCAACTAGCAACCGGCACAGCGACGATGGGGCATGTGCTCAACCGTGCGGGTGGTCTGACTCGTCGTGCGAGTGGAAGCGTGCGAATCGTTCGGGGAAACCGTTTATCTCACATGATTTACGTGGGAACCGAAACGACGGATCAATCGCGACTTACAGAGTTGCTTGACGGCGATGTTCTCATCGTCGACGGCTTTGTGTCGCGTAGCCGCACCGTTCAGATGGCCGCGAGCGATACGGCCTATGGAACCTCGACGGCAAACATCAATCGTGATGGCGAACCCATTCCGGTGGCACTAGTCGGTTTGACGACGCATCCGATTGTGATTCCCGTTCCGAAAACGCACGCTCATCCCAAAGCGATTCTCGCGTACCTGGGACAGAGCCCGGAATTGGCGTCGGGTTTACAGATCACGTCACCAGCCTTGGGACGAAGCCGGTCCGCGTCAAACACCGATCGATTTACCGGGCCGACGGTTGTTTCTTTTGAAGGGCTGCCGATTGAATCGAACCGACTGCCCGAACTTCCGCCCGTGTTCCAGGACGATCTTGAACAAACGGCTCCATCGACCGTCGGGACTATCGGAAATTCCGTTCCTGAGACGTTGCCAACTCCGCCGGTGCTCAGCCGCGTGGAACTCGGACCCGAGCCACCGCAGTTGATCGTGCCAAACACAAGTGAGCTTGAATCCCAACCGTCGATGTCTGGCCCCACGCTCGGCGAACCAGCGATTGTGCGATCGGAAGAACCGACATTGATTCAGAAGATTCGCAAGATTGAAGAGGCGGCTGCCGCGAGGAAATCCGAGCAGACACCGACCGTTGCACATCCTGTCGCCGAGAGAAAACCGGCTCGTTTAGACGTTGCGACAATCGCTGACACGGTCGCATTGGATCCCAAACCGGAAACGAGCAGCAAGCGTGCGGAATCTTGGCGGATGTGGAAATGGGTTGCCGGGGTCACCGGGATCTTTCTGGCCGTGACATTCGTTTTGGTACGAGCATCGCAACGATGGAGTGCGACTCGTGCAGCTGCGAAAACGGAAATCCGGATCGATCGGCCTCACCAGACCGTCGAAGAGCTACTCAAGGGACCGCACTTCACGCCGACCCCGAAAGCAGAACCGACAATTCACGCGAAAGGCCAGGCAGAATCCAAACCTGCCATGCCGACGCCGAAGCCCGTAACTCAGGCGAGTATTCCACTGCCAAAACCCAAGTTTGCGTCTCCACGGGCGGTTCGACACGTTCCGTCACAGAATACCACCGGGCATCCGTTAGCAGAACGAAGTCGGTTTGATGACGCGTTGGCGAATCTTTCCGATGCAGCTTAAGCCGGCTCACTTGACGCTCATTCGCCGCATGAACCGCAAATAATTCGCTTCAAAAAGCGGGAGATCTTTGCCGAAGGCATCGCGGAATTCATCGAGTCTTTGCGACGGAGAGTCTTCGGAATTCATCGCCCGCTGCGTGAGTGTTTGCAGATACCGAGCATACGCGACGGGTTGCGTTTCGATCAGATAGAAGCTCAATGCCCATGCTTCGCTGTAAGCATCGAGTGTGTCCGTCTGAAACGGGCGGTCAGATTTGAGTAACGATTCCAGCGATTTTTCCGGACGTCGTGACACAAGAAAATTGCGGAACCAGATGAGTCGTTCGCGATTGATTCGGCTGCCGATCTCGTGTCTTGCGGATCGATCGAGAATTCCCGGCGCTTCGAAGACCGTCGCCAGTCCTTCGACAACCCACCGAGGATTCGCGCCTAGTCTGGCGTGTAGACCGGTATTGAAACCGATTTGATGGGTGGCTTCGTGGACGAGTGTGTCTCGCAAGTTTCCCGTGACCATCGCGAACGCACGTTGATTCAGTTTGTCGGCGGACTCGGAGTCGCTCACGGACGCTTGTTCCGAATCGAAGATCGCGACCCGATTGGTCTGGGGCGAGTAATAGCCACGCAAACCGGCAAAGGGTTGCAGTCCATCTTGGCGACAAAAGTCGGCGAACGATTTGGCGTCCGCGAATACAATTGCAATCAGTGGAAACTCTGGCGTCTCGACTTGGAACCCTCGCATCGCGAAGTAGCTTCGAAACCCGCCGTAGACTTCGTCCAAAAGATCGCTGTAATCCCGGGCCCGTCCCATTGGGGCGACGACCACGTAGTTTCGACCGGCCGCAACTTCGTAACTTCGTCCGAATTCTCGCTGCAATCGCGTGCGTAACGCAATCGACGTCTCCGCATTGAACGGGCTCTTGGTGCGTTCGACACGTCGGACCGATTTTACGGGCAACGTCTTCAACCATCCATCCGGTTGCATCAGCCAGCACCGCGTGGAATCCATTTGCACGAGTTTGCCGGAGATGGTCTGGTTGTCGTCAAGGTGGAGTCGCAACAGGTTGGGGGCACCGGCAAAGGTTCCCCGCGACAACATGAGCAGAATGACAACAAAAAGGCATCGTGAGAAACGAATCATGGTGTCGACTGACAATCTCGATTTCGCAAGTGACGCGGTCGGTCCAATTCAACTGTAGCTCGGAAATGTTTTCGACCTCTAGGATTTCAGGAGAAATCCGTCATCGCCACTTTCTCAGCCGTCACAACCGCCGTAGACTCAGGGAAGACTTCCCAAGTCAGAAAAGAGCGGTGCGACAATGCGGTATCTGACAACCCGACTGATTCTTGGACTGCTGTTATGCATGCAGCTTCCCGTCAGTGTGTTGGCTGACGAGGTGAATCAGGCCGTCACCGAGTCTTGGGTGAAACAACTGATGGCTGGGACTCGTAGTGAACGAGTGGCTGCACAGCGGGAACTCTTGGCAGCCGGTCCGGGTGTTCTCGAATGGTTGCCACCGCTTGATTCGATTCGTGATGTTGCGGCTCGTGAGCAACTGCGACGAATCCGAATCGAGTTAGAACGGCGATCTGCCAAGGAATCGGTTCAAGCAAGTTTGCTCACACTATCTGCGGAGATGACGCTCGCCGATGCTTTTCGTGCAATCAGCGAGCAATCGAATAACCGATTCGAATGGAAGGCGTTGCCGGCAGATGTTTTGTCGCAGTCGATCGCGATGGATGTCAATTCCGTGCCGTTTTGGCAGGTCATGACGACATTAGCCAACCGCTTCGAGTTTCATTGGCAACGACCGGAATCCGGCAGCGAACTCCAGCTCGTCGATGGAACGCGGCAACGCATTGCGAAAACGCAAGTGCTGGAATCAGTCCTGCTGTCTGTGGAGCCGATCAAGACGCGACCGATCGGTACGGACAATTCGACTCGGTTGGTGCGGGTGCGGTGTCGGTTAGAGGTCGAACCACGTTTGCGACCCTTATTCCTGGCAATGACCGGTCGCGATGTCGCTCTGCGAAATTCCTCGGGCGAGACATTCCCTGCGTTCAATCCGGACGCCCAATATGAACTCGCGTTAGGCGATGCGGGCGAAGTGGCGTTCGACGTGGATTTCCTGGCAACCGATGCAGAGATTGACGTTCGCGATTGTCTGTTCCAAGGACAACTGACGCTCACAATTGCCGCCGGGACCGAGGAGATTCGGTTCCGCGATTTGTCGAAATCGCAAGGAGCGTCTCGGCGACGCGGTGGTGTGACCGTGACTCTCCGCGACGTGACGACTTCGAATTTCCAAAACACGCCACAATGGAAAACGCGGTTGGCTGTCGCCTACGAAACCGGTGGCCCGGCGTTTGAATCTCATCGAACGTGGATTTTCCACAATCAAGCGTACCTGGAAGGTCCGAACGGTGTGCGTCAGCAACGTGACGCAGGGTTCTCGACGGAACTCACGACAGACGGTGGTGTGATCCTGGAATACACTTTCCGTGATCCGCCGTTTGAAATCGCCCGGACGGACTTCGTCTACGTCGCTCCCACGCTGATTACAACATTACCGATTGAATTTCGTATTCCTAAAGTTCCCGGACCAACATCCAAGGACACTCCTCAAACCGAAAGTCACGATTGATGCATGGCCCCGCAGCACTGAAAGCCGTTTTTCACACCCCGGACATTGCCTGGAAGATGTACCTGGAAGACCTCACCGAAGAGGAAATGATGCATCGTCCTTGTGAGGGGGCGAATCATATTAAATGGCAGATGGGACACCTAATGATGTCTGATCATCGGATGGCCTCTCTGGTGTTCCCTGGCCAGATGCCCGATCTGCCCGACGGCTTCCAAGAACGGTATGCCAAAGAGACCGCCGAGAACAACGATCCGTCGGCCTTCGACAGCAAAGAGGAATTGATTCGTATTTGTGAGGAACAACGTGCAGCCCTGTTCGCGGCATTGGAACAGGCGACCGAAGAAGAACTCGATCGAGAGACTCCCGAAGAATGGCAGTTCTTCGGTCCAACGATGGGCTATGTTATTGCAATGATGCCAACGCACTGGATGATGCACGCGGGACAATGGGCAGTCATACGAAGACAATTAGGCCGGAAACCCCTGTTTTAACGATTCGAGTGAATGCACAATCCGCGATTTTCCGAGAATCGGCAAATCGTGATTGACACGCACTTCCCTAAATTGCCCAATGGACCGATATTGCCGAAACCGAAAATTCAAGACAGCGCGATGGGATCTTGATTGACAATAAACTTAGACGAAATCGATAATGTACGTTCCGTCAGAAGACTTGAAGATGTCAAGAAATCTTGGCATTTCGAGTCGGACGATGTTGCCAATTGACAACAGGTAGGTGGTGAAACAGCAACGCGGGCCTTCGTACATTTCATCGCATTAAGAATTGACTACCCGCTCTCCCAGGGAATTCGTGAAACTGATGCATTGATGCTCAGTGGTACGTTGGTTGCTGAGAGAGTGATTCGGACGGTTGAACAAACGAGTCTCTCAACTTGTTGGGGCCGAACCCCCACGACGATGCCCGCATTCAAACCGATTACCAACCATTCAACGCAAACTGTCTCTCGGCCGGTTGCGTTTTTTGGCTGCGCGGTGGCGGATTGCGGTTTTCATCGGTTGTCTCTGATTGACACAACGAAGGACAAGCCATGGGCCTGACCCACTGGATTCAAAAACTTCTCGGCCAGAAACCTGCGAAAACTCGTCAGCCTGAAGACGAGTACGTGCAGCTGTTCATGAGTCGGTTGGAAGATCGTCGGGTGCTCAACGCCGATTTCGGCGTCGTCGGCACCGAGTTGGTACTCAACGACTTCGCGCAAATCACCGACGAGAACCTGACCGTTCAGGAGAACACCGGCGCGGGAACTTTCGAGTTCGTGCTTTCCGAAGGGATCTGGACGGAAGATCCGGCCAACCCTGCGGTTGCTGGCATCTCCGGGGCGGGCACTGGGACTTTGTCTGTCGACACGACTTTGTTCCAAGGAGGTACGCCGACTCTGGAAAGCATTCTGATCGACGACTCTTTCGTGGGTGCCGGCATTGATCCCGATGTGACGTTCAACTCAGCTGACTTTAGCGATCTCGACGGCGACCTCGAATTAAACGGTGTCAGCAACGTTGTTTTGACCGCCACTGAAACGCTGACTGTTTCCACATTCAACGTTGATGCAAGCACAATTGTCTTCGACGGGGACTTAACCGGTACGGGCCTGGTCACGTTGGAAACGGATTCCGTGACGTCCGGCGGCGCGATCTCGATCAACGGATCGGTTGATGGCGTCGGCCTGACCGCAACGTCAGGGAATCAAGCTTTGACAATCGCCGGCAATTTGGGAACAAATACCGCGTTGTCGTCGTTGACATTGAACAACTCGACCGAAACCGGTGCGGTGAGTATCGACGACATCGGTACATCGTCCGCAGTTGGGGTTAGCGGCAATATCACGATCGGGAATAGCTCACTATCGAGTTTGACCTTCACGGGGACGCAGTATCAGAGTGGCGGAACTCAGTTTTACCGTGTTGGTTCTGGGCAGGAATACCTGTTCAATGCTGGTAGCGACGTTTCGATCGGCACGTCGGCGGTGGCCAATTTCGGGGTGAGTACCAGCGATCCGAATATTCGACTGACGGATGGGTCGAATCTGACGATCGATGCAGGAACAGGAAACGTACTGATTCTCGGTGGAATCCGCGGTACGAATGACGAGACTGTGTCGATCAATGCTAGCATCATTCAACTCGGAACCGTTGGTGACGCGGACGAGATTCTATCTCTGACCACCAGCGGTAGTACGCTCGACTTGCGTGGCGATATCACAACCAGCAGCACGGCTACCGGGAACCTTGTGACGATTAGTTCTACGTTTACCCAATTGCAAGTGGGTGGGAATGATATCATGATCGACACATCCGCGGGGAACGGGAATATCAGCATTAATAGTGTCCAAGGCGGCAGTCGTGACTTAACACTGAACGCCGGCAGCGGCACAGTGACGACTAACGGGAGCCTCGGGTTTACTGGTCAAGAACTCCACGACCTCACTATTACCGCCGGTACACTCAATCTCGGTAGCAACATTCGAACCGTCGCGCGTGATGAAGCAACCGTGGATACAGCAGGCGATGTGTTGCTGGATGCGACAACAATTAACGTTACAACGACCATCGAGATCGATACCACGGCCGATAACGGCGGGAATGTTGAAGACGGAACCCTCTCGGTAACCGGCCCCATTTCGGCGGCGGGGCAGAATCTCACGATTAACGTCGGCACGAATGGCCTGCAGCTCAACAATTCCTCCAACGACTTTGGCGGTCTGGCGTTGACGGCAAACAACGCCACCGTGGTCGACGCCAATATGCTTACACTTGGCGATGTAACCACACAAGCTCTCTTGAATTTGACGACCGGGTCCGGGAATTCCACGCAAACCGGTGGCACCACCATTAGCGGCACCGGAAGCTTTATCAAATCCGGAGCAGGTACACTCACACTTAGCGAAGCCAACACGTTTTCCGGAGCCGCCCAGATCACGGAGGGACGCGTCATCGTCACGAATGCGGACGGTCTCGGCGCGGACTCCGCCGCAACAACAGTCGATTCAACGGCGACCCTCGAATTTGGTGCCAGTGTTACGGTATCGGAACTGCTTATATTCGACGGGGGAACTTTGGAGTCCTCAAATTCCGTCTCTGCGACATTGACTGGCGGTATACAGCTAAGTGCCGATAGTGCTATCAACATTGGGAATAGTAGCCAAGTTTCTGTCAACTCGACGGTATCCGGTACCGGTGGGTTCACGGTCAACGGCGGCAGCGGAGGAAGCACACTTCGCTTGCAGCAAGTGAATAGTTTCGCCGGAGATGTCATTGTCGAATCCGGCACATTGTTGCTGGAAAATGCCGCGACACTTGGAAGCACCGCGGGCAACACGCAGATCGACACTGGCGGCTCTCTCGAACTGAATAACATCACAATCAACGGCGAATCGCTCGTTCTGGTGGGGGCAAGTTTCGCCAGCAGTGGCACGTCGCAATGGAACGGCACGGTTGCCATCTCCGGTAGCAACAGCTTCTCTCCGCAAATCGGTACCTTGACGGTCGGTGGAGTGATTAGTGGAGCCGGAAGTGTCACGACCGGCACCGGGACAACCATCTTCACAGCGGCAAATACCTATACCGGAACAACAACCGTCGACGGCACACTGCAGATCGGCAGTACCGGTTCCATTGCCAGCGATGTCACTGTCAACGGTACCCTGGATGTCGATGGAAGTGTCAGCGGCACCGTCACGGTCGAATCTGGCGGGACTCTGCAAGGGACTGATGGAACAGTTCTCGGAACGGTCACCATCAAGAACGGTGCAACACTCGCACCTGGCGACAGTCCTGGCATCATCACGTCCGGTGATTTGGTCTTCAACGAAGCGGCCACGTTCGCGGTTGAATTCGATGACGACAACGCAGCCGGCGCGACAGCCGGTACGGACTATGACCAAGTGCAGGCGATCGGTTCAGTCACGATTAGCACGACCGGTGCTGGAGTCGCGTTGGACTTGGCTGATCTCGGTTCCACGGATATCGATGTCGGCGATGTGTACGTGCTGATTGACAACGACGATACAGATGCAATCGTCGGCACGTTTACCACGGTCACCGCGGGTGGCTCGACAATTTTTAACGAAGTCGGCGGTCTCGAAGAAGGAGATACATTCGAATTCAACGGCACACAATTCCGCGCGTCCTACGTCGGTGGAACCGGCAACGATTTTACTCTGACGGTCGAAAGTATCTCACCGATCATCGTGGGTACCGCCGGCGACGATAACTTTGTCGTCTATCGATCAGACAATGGCACAGCGGGTGACGGGACCGATGACCGGATCGTCGTCGAACGTGATGGAACCGTCGTATTGAACGAGCTGTTTACCGATGTCGTTGGTTTGACGATCAACGCCGATGATGGCGATGACACCCTCACCATCGACTACTCCGCAACGACACAGAATGTCGGAAATTCGGTCGGCTTTTTCAGCTTGGTCAATAACGGCACGATTACCTTCAACGGCGAGGGGCAAACAACCCAAGATACGCTCATCATCAACGATGCCGATGGGGCAACGATCGACACGGTGACACATGTCTTTACAAATGCTAACGATGGCAATGTGGAAATCGTTTCTCAGAGTTCCGGTACGGGAAATATCGTTTACACCGGTCTGGAACCAATCACTGACAATCTCAGCACCGCCAATCGCGTCTTCACCTTCACTGGTGGCGATGAAACGATCACATTGACCGACACGACAAATGCCGGCGAATTACAAATTGACTCCACACTCGGCGAATCGGTGACGTTCAACGACCCCACCGCAACACTGACGATCAATGCCGGTACCGGGATCGACACGATTGTTCTCGAAGACACCGTCAACGTCGACGGCAGCCTGGATAACTTGACGGCTGCACTCACCATCAACGGGGATGCCGGGAACGACGAGATTCAACTCAACGCCAACCTATCACTGGGTTCGGCAACTTCCACGGGGAACGTGGTCTTCAATGCGGAAGCGACCGTGCTCGGTCAGGATGTTTCCATCGATACCACCGGAGGGGGATCGAACGGCGATGTCACCTTCCAAGGAACCGTGGACTCGGATGGCACCGCGAGGGCACTTTCGCTGACATCGGGCACTGGAACCATCGCCTTCACCAACAACGTCGGAACAACGGCTAGTCTTGCTAGTTTGTCGACCGACGTCGGTGGCATCACTCGGATCGATGCCGATGTCACCACCACCGGTGACCAAAGCTACGGCAATGTCGTTGCCATCACAGGGACCACCGTCCTGACTGCGGTCAACGTCGACTTTAGCGATCGCGTTATCGGGTTCAACGGTGGTGTCGCGGCGGATGGGTTTGGCGACCTGACCGTCACCGCGTCCGGTACGACCACATTCAGCAGTCAAGTCGGGCACGATGGCACCGCAATCGCTCGCCTCGTCAATCTGACAACCAATGGCGGTGGAACGACAATCTCGACCTATCCGTCAGCCAATGGTGCGGATCGCGCAATTGATGTGACCGGGACGTTGCGTTTCGACGATCAATACACCGCTGATGGCAACAAGGCATTTCGTGCAGACACGATGATTTTCAATGGGATCGTCGAAGGTCTTAGCGATGGTGCCGGTGCCTTCATCTTGAACGCCGACACCTCGATTGAATTCAATGCAGCTGTCGGAGCGACCAACCGGATTAGCTCGGTCACAACGACCGGGACCGCCACCACGTTTCTCAATACCACGCTCATTCACTCCACCAACGTGCAAAGTTACGGGACTGCAGTCGAGATCAACCCGGCTGGAACGGGGAATGCGGGCACGACTCGGCTCGATGCTGATAGCAACGGAATCATTTTCGGCAGCACGCTCCGCAGCGCGAACGACGCCGAGGATTCGCTAGTACTGACCGCGAACAACATCACCTTCAATGGTGCGATCGGCGACAACAGCCAACGTCTAAACAAACTGACAATTGATGACCTCAACGATGATGGCGTCACGAAGATCGTTGGAAACGTCAGCTTTAATGGCTCGATCACACTCTCAGGCAATCTTACCCAGGATGACGGAACCGGCACCACGACATTGAACGGCGGTAACATTGGAGGAAATCTCGATGTTACGAGCAGTATCGTGACATTTGCATCAGGGACCCTGGCCGTGACGGGGAACGTCACCGTTTCCGCAAGCGATGACGCACAAATCAACGCGGCAGTCACGACCGAAGGGAACGTCGATGTGTCTGCCAATGACGATATTACTTTCGGGGCTGCTGGTTCTGTGTCGGCGACCGCCGGTTCCGGGACGTTCACGTTTACCGCAGATGCCGACGGTGATGCGAATGGTACGGGCGGTGCCTTCACTCAGACTGACGGTGCCGTAATCTCAGCGGCGGGTGTCGTCACCATCAACGCCGACGAAAACGTGACCCTGGCTAACGTGCAGACGTCGAGTACAGGTTTCAATCAAATCAACATCACGAGTGGTTCGGGCGCGATTGTGGATGGCGGAGATACCGACATCGATATCGTCGCGGATTTTGCCTCGGTGAATCTCACTGCAGCCACGTCGATCGGGGGACTGAATGTCGGCGAGGAAATCGAGACCACAATCTCGACGTTGGACGCAACCGCCTCGGCTGGTGTGATCGGAATCCTAGAGAGTACTGGTCTTAGTCTGAACAATGTTTTGGCATTGGGCGTGAATGGAGTTGTTGAGGTTGCAAGTACTCTCTTCAACGTCCAAGCCGGGAACGTGCAAGCCACCGATCGCGTCACATTGAACGCCCTGAGTGCCACTGGCAACGTCAACGAATTCGGTAACGACGCCTCGGCGGACATCACGGCTGCGAGCGTCTCACTGCTTGCAGGCGGGAATGTGGCGGTCGGGAACACATTGGAACTCGATACCGATACTCTCGCGTTTGCCGTCGGGGGGAGTATCTTCGTCACAAATGATGGTGCCTTGACCATCAACGACGTAGATACGTTGACCGCTTCCACCGCAGGCGCGGGTGGCTCAGTTGTTGCAAACAGTCCGCTGACAATCGCGCACAATGTCACCATCGGAAATAGCACGCCCGACGCGACCATGGCGGACATGACCTTCGAAGCCGGTGGTCAGGATACCGTCGCTGATGATGATCTCACCATCCTAGCTGGTGCGACGGTGCGTTTGGTCGATGGAGACGCCAGTACGTTGACGTTCCTGGCTGGGGACGACGTAATCCTCGTCTCCGATGCCGACCCGCGTATCGAAACCGCGAACAATGCCGATCACGTGGTCGTCATCACCGCCGATACCGAAGGATTGACTGCACCGTCGGATAACGATCGCGGTTCGATTACTCAGACGGGAACTGAGGTGACGATCGTCGCCTCCAGGCTGACCCTGAACTCGTTCGATGGTATCGGGGACAGCTCCGGCGATGCCGGTACGACTGCCGACAATGCGTTGCAAATCGACGTTGATTTCCTGACCGCTATCAATCTCAATGGCGGAGCCAACGTTAACGACATTCGAATTACCGAACGCGATGACGTCGGCTTGGTCGAGATCGTCAATCCAGGACTCGTCGCCACGATCACAGCAGGCGGCGCGATCACGGATGGTTCGACAGCCAACGAGAATGCGAATGTCCGGGCTGGCTCACTCGCGTTGCGTGCGGGCAGTGGGATCGGCGTTGCGGAAATGAGCAATAGTGCAACCGATGACGACGATATCGACGTCCAAGTTCTGAACCTAGCGGCGACCACTGCCACCGGCGACATCAGTATCTCCGATAGTAACGATGCCGGTTCGGTGCTAGACGATGGCTTAGCGATCAGTGTGGTCGACTCGCTCGTTGGAATCTCGATCACTGCGGCCACCGCAGACGATGATATCCTCATTCGGCACAGCGGTGATGGGAACGACGTCTTCGATGTATTCCGTGACGTCACCATCACGCCAGGTACCGGATTGACAGCCGGTGGTATCACGTTGATTCAGTCTGACGACGCCAACCTCGATATCGAAGCCGACATTCTCAACTCCGGCGGTCGTGACAGCTTGAATCTCGACGGCGGTAGCATTGAACTGATCTCGTTCGCAGATGTCGAAATTCTCGACCGGGACATCGACGGGAGCGCGTTGACAATTTCGACAGCAACGGTCGGTGGTGTCGATACCGGAAACATCGAAATCCATGCCGGTCGCGTGATTGATTACTTCAATCCAGCTTCGCAAACTCTAGGTTCAACCGACGGCGATATTCTGACAAGTTCCGGTTTAGATGCGACCATCACTACTGATGATTCGGACGCCGGCAGCAGCAATGGCAACATTTTGTTGACGGCCACTGACGACGTTCAATTGGCCAATATCACGGCGGGGGCTGCGTCGGTTGGGACCTCGGGCATCGTCTATGTCATTGCAGACAGCAATGTGGACGGGACTGGCTATCAGGACGGGACCGGTTCCATCGTCGACTCGAATAACGGGGAGACCGCGAACATCACGGCGTTGGCGGCTGTGTTACGAGCCGGGACTGGAGTCGGCGATGGAGTGAGTGGGCTCGCGGATATCGATCTTGCCGTTGCGACGGTCGCGGCTGAGACGGATTCCGGCGATATCAACGTTCGAAACGACGGATCTCTGACGATCGGAAGCATCGCGAGTGCGATCTTCAGCAAGTTCGGTGTCGCTCCATTACTTAGCGGTGCCACGATACTCGATGACGTCGCGATCGGGACTGATGCACAAGACTCGACAAACGACACGATCACCATCGTCGCCGCAAGTCCTTTGATCGTCGATGCGACTGTCGTCAACAACGATGCGGGTAACATTCTCTTGGCGGCTCAAGGCAGCACGAACGCCTTAGTGGGCACGTTTGCGTCGAGCGATGACGATCTGCAAATCAATGCCGACATCACCGCCGCTGGTGGGAACGGCAATATCACCTTGCTCGCAGGTGGGGATATTCTTCAGACCACTGGTGCCGTGTCGGCAGCCGGGACTGGTGTCGTCAACGTCTCCGCGGGTGAAGACTACAACGACGGTACGAATCAAGCGGGCAATGCCGCTGCCGACGTCGTCATGTCCGATGGAGCGGTCATTCAGTCCGCTGGCGGAAATATCGACATCGAGGCTACTCGAAATGTCGTCTTGGGGCAGGTGACGACAACCACAACCGTGTTCGTGACCGCCGACGACAACGATTTCGGTCTGACTGACAACGTCGGTGCGATAAGCGATGCCACACCTGCCAACGATACCGGCGGAACTGCGCTCAACATCATCGCGAATACCGCAGTCCTACAGGCAGCCACCGGCATCGGTGATGCTGCTACCGATGATGCAGATATCGACATCGATGTGACAACTCTTGCGGCCTACACCGAAACGGGCGACATCAGCATTCAGGATCCGTCCGACCTCACTCTGGCGGCAGCAGGCGGATTGACGAACGCGATCGAAATTGGCACCGGCGGCGCCGATGATCACATCCTCGTCCGTGAGGGGAATGGCATTTTGACCGTGAACTCTCTCGTAACGAATGCCGGTGCTGGAAGCATTACGCTTGCCTCCGATCTCGACGCGGCTGGTGACGATCTTCTCGTCAATGCGAATGTCACCAACACGAACTCTACCGGCGGCGATATTCGGCTCATTTCGTTCGGTCATGTCATTTTTGGTAATGGGACCACGCTAAATACCAATGGCGGTGATGCTGAAATCCACGCCGGACGCCAATACGTATTCGGGGCCAACGGTGGCGGAAGCTTGGCGAATTTCCAGGCGTCTGACGTCCAAGCCACCGCTGGCGCTGCGACTCCGGCTTACAACATCAATACGGATGGCACGAACGCCGACGGGAATGTGCTCGTGACCGCCGGACGTCATATCGAACTGTCGGCGATCACAGCCGGTAGCGGCACCGTGTTTCTCACCGCCGACGCAAACGGAAGTGGGGATGGGGCAATTAGCGACTTCTCCGGTGGCACGACCGTTGACGTGACGGCTGCGAATGCTGTCTTCCGTGCTGGCAGCGGCATCGGAACAGATGCGGAAGATCTCAATGTCTTGTTGAGCCGAAACTTCTCGGGGGCAACCGGACGCGGCGACATCCATGTGGCCAGCTCCGGGAACTTGACGACCGGTCCTGTCTCAGCGGCCACCTTCGATATCGCCGGGAATACTTTTTCTGGGGCACTATCCGGTGTGTTCATTACGGATGCTCTGCCATCGCTCACTGGTGCCGATAATTCGGACTCACTCGGCGGTGCGAACAGCGGTGACGACAACATCACATTGACGGCGAACGGTTCACTTTCGATCGGTGCGGTAGTCGTCAATCTTGATGCTGGCGACATCAATCTGAACGCAGTCGGTAACACATTGACAGTCAACGCAAATGTGGCCGCTATCGGTGCGAGACTGGCAGTCCCGGTGGTCGTTGGTGATATCCGAACAAATGCCGACACGATCATTCTCAACGCGCCAGAAGCCACCGTTACTCTGCCCAACGGGACAATGCTGACCAATGTTGCCACGCTACAAACTGATGGTGGTAACATCGATTTGAGTATGCCGGCGACATCGGTCATCGTCTTGCAGAACAACGCCGTTCTCGACACCGACTATGTTGAAGATTTCACCGACGCCGGAAGCATCCTCTTCCCGGCCAGCGGAACAGTTAGTGCCGCTCAAATGGATCTCATTCTGGAGTTGGACGTCCGTCGCGAAGGGAACTCAGTGAATGCGACGGCGGGTAACGGTGTGATTGGCATCGAAAGTCCAATTACGAATACCGGAGGTTTCTTCCTGGGAGCATTCATTGCCCGGACGGACGGCGTGGGAGTTGTTAACCTCAACGCTGACATCACGACCGATCACACGCTCAATGACCAGGATGCTGTCGGCCCCACGAATCTCACGGCGGCGTTAGGTGGCATCGTATTGGAGGGCCGAGTTCAGGTCGGTAACACGACTGGTGGAACCGTCACGCGGGTCCTTTCAACCGATGGTGTCACTGGTGGAGACGCCGGCGATATCGACCTCTCAGCGGCGGAACTGTTCGGATCGAACGTTGCCGGCGACGATTTGCAACTTAACGTCGCGACCACCGCGGCCGGCACGCTGGCGGGTGACGTCTTCCTCGGACTCGTTTCCAATGACGGAGGAGACGTTGGCGAAGAATATCTTCAAACGGTGACCGTGAACGCCACGAGTGGAACGGGAGCGGCTCGCACGCTCGACGGCACACTCGTCTTGACGAACAACGTCACACTCGATGCCGGAGCGGCGCCCGCTGCGTTTCGGTTCGATGGCGTCTCGGTTCTTCTCGATGCGGCCCTGGGGACTGTCATCGAAGTGACGACCGAGCAAGGCGGAAACGGAGATGGCGGAGCGGTCGACTTCGGTACCGCAACGATTTCCAGTTCGCAGGCTGGTGTCGATTTGGTGATCGACACTCGCAGTGGAAGTGACCTTGCACCCAACCATACTGCTCCATCGGGCAATGGGACCGCTGGGGCGATCACGATCGGCAACGTCAACGGAACGTTGATTGATCGCGTCGATGCGGTCACGCGAAACTTGTTTGACCGCACAGCCGGTGGCGGTGAGTTCGTCAACGATCTGACGCTCGATGCGCTTGGTACGGGAGCCGTCATCACGATCGATTCAGACACCGCCAGCACCACCGAGATTCGCACCGATGACGATGGTTCCGCGACGTTCAATGCGGAATCGGGAGACGTCACAATCGCCGGTGATTGGCGGCTTACCGAGTCGACAACGATCGACACAAATCAACCCGGCAATCCCATCATGGCGGGATTCGTCGATGAGAGTAGCGGCGGTACTGTCACATTGATCTTCGCCAATCTTTCAGCCGTCGCGTCAAATGTTGACCTATCCATCGACACTTCAGTCGCTACCGTTGGCAACACGCCGAACCTCAATGGCGGCGAAGTTCAACTCGGAAATATCAATAGCACGGGCGGTGGCACGGCACTGAACAACATCACGATCGTGACCGATGGAGGAGGTTCCCTTGGGGAAGCAGGCGATCTTGAGTTTCATGGCGATGTCATCATCGACGGCACCTTCGACTCGACAGCCGCTCATACGATCTTCCGCAGCGCGATTGGCCCCAGCTACTCGCGTTCGGCACTGCTCGATAACGCCTCGCTCACCGCTGGCACTGCATACGTTCGTGCCACCGGAAGACGAAGCGGCGATCGCACCGGAGACGCTGGAGACCCGACTCGACAAGGGGACGGGGCCGACCTGATCATGGAAGAACCCAGCGTGGCGGGTGAGATATTTATCATGTCGACCGTCGGCGAAGTTGTGCTCCAAGCCAACGATGACGTATTCCTGCAGCGAGTGATTGCAGCAACAGACGCTTTCATCGTGGCCGGTGCGGATAACATCGACGCCGGAAAAATCGTCGATTACTCGTCAGACGAGACGCTCGCGAACGTGACAGCCATCAATGCCTCGTTCATTGCAGACGACGGCATCGGCGCGGCATTCAGTGACACGAACTCGGGAGACGAGGCAAACGATATCGACGTCGAAGTCACCAATCTCGCTGCGACATCGAACTTCCGCGACACGGAACTGGCTGAGGTTCCTGGCACGAGTGGACCAATCCAGACGGTACCAATTCAAACGGGCGACATTTTCATCAGCGATGCCGGGAGCCTGACAATCGCTGATCTTTCCGGCACAACGCTGGATGGAATCACGGGAGCCAATGGAGTCTCCATTACCGGTGCGGGTGCCGCTCAGGATATTCTCATTCGCGAGGGGGCAGTGAACGGGGGGGGCGACGAGTTTACGGTCAATGCCAACGTGACGAACGCGAGTGCCGGGCATATTACCCTGGCGGCGTTTGACGGTGACCGTCGGGGCGTCAATCCTGCTCCAGACGTCAGCGGTCTAACCATCAACGCGAACGTCACCAGTACGGGTGGCGACGTTCGACTGTATAGCGAGGTGGATGTTGACTTCACGGGGATGGCGGTGGTCGATACCAACGGCGGTGGAGCCCTCGTCCTTGCGGGAGTTGCATTTAGTTATACCGGCGGCTTTATAAATACGGGAGATGTCCTTGGTGACTTGACCATGGCAAGCGGCGCTTTGATCACGACCGCCGGTACCACAGATGGGGATGTCTTGGTCGCGGCTCAGCATAACGTTGCTCTCGCGCGGATCGATGCCGGCACCGGCAATGTGGCAGTACGGGCAGACACGAACGATGACCGCGATGGGGCCATCACCGACAACCAAGCGGACGAATCCCCCAACGTCATCGCTGCGAATTTGCAACTTCGCGCAGGTGATGGAATCGGAACTGGCATTGGCCCAGCTGATACGGACATTGACACCACCGTTGGCGTCCTGGCGGCGATCACAAGCACCGGCAATATCCACGTCCAGAACACGACGAATCTTGCCATTGGGTCGGTGCCGACCGTGAGCATTCCGGCGAATGACTTCGTCGTTATCGGCGTAGCTGGATCGTCTGGGGTCGCCATCTTGGATGACGCGGTCGATGCCAACACGGGCACGTTCTCAATCGATGTGAGAGCCACCGGTTCGCTTACCGTGAACGATACGGGTGTGATCCGAAACGGCGTGATGGTCTTTAACGAGACGGTCGTCAACGCCGATGCTGGGAACATCACCCTGTCGGCAGAAGGCACGACGTCGAGTTCCGATTTGACAATTAACGGTGATATCGCCGCGTTTGGAATTTCGGCCGCTGCGGTTGATGGCACAACAGGCGGCAATATCCGTCTGTTCGCGGGCGATACAATTTCGCTCAACGGCGGAACTGCACGATCGATCTCGACCGAAGGCACCGGGCAAATCTTCTTGTTTGCTGGTTCCGACCGTTTCAGTACGCTTGCCGGTTCCGATGCTGGCGACATCCTGATGAGCGATGGCTCGCGAATCACGTCTAACAATGGACACATCGGTTTGAGTGCTGCTCGAAATATTGAACTCAGCCGAATCATAACGGGGGGCAATGTTGCCGTCCGCGCCGATTCGCGGGTCTCCCATGATGGCAGCGCCGACTTTACGTTGAACGGTACCGGTGCGATTTTTGATAACCTGACCGGGGAAGGTTTAGGGAATGAAAACATCGTCGGGAACTTCTTGCAACTCACCTCCGGCAGTGGAATCGGTGACGACAGCGAAGACATCGACACCGGCGTGAACCAACTTGTCGCCGAGACCGACTCAGGCGATATTCATGTGAAAAACACCGGGAATCTGATTATCGCGGCTGGGTTTGGACTGGAATATTCCCCAAGTCCAGGTCAAATGGCTGACATTGACACCGTTGGGGTAAGTATCAACGACGATGCCGGGCTCGGCGGCGATGCTCAAGACAGCACTAACGACAATATTACGATCGTCACGGCGGGAACCTTCAACGTCCTCGGAGCGGTTCGCAATCGGGATGATGGCGACGTAACATTGTCTGCGCGAGGTTCAGCGGGTGTCGATCTACTCACGATCTCAGCCGATGTTGCGGTTGTTTCGGATACGGGAATCGGAGGGACGGGTCGTATCTTCCTCGACGGTGAAGGCGTGAGTCTCACGAGCGGAACCGTTTCGACGGAGACCGGCAGTATCGCCGTTGATGTCGGTACCAATACACTTACGACGGCGGCAGTTGCCACCATCTCGACGACTTCCGGCAACGTCTATATCTCAGCCGACAATGCCGATTTGGCGGGAGAGATTTCCACCACCGCCGGCAAAATCCTCATCGCTGCCGACACAACCACCCGACTAATATCTCTTGGTGCTGGCGCAGTTTTGGGACTGGCAATCGATGATAACGAACTGAACCTGCTATCCGCACCGACGATTGTCATCGGTGTGAATCCAAACACGCCCAACGACCTCTTTGGCGGCCAACCGTTCGATAACCCCGAAGGATTGTTCCCTCATATCGATCCACCGGGAACAACTGCTGGTCCAGAAACTGACAACCCGTTCGGTGGCGTCACGAGCGGTTTGATTACCTTCGGCAATTTCGTCGCGGATTCCGAATTTGCAACCGGAGAACTCGAATTGTTCACAACGGGGCAAATCTCGTTGACGGGAGCGATTGATCTGACAACGGGCCCGATGCGAACGCTCGATCTGATCAGCGGTGCCGCCGGAATCACACAAAGCCCGTTTCCGCTCGGTGCTCTCAGCGTTAGCCGACTTGCGGCCCGCAGTACAGGCGGCATGATTTCGCTCGACAGCAGTTTCAACTTTGTCGATGTCTTCGCCGCGATTACTGATGGCGGGAACATTTCCTTCACGGAGCAAGATGGCTTCACCGTCGACGTGGCCGGAAACGGTGGATGCACAATGACGGACGTAGTCGGTGTCGTTTCCAACGGAGGAAATATCACCCTACAGACCGGCGGGAATCTGACGATCGACGATGCAACGACGACCACAGTCGCAAATATCAATGCTAGTACCGGCGATGTCACACTGACAGCCGATGCCAACTTGTCTGCCTTGTTGGGTCCAGCTAGCGACGGTGTCGGGGCGATTATCGACGGTTCAATCGGCGAGTCGGCAGGAAACGTCAACTCCGCTGATACGAACGTCATTGGCAACGTGGTGACACTCTCCGCCGCAAGTGGTATCGGAAGTGACAACACTGGCTCGGAATTCGGCGATTCCGAGGACCTTGACATCAACGCCACCATTCTCACCGCCACAAACACGACGAGTGGGGCAATTCAAATCTTCGAGGTTGACGATCTCCAATTAAACACTGTCGTCAATGTCGATCGAATCGTGGTGCTCGATGTCACCGGAGCAATCAGCGATGTCGATCCGCTTTTGGAGGGCACCCAAAATATTACTGCTGGTGCAGCGGCATTACGTGCGGGAACGGGAATCGGTAATTTCGCATACGGCATGCCGCTTACGGAAGGCAACGATATCGATGTGGACGTCAACACGCTGTCGGCGTTCGTCGCAGATGGAGACATTTTCATCACCGATATCAATAATGTCTCGCTCGATAACACCGATTCCATGCTCGGCGTTTTCGGTGGTTTGACAGAAGCGATTCGAATTGGCGGTGGTTCTGGCGACATTCTTATTCGGACTGAAGATGGAAATCTCAGCGTCGATGAGACCGTCACCAATGCCGGGACCGGGACACTGACCCTTGCGGCAGGAATCGGCGGACTGTTGGCCAGCGGCAATTTGAACATCGATGCCGACGTCACTACCACGACCGCCTCTGGCGGACATATTCGCTTTGTCGCCGAGGAAGACGTTAACTTCACCGGATCCGCAACGGTGCGTTCGAACGGAGACGACATCGAAGTGCATGCGGGGCGTGTGTTCAACTTCGATCAAACTCTCAGCGCTGGAGATGGCGACGGTGATATCACGATGGCCTCGACAAACCTCGCTGAAACCAGCTTGGTAACGGGCGGCGGTGACGCCATTCTGACAGCGACCGACAACGTGGCGATCAGTCTGATCGATGCCACTGGCCAGACAGTGTATGTGGTGGCCGATAGTGACCTCAGCGGCATTGGTGCCATTCTTGACAGCCGAGATGGTGATGGAAGCGGCAGTGCGAATATTATTGCAGCTTCGGCGTCACTCCGAGCCGGTGATGGTATTGGATCCTCGACAGTCGGTGGTCCCGCCGACGCGATTGACACCACGATCGACACCATCGCCGCCGTCACCGATCAAGGTTCGATCCGGTTGGATGATACGGATGCCCTGACGGTCGGCACTGTTCTTGGCGACATGTTCTCGGTTGATCTGACTGTGGGAAGTTATGGCGAAACGAGCACGGGGAATGTTGCTGATCTTTCCGGTCTGACGATTTCCGATACCGTGAACAACAATAGTGGCAACGACGAAATCCGCGTGCAAGCCGCATCGTTGACGGTCAACGACACCATCGCGAACTTGGACGTTGGTGACGTTACTCTGCACGCCGTGACCGGCGCGGTCACTTTGAATGCGAATGTTACTTCCGAGCGAGTTCTCGGAAGTGGCAACTTCATGAATGGCGGGAACAATCCTTCGGGCACGATTCGCATCAATGCAAACAGTAACGTCACGCAAATTGCGACAGCGACGATCACCGCCGATACTCTCGGTGTGATTTCGGCGACCGGCGAAATTAATCTGCTGACCGCCGTAAACGATGTCAATAATCTTTCCGCCGCAACCGGCGGTGGGGACTTTGGCTTCCGAGATACCGATGGCTTTAATCTTCGTGCCGTCACATCAGTGACCGACGCGGCTTTCAATGCTTCAGGCCTCTACGGGGGAACGAATGGTCTGAATGTTGGGACCGGTACTGTGAGACTGATCG
Organism: Thalassoroseus sp.; assembly: GCF_984380535.1. Classification (NCBI taxonomy): domain Bacteria; kingdom Pseudomonadati; phylum Planctomycetota; class Planctomycetia; order Planctomycetales; family Planctomycetaceae; genus Thalassoroseus; species Thalassoroseus sp. The sequence continues at coordinate 139,713 of NZ_CFHRBF010000003.1, forward strand.
GTCAAGGTTCGGCAAACAATGTCGAAGAAAACAGCCTCATGCAGGACGGCGTGACCGGTGGAATCATTGCAGGAAGTTTCGGCATTCGATTGACTGGCGGCGATGTGCGTTTCGATCCCAATGGAGCTATGGGGTCTGCAATCAATGACGTCGATGTTCTGACGGCTGAAGTCACACGACGCGATATTGGCGGCGGCACCTTCATCGGAGGCTCGTTGCAGTATTCCGATACCGATGAACTTACAATCGGCAGCGTTACCAGCCGTGATGTGTTTGCTGATTTGTCCGGTCTGAGAGTTGAAGTCGATGCGTTGATTTGCGTGGGCAAGGTCGCCATGGGGGCTGAGGGCTTAGTGATTTCCGAAGCCATCGCAGTGGGAACTCCCGCATCCGCCATGGGCGGGCCCGTAATGGGCGGGATCGGTGGAACGCTGCGCATCCGGTCGGCGGGAACGATCACTCAAACGGCTGTCTTGGAAGCCGTTAATTTGGGGATCATTGCCGGTGCTAATGTCACGTTGGAACTGGGCAACGATGTCGATGTGCTGGCCGCCGACGTCATGGGCAACTTGTTCTTCAACGATGTCGACGACTTCAGCACGGGAACTGTCACAGCGCTGGGTTGCTTTGATCGGGATGTCACCGGCATTTCGGCGACGGTGGTCAATATCTGTGCCAATGAAATCAGCATTAATGCAGCGATCAACGCGAGCGATGCCGTCCGCTTGCTGGCCCTCACTGGGAACATTACGCAAACAGCAGCTATTCAAACCATGAGACTCGGGGCGCGGACGGCTCTCAATGGTGACATCGTACTGACGAACACCAACAACGACGCTGACATCATTGCCATGCGATCCGAAGGCGGCAATATCAGCTACACCGATAGCGATGGCGTGATCGTCGACTACATCGACGCGGACGAGTGCTTTGTAGCCGATGTTGTTGGGGTCACCACGCCCGGTGGAAACATCACACTGACCACTGGCAATGTCAACGCCGGTGGGAACAGTGCCAGTACAGACCTCGTGATCGACGACGCCGGTAACACACCGCAAATCGGGTTCATCAGCACTGGTGCGGGAGCGGGGACGGTTACGCTTTCCTCTCAAGCCGGTATTGTCGACAACTCACCTGGGGAGTCAGCCGCGGCCGATGGTATTAACATCGCGACTCTCGGTGCATTTACAGGCAATCAGAACGTCAACATCGCCGCTGCAATGATTACGTTGCGAGCGGAATCTGGTATTGGTTCCGACGCTGGACTGTTCGCTGACCCCGGTGATCTCGACATTGATGCAGACACATTGTTCGCAGAGAACGTCACCGTTGGGCACATCCAAGTCTTCGACGTCGATGACATCGCACTCGGCCAGCCGATTGACGGCACCGACAGTCAAGGGGGGATCGAACAGGGGGGCATCGAAAACCGCGGTCGGTTGGTCATCATCGATGCGGCCGGTCAGATCACTGATGTCGCGGCTAGCGAAACCTACGTCGATTCGACGAATACCGTGCGAGATGCATTCAATGTCATCGCTGGCACGCTCGGACTCCGTGCGGTCAACGGAATCGGCAATTACGACTGCATGATGCCAACGGAAACGAACGATCTCGACATCAACGTCGATAATCTCGCCGCAACAACCCGGTTCGGTGACATTTTCATTTCCGATCGCAGCCAACTGACGATTTCCTCGGACGGCGTGCAAGGCGTGACCGATGCCGACGACGTGGTGGGTCTAACGATCACTCGCAATGGTGCCGATCAAGAGATTTACGTCCGTGAAGGTCGCCTGAATTCCAATGATGTCATCAACGGTGGTGACTTCGTCGTTAACGCTTTGATCGAAAATGTCGCGACCGCTGGAAATGTGACTCTAGCTGCATTCGGGACGAATGCGACTGGGACCGAAGCACTTGTCCTCAATCAAACTGACGTCAATCGCGACGGACGTGTTCGGACCGCCGATGGCAGCATTCGGTTGATCAGCGAACAAGACGTTTTGATCAACAATACCGCCATGGGGTCGAATCCGGTGGTCTCTTCCGGGACATCGGGAGAGGTGGTCATCGCGGCAGGATTCACGTTGCCGTTTGTTGGGAACCTAGCCAATAGTGCGACCGTCGACACGGAAATTGCAGGTGCCGACATCGTTATGGAATCGGGTTCGCAAGTTGTCACAAACGGCAATCTTGGGAACGACGCGTTGTTAATGGCCCGCCGAAATGTTGCGTTGAGCCAGCTTAATGTGAATCGGGCGAATGCATACATCGTGGCCGATGCCAATACTCTGGCGATGACCGGCAACGGAATTGGGGCCATTACAGATTCCCAAGCGGATGCGACTGCCAACATTATCGCGGCGAACGCCTCGCTTCGGGCGGGCAGCGGCATCGGAACCGCTAACGATGATCTCGACTTAATGGTCAATCGACTGGCGGCCGTAACGGATTCCGGTGACATCGTCCTTCAAAATGTGAATGGATCGAGTGGATTGACGATCGGTCGGGTCGATGGTGGGTCATTCGACCTCAATTGCGACGATATGATTCTCGTCGGCCCGCTGGAAGGTGTGACCATCGCCGCCATGATGGGCAACAACTCTGGCAGCGACCGCATCGAAATTCGCGCGACCGGTGGAGCGAATGGATTACTCACGGTCTCTTCGAATGTCGTCAATAATGACACGGGGGCTATCGTCCTCGCAGCAGAGGGTGTTGCGACAACGGACGACTTGGTTGTCGATGCAGACATTACTTCGGCCGGCGGACCGACTCAATTGGTCGCAGGCGATTCCGTCGTGCTTGGTCAAACACGGGCTGTTACGGTTTCATCGGCGGGTGGCGACATTTCCGTGACTGCGGGCACAAACTACAACGGCTTGAACATGGCGAATGCGTCTGATGGCGGTTCCGTCAATGGACCGGTTGCCATCGGAACTTTGAACGCCGACATTACCATGTTTGAGGATGGTGTCTCGCAAAGCGTTGTACAGTCGATCGGTGGTAACATCGGGCTGCGAGCACCGCGTGACATCTTTGTCACTCGACTGAATGCGGGCATGCCCGGCATGAGTGGAACGGTAGCCATCTTCGCAGATGCCAATCCAAATGGACTGCGTCAGGATGGAATCGGTCGCGTGCTGGACGGGCTACAGTCGGAAGCTCCAAACGTCATTGCCAATTCGTTGCTGTTAGCCGCGGGCGATGGCATTGGTGTTGTCGATCCCACAGACCCACGAAATGCGGGCCAATCGCCAAGCACGCTGAATGCGGCCGTCAATTTCAATACGAACGTCGGCCAACTGACAGGCTTCACTGACAGCGGCGACATCCACGTCGACAACGAAGGCGACCTCACGGTTACCCAATTGACATTCAACTTCGGCGACCTGACGGCAGCGATGGTTCCACCATCGTCATTGACAGGTATCACGATTGAAGATGCGGCCAACAGTGACAATGCAGCGGACGAAATCATTTTTTCGAATCAAGGCGCGCTGACAATCGTTCAACCGGTTCTCAATCGGAACGGTGGAGCGATTACACTCGTCGCGTTCGACGATGCGATTGGTACTGAGGCCGATGTTCTGACCATCTCGGCGGATGTGCAAATCCAGACGACGGCGGGAAACAGTGTCTCGCAAATCGTATTGGCGGGCCAGGGCGTCACCATTACGCCTGGGGCGTTCGATGCCACTCCAACCGTTCGATCTGAGAATGGTCAGATCACCGTCGATACGGTACTCACGCCCGTTGATCCATCGATGCAACCGAACGGCGATAGCACAGGGCGGTTCACGATGGACGCCGGCGCTGTTCTGCAAACTGCGAATCAGAATATCATCATCTCGGCCGATCGCGCAAGTCTGGCGGGGCTTATCTCTGCCGGCGGAAACGACCGTTTCATCCTGATCGCTCCCGACACCGGCACGACGAGCATCAATCTCGGGGGTGCCGCTGACGGAGTCAGTGATGGCATGTCGCTTTCGTTGGCCGACAGTGAACTCAACACACTTCAGGCTGAAATTGTTCGGATCGGCAACGCACCGATCGTCCGAAACAGCGTGGAAGAAACACTTGTCAGCCAAGCGAACGCAAATCTCGTCGGGATGAATGGCCCATTGAACGGTTCTGCAACTCGCGATATCGACACTCTGCCACAACCGTTCAACGGCGATACGACAGGCACGATTACCTTTGCAGGTGACTTCACCGCCCGCACTGCATTTGCCACAGAACTCTTCCAGTTGCGAACCCGCGACGCTGCGAATCTTTCGATGACCGACAACGTGGTCATCAATGCCAACGTCGATCTGAGTGACGCATTAGATCCGAGCACCGGCGGAAGACACTTCGAAATCTTCGCGGGCGGAAACATCACGCAGACAAACGCTCGCGTTCAAACCGGGTCGACCATGGATGACCGTGCGGTCGCCGATCTGACGGTGCGTGACGGAGATGTGTTCTACTCCGCTGAACGCTCGATTTCCCTTTCAGGCGGAGATTCCGGGACAATCGTGACAGCCAATGGCGAGATTCGTTTGTTGGCAAATGATCCCGAGCAGAGCACAGCGATGATGGTGCCGACCGGAGGAAGTTTTGCCGGCATCACGCTAACGAACAACGCGGAAATTCGCACCGGGGCCAGTAACATTCCTGGTGGTGACATCGTTCTTGACGGGCAGGGTGGAGACGCTGGGAACAACAGCGATGGTATTGTGATCGATAATTCGAGTATTCGGTCGGTCGGAACGACTCCCAATGCGGGAACCATCAGCATCTTGGGTATCGCAGGACGGATGACTGGTCCGACCGTCATCGATAACAACCAAGGTGTACGAATCACCGGTGCAAACTCGCTAATCTCATCGATCAATGGTGCGATGACCATCACCGGAACGAGTTTCGGCACCGGTGACGACAATCAAGGCGTTGAGATTTCGAATTCGGCACAACTCGAATCGTTGGGCACCGCGACAATCACGGTTCGTGGTACTGCCGGGCAAGAAACCGGATCAACGCCGACCAACGAGAGCGAAGGTCTCCTACTCACGTCGGCCGCTAGAGTCACCTCGACAGCAGCCGGAAATGTGTCGCTCATCGGGCAGTCGTTCGGTACGGGCAACAATAATGAAGGGGTGGAAGTCTCGGATCGTGTGCAGTTGACTGCAAATGGCAGTGCATCGTTGACCATCAATGGTTCGACCGGAAGTCAAACCCGGCGTGGCGTCAACGATAACGAAGGCGTTCTTGTCACGGGACCTGGGACCGTTGTGCAGACAAATACCGGATTCCTTGCCATTCAGGGCGTCAGCTTCGGGACGGGCGATCGCAACGAGGGGATCGACATTGGTGGAACTCTTGCGAGTACAGCAATGCCAGCGATTGGCGGTGTTCAGATTCGCTCGAATAGCGGCATGGTCACCATCGATGGAACTGGTTCAAGCGGTGTCAACGCCAACCGTGGGGTCCGGTTGCAAGGGAACGGTACCGTGGTCGCGACCACCACGGGCGTGCTAAATATCACGGGCAATGGCGGTTCTGATGGCTCCGCAGGCAGCGGAGACAACGACGGGGTGATGATCGACGCGAATGCCCAGGTCGGCGACATCAACCAAAACGGAACCGTGACAATCGTCGGGAACGGCGGCAATGGAAACGATCGCAATCGCGGTGTCCGCATCAACAATGGTGATGTGAACACGCAGAACGGTAACATCCAAATCATCGGTACGGCAGGTTCGAATGGCAATGACGGGATCGACAACGAAGGCGTGTTGATCGAAAACACTGGGACGGTTCGGTCGTCGGGAACGGCCGACATCCGAATTGAAGGTCTGGGCACTGGCGGGATGGATGGAGAGGGTGTCCTCATTACAGGGGTTGACACTTCGGTCTCCTCTGCCAGTCGTAACATCCTGATCCAAGGTCGCAGCAATGCCACAAGCACGACGCACAATGTCGCCACTGGGAACGCCGGGGTCGAACTGTCTGCGTCCGCCGTTGTGCGAGTCGGTAACGCTGGGAACGTGACGATCATCGGTGAGGATGTCGGCATCGGAAACGCGGCCACGAACGATGACAACGTCTTGATCGACGGACCAACAACGATTCTGGAATCACAGAACGGTCGTATCAATGTTGTCGGCGTCAACACGGATGTGCGACTTGAGAACGCAGAGTCCATGAATGTTGCCGCCGACAACAGGGGCCAAATTCGCACGGCCGATGGCCTCGTCACGATTACGGCAGCCGACGACATTCATCTCGGAGTCATCAACCTCAACAGCAATGACAACGCACCGAACGGCGTCGGTCATCTGCTGGCGGATCATGGATTCGGTACGACTGCTGATGCCGTCGCAACTTTCGGCGGCAGTCCCGACCTGACGATGTTGCGATCGATGACCATCTCCGATGGAGTCGGTCAAATTACAGATAATCGCGGCGGAGATGGGGCTTTGACAGGACCTAGCCGGCCTAATGTATTGGGCGGTCCGGTCACGTTGATCGCAGGGAGTGGCATTGGGATCGGTAACGGTGAAACGGCCCAAGCCGGCACCCGTTCGGTGGTCGCCAATAATGAAGCAGACATCGACGTCAATGTTCCGAATCTGGAAGCTTTGACCGCGACTGGTGGGATCAATCTCTGCAGCTATGCGTCAACGATGACAATCGGAGGAGTGCCAGGCAGTGACTTAATGGATGGCACCGGTCGGTCTGTGGGTCTCACCGTGGGCGAAGGAAATCCCGCGAGCAACGATGGAGACATCTTGGTTCGAGGGATCGGCCTACTGATCAGTGAGACTGTGACAAACACGGGGGCTGAAAACGCGACGTTTATGCGTCTACCCAACACCACAGGAAATATTACCGTCGAAGCCCTTGTGGATATCGCAGTGGGGACTCTGACCATCGATGCCGGTGCGGCGCTGCAAACCAACGGTGCAGGATCGATCAGCGCGGGCAGCAACGTGACATTGAATTCGAACACTGCTAGTTCCGAGTTCAACGCTACTGTATCTTCCCGAAGCGGTTCGATCGTTTCCACCTCGGCTACGTCGACAGTCATCAACGCCGGTTTCCAAGCAGGGCGAGACATTAATATCACCGCTCAAACGGCGGTCGGGATCAATGCAGGAGTCAGTGCCAACGGTAATCTGATGATCGACGCCGTCACCGATACGCTGACGTCAACCGCGCCGGGGCAGCTAACGGCGGACAATGTCACGCTTAGCTCCGCGGAAGCCTCTGTCTTCGGCGGTAGTGTGACGGCTCGTGGCAATATCGTGTCGCGGTCGGACAATGCAAATGTCACAGTGAATGCTGCATTCGTTGCTAGTCGCAACATTGATGTGACGGCCAATACGTTCCTGAGTGTCAATGCCTCGATGACTGCAGGCGACAATCTCAGCCTGAACGCCGTCAATGGCTCACTCGTCACGACCATTGGCGGTCGGCTGGTTGTCGGCGATGATCTTTTACTGCGATCGGCAGCGGAATCCATCATTGGTGGCGAAGTCGACACTGGCAGAGATATTAATTTCGTATCCCGTAGTTCCAGCATCTCCGTGAATGCGGAATTCGATGCTGGCGGAAACATGGTGATCAACGCCGCCACCGGGTTCGTCAACACAGCTCTGATGCGTGCGTTGTTCGGTGGTGATATTACCATTACAGCTGGTACCAATATCGAAGTTCGTGGTGACATTTACATCGTTGGCGACGCCCAAATCAACGGAACAGCGAGAACGGGCACTACGATGATCGCTCCGAACGCGTCCGTCGAACGACGACAAGGCAGCATTGAAAACAACGCTGTGTTCGGACGAGTTCGAGTCGTAGAGCCGAATATTTCCGAAATTCGAGTTTCCGATGTCAGCGCTCTCGGTGAAGTCACTGTGACGTTCAACATCGGCTCTTTGGATGAGGAGAACCTCACCTACATCATCGATTGGGGTGACGGTACCATCAGCATCGAGGGAATCGGCGGCGATGAACTGAACTTGCTGTTCAACCGGCCTGAGGGTGGCGTCACGGATGAAATCGTGCGTGCCCGTAACGTTGGCCCAACGACGCAAGTGAACGCCGGTGAAGAGGTCGCAACTCACACCTACACAACCGCTCCCGATCCCAACAATCCATCGGCCCCAATCCGAATCCTTTTGGTCGGCTTGAACGACCCGAATATCAATTTCGTCGGGAACGTCCCAGGGCCTTTGGATCGGGGCTCTAATAACTTGGCCGCCGGTCGCAACGCGACCGAAATGGGGGGCCAAAACGCTCTACCAACATTCAATGAAACTCTGGCAAGTTTGCTTCGAGGTGACCGGGCGGGACTAAACGGCTTCGGCTCGAGTGTTCAGTTTGACAAACGTACGGTGAGCGTGAACACGGTCGTGCCCAGTTTCGTGAATCCCGGTACTGGGTTCGGGACGGTGGTCTTCGACCTGTCCGCCACACCTCCGCCGCTGTTTAGTGGTGAGGCTGATGCGAATGACTTGATCACGGCCGACAATACGACGCCCGTCCAACTGAACCAGAATCAAGGATTCACCGGGAATACCCAGGATCAATCGGGGTCCGAAGAGAAGAAATTCCTGCTGCGAGTGCTTTCGCCTCGGGGCGAAGTTGTCGCAGAGTTCCAACTCACTGCGGAGGAAGTCAACAACCTGACCGCACTGTGGCGACGCTTCGCGGAAGCTGACGGTCGATATCAAGTTGTCGTTGTTGAAGGTGAACGAGAAGCGGTCTACCGGGACGTTACTCTCAAGCAAGGTCGAGTGGTTCAAGAACGGGAACGCACGCCGGATGACACGGGCCGTTCTCAAGTCGTTGACGAGAACGAAACGCCGGCCGAACCACCGGTGGGAGCAGACGACGGGGCTGCAGCCGACGCCGGTGGCAATGCGAAACCTGCCGAACAACCAGCTTCCGGTGCCGTCACTGCGATTCCCGCTTCCTCGCCGGTTTCGCCGGATGATTCTTGGGCCAACTGGCAACCAACGACAACTGGGAAAAAACTCACCCGGAAACTTGGCAGCAATGCCAATGACGCATCGACAAACGGTCTCACAGCAACCGCTGGTGTAATGGCAGCCGGTGCGATTGTCGGTCGCCGTGCCCAACAGCAGGCCCAGGACGAAGCCATCGCCGACTTCACGCGGCAAGACACGAAGGGCCGAAATGCCCGTCGCCGCCGACGTCCCAAGTAAAACGAAATGGCCCGCTCAAACACTATTTGAGCGGGCCATGGAATCGTATTCGCGGTGATTGCCACCAATATCGAAACTTAGATGACGAAGTCGGTTTCGCGTCCGAGAATCCGGTCAATCGTGTCCTGGGGGAGATCGATAGCCGGGGCATTGGCACCGCCCGCACGATCCGTTGGATTGATCCCACAGTAAACGGCCCAAGGTCCCAAATGTCGCCAGCGACCGGCCCGCTTTGGTTCGTTGTCTAGCACGGGAGTGGTGCAGCGATTACAACCGATCGTCGAATAGCCTTGGAAATGCAGCGGGTTGATGATGACAGCATGCTCGGCGATGTATTTTTCAACCTGATGGTTGCTGAAGTTGACCAAAACATTGACGCGGAGGCAGTTCATTTCCGTGTCGATCGCCAGGATCGGCGTATTTTCCCGTTTGCCCCCGTCACTTCGCCGAAGACTACCTACCAGAGCGTCATACTGGCCTTTGGCTTTCAACAAGGGTTCCGTCTTTCGCAAATGGCAGCATTGTGCTTGACCCTCGGGCGTAAGGTACAACACGCCGAGCTGGTCGGTTTGCTGCTCCATCGTGCGATCTGGTTCGAGAGTAACCACATTTAAGCCGTACTCTTCAATGAATCGATCACGCGTCTGCAGCGTCTCTTGGAACAAAACTCCGGTATCGACGAACAATACGGGAATCGGAAGCTGCAGTTCTTTGATCATATGACAGACGACACTGCCGTTGCGTTGCATCGACGATAACGCTGCCAAGCGATCACCGAAAATGTCGGCCGCCCAGCGAATCAGCTCTTGAGGCGTGCGTTCCTCAAAGGTTGTGTTGAGATCGTTCAAGTCTGCTTGCGTCAGGCGGGCCATGATTCACATATTGTCAAAGAGATGGAGAAGTTCGATGCCCGCCATTTTAGTAGCTACTGGGCCGGAATCAATCAACGAACCGCATCGTCGCGGTCGCCCGGTGTGAGGTGCACCGCATTAGAACGCCGTGAAGCTCCCAATTCCGACCGACCCCGACACCGGCAAGAGACCATAGAAACCACGTGTGAAGTATTGTTGGATAAGGTCGCCTGTCCACTGGATATGTGTTTTGGGGAGAATCACAACATCGCCATCACGCAGCCAGACTTCTCCCGGCGGGCAGGGTTGTCGACCGAAGAATGCATCGTGGAGATTCAAACGGGTCGCCAGAATTTTCCAGTTTTCATCCCGGCGAAGAATCACGACTTCTTCGAGTTTCGCACCGGGGTTCCATCCACCAGCCAATGTAATCCCTTGCATTGCGGTCGTAGGACCAACCAGTTCGTACCGCCCCGGTGTGCGAACTTCACCGACGACGTAAACGTAACGCGGCGCCCGTTGAATCAGGATGGGAGTCAATTCGATCCCCTGCACCAGACTCGCGTATCGCTGTTCGATCTCACTCTTGACTTCCGTCAGATTGAGTCCTTGGACAAACACCGAACCGATTGCCGGCAGCTGAATTGTTCCCTCGGGGGTCACACTGACCTGACGACTCTGGCCACCATTTCCGAAACGACCGTCGACTGTATTCCGAAGCTCTTCCAGTGTTGTATTGACCTTGGTTGGAGTCACAGTAATACCTGGGTCCAACACACCACCCAAGCGAAACCTGGATTCCAAGTCGTTACGCAGTTCTTCGACTGTCCGGCCGGCGGCGGTGATCTGACCGAACTGTGGTACTGTGATGGTACCGTCTGGCTGGACGATCAATGCCCGATCAAACTCAGGAGCAGAGAACGATTCGATTCGCAACTCGTCGCCGCGATTGAATCGGTATGGCTGCGACATGGTTTCACCGGTCAGCCGATAGACGAATTCGAGCGTGTCGTCCACGCGAAGACGGTACTCTGGAACATGTGCCGTCCGTGATGGTCCCACGTACTCGCCAGGGCCGTAAATTTCCCAAGGAATCAAGTGTGCACGACTCCAGTCCATCGGACAGCAGCCGTTCTCGCATTGCACGCCACAACGAAATTGTGGTGCTTCACATGCGGCGTACGTTGAATTCAAAGGTGTCGGAGACGAATAAGTCCCAGCGTTCATCGGGTGAGTGGCGGGATAACCCACTGGGGAACCAGTCGGCGACACGACAGTCGGCGGACTGAATGCATCTCCATGCTGAGGCGGATTCATGCCTGCTGACGGATAATGCCCTGGATCACCGGTCGCCGGTGTGACGTATGCCGGGTCATAACGGTAGGAGGTTTGCCCGGCTGCGATCAATGCGACTCGTCCGTTCTCCTGGCTCTGATTCGCGGCAAACCTCGGCGAGGCATCACCCGCGCATCCGGCGAAACTCGCAAGCCCAAGAATCAAAACGAAGCAAATCGATTTCCACTGCAATGACGGAGTAGTCCCTAAGGTGTTGATCATTGTAAGTGGTTCCTCTGGCCTGAGACCGTTTTGTGGTCTTCGATGTCCGCGGTGAACGCGATATTGCCCGCGTTTTCCGACTCTCGTAAGAAGGAAACCGCGACATTTGACCGTTAACTGTACTGAGTGCTTGTTGACCGCAACGTATGACTTGTTCACATGAGCGAAGACTTGCGGGCTAACCTATTACCGTGTTGGCGGCGATGAGGTTTGAGGGAGTTGCGTAGCAGGCACGTTGAGCGGCTGACTTCGCGTTCGGAAAGCCATCGGATCGACCCATTCGATGGCCGACTCCACTCGCAATTCACTCGGCGGTGTCGTTGGATGCATCACAAAGTTGCGGTCGGTACCTGGCTGTCGACGCATCGTTTGGACTTTTTGCAAGTTCCGCCACACTTCCGGTTGAGCAGCAATTGCATAGCTATGTCGAAATGCCTGTTCTGCGGCGTCAAGCTCTCCAATCCGAGCAAGCAACACTCCGACTTCATTTGCGGCTCGATTGTTTTGAGGCCAGACACGAATGGCGGCCCGGTAATACGCCAACATTTTGGCTTCAAGTAACGGGTTCGGCAGCGAATCCTCATGCGTCAAATACGGTTGCAAACGTCCAAGTCCGTAAAGCGCATAGGAAGCGACTGGCTCATGAGCTCCCGCGTCGGCCAATCGGTCACGTGCATAGAAATAGTATTCCTGCATGGCCGTCAGTGGGTTGATGGATGGGACTTCTTCTGACTTCGCAAAGACCGGAGTTTGATGCCCAGCGATAAGCCGAGTCATCGTCTGCCCGACTTTCGATACAGATCCCGGGAAAAGAAAATCATCCGCCTCGTCCATCGCTTCCAATCCATCAGTCATCGCAGTGATGTGTTGCTGTCCACCCGTGCGAACGTCGGCCGCTGACGCCACGAGACTCAACGCCTTCTCAAAAGCCGACGCAGCAGAGTGCACGGCTCCCCGGCTTGCCAGCTCCATTCCCCGGTTGAGGTGTTGCTCCGCTTGACGCAAAGGAACACGCGAGACGGCATTCATGCGGGCATCTGGAACTTGACCCCAAACGCACGAAGTCGCGAGGGTAACCGAAATACTAAAGATGTTCAGAAGGCAGCTCTTCATCGGCAACCGAACGTTAAGAAACTTGATCAATTGGCCCTGACTTAGTGTTGATTCCGTGCAAGTCGGCATAACCGGGACTTTGGGAATTTTCACCACCATCTGTATCGTCTTCCGCCGCGTGACCAATCATCGTTACGACGTAGGAGACTGCGTTGCGGGCTCAATTCTTCGTGCAAAACCGTATAGACAACGCAGCTTACCCATCCCCCTCAACTCGGATAAGCCGTGCGAAGGTTACAGTCGGGCGCGTTCGTGATCGCTGTTGCCTCAACCATGTGAGGTGATGACGGGAATTTGACGGCGGTCCCGTCCTCGTCAGCATTCGTGACCTATGTTCTCTACATAGACTCCCTTGCGTGGATTCTCCGTCCACAAATTTCGATAGCCTTCACCCTCGACCAGCGGTACTTTCGGATGACCGATCACGAGCGATCCACAACGTTACGAGATGCAGGCCGAATCCTCTTTCGGCACAAGCGGAAGGCACTCGCGTTCATGGTGATGGTGGTCAGCCTGGTAACGCTCGTGACATTGCTCACGCCCAAGGTCTACCGTTCGCAAGGCAAACTTCTGGTCAAACTCGGCCGGGAGAATGTCGGCATCGATCCAACCGTCACGCTGGGACAATCCAGCACGGTGTCGCCGCCATTGAGTCGCGAAGACGAAATCAACTCCTTGGTCGAGATTCTACGGAGTCGTGCGGTGATCGAGGGAGTCGTGAAAACCCTGACACCAGAAACCATCCTGGCTAATAAGTCTTCATCGAGTTCTCGAACACCCCACGAACAGGCCGTGCTCCTGCTTCAAGAAGACCTCGGCGTCGGTGCCGCGAGTAAGTCGAACGTCCTCGATGTCAGTTTCGACCATGAAGATAAAGAACTTTCGCGTCGCGTTGTCGACACCGTGATGGACGTCTTCATTCGCGAACATGTTCGTCTCAACCGCACACCGAAATCGCAAGCGTTCTTAGACGAACAAATGAAGTCAACTCGCGACAAGCTCTTTCAGGCGGAAGATAAACTGCGACGATTCGAGAATCAGTCCGGCATAGTCTCGCCGGAAACTCAAGAACAATTGCTCGTCGAGCAGATCTCGAAACTCAAAATCGAAATGCAGCAAGTGGAGACACAGCGACTTGCCGTGCAAGCCGAACTTGATCATCTGCACAAGCTTTTCGAGATGGGGCCGGATCAATCGCTGTCAGCGGCGTACCAAGGCACTGCGAACGACGCGCTCGACGACAGTCGCAAACAACTTTATAGCTTGCAAGCCCGCGAGAAACAGTTGCTCACGATCTACGACGAAGACTACATTCTCGTCCGACAAGTTCGCGAGCAGATCGCTAAGACAAAAGAACTCATTGAGAATGAAACCACGCAGCAGCAAAGCACGCGTTGGCCGCAGCGGACCTACGAAGAGGCGCAAATCGTACTAACGACGAAGCAACCCCTGCTGGCTTCTCTCAAGGTGCAATCGCAGGAACTGAAGTCGCGACTCGCCCGGCTGCAAGCGGACCAAAAGCGAATTCATGATCAGGCGGCCGAAATCAAACAGCAGCGTCGGCAAGTCGCGTTGTTGGATCAAAGCTACCGAAAGTACACGGAAGGACTCGAGCAGGCGCGGGTGGATCAAGCTCTCCAAGATGAACGAATCTCAAACTTGAGCATTGTTCAACCCGCACTGACTCAGATCAAACACGTGAAACCGATGACATTGGTCAACTTACTACTTGGTGTCGTCTTCGGAGTTTTTGGCGCAATCGGTTTAGCGGTCGCTGCCGAGTATCTCGACCATTCGCTGAAAACAAGCGACGACGTTGAAAAGCATCTCGCGCTGCCAGTTCTTGCATCAGTTCCTGAACTCAAGCCTTCCGAACTCGAAGCTCGACGTTCCGCCTGATGTCGCTCGAAACTGAACGTATTGAACCGAGAAACACACTAAGGAGTGCACGGTGATTGCCCCCGTCAAGCACAATGAACCGTTAGAGCGACGCGAGTCGCCAAGAGACCGGAACCGAATTGTTCGAGCCGATCACCTAGCCGAGTCATGTCGCACGTTGCTCCGCAAACTTCCTTGGAAGGGAAACGACTTAGATACCCCGCTGACAGCCATCGGTCTCACAAGTTGTCATACAGGAGAAGGGGTGACGACAATCGCTCGCGAACTCTCGGAAACGGCTGCAGCTACCGGCGAACATAAAATTCTGTTAGCCGATTTCAACTTCAATACCGAACACAATTTCACGACGGATCGATCGCGACCAAACTTAGGCGTTGCCGACGTCCTACTCCGCAATGCGTCATGGAAAGACGCCGTTGTCAATACCGACGTGCCGGGTCTGTCCTATATGCCCGCCGGACATCTTCGCGATAACGCCAATGATGCGATCGATGCTCGTTGCCTACCCGACCTCATTGAAGAGCTTAAAACAAAATTTGATCTTGTCATCGCTGACTTACCACCCGCGGGAGAAGTCAGTTCGGTTCTCCGCATCGGTCGACTTCTAGATGGTCTTGTGATCGTAGTCGAGTCGGAAAAAACTAGGCGAGAAGTTGTCGCCAGACTCAAGTCACAGCTCGACTGCGCAAGAATCAATATGCTCGGCGTTGTGCTCAATCGACGACATCAACACCTTCCAAACTGGCTATACAACTTGTTTTAAACGCTCGCCTTGAATTATTCTAATTTCGACATCCACGGACTTCTCTCATGCTGATTTCAGTCTGGCAACGCGTCTTTAATTCGCATAAAGCAAACCTGCAAAAGGTACCGGGCGTTCTATCGACAACGGAGTTCAAACGAACTATCGCCGAAGAACGAGTACGTTCTGAACGAACTCATATTGGATTCAGCTTGCTCACCTTCCGAGCAACATCGCCACAAGACAAACCGAATACACTGCTAAACCTGCAACTCACTGCCATCGAACGCTTGCGAGTGCTCGATAAGATCGGGTGGTTAGATCGAGATACCGTCGGCGTGCTAATGCCAATTACTTCCAGTAGCGATGCAATTCACGTCGCGGAAGAGATCAACGCGAAACTTGCACAACGGAAGCAACCGGTCCCAGAATTCGAAGTCTTTACGTACCCACTGACCGAGCAATCAGACAGAAATGATGACTCGCACCAAGTTGGTAACTCAGATCTTGAGGACAAGATTCTCAAAGAGTGTAGCGATCTTCAGGAGATGTTAGAAACCGAAAAGTCAGACGAGAGTGGCACACCGGCAGCCTCGACAGATACTCAAGCTGTCGATTCTAGCACGTCATCGAACTATGTTGTCCATCCTATGACAGACCTTTTCATAAGGCCAATGCCGGTCTGGAAGCGACTACTCGATATCACCGGGGCATCCCTCGGTTTGGTCGCTACAGCACCGATTCTGTTGCTATCCATGTTAGCAATCAAAGTGACATCACCGGGGCCGGCCATCTTCAGCCAAAATCGCACGGGGCTTGCCGGACGAAAATTTCGGATTTACAAATTGAGAAGCATGGTCACGGATGCCGAGACGCGAAAAAAAGAACTGATGGACTTGAACGAGCAAGATGGTCCCGCCTTCAAAATCGCTCATGATCCACGCATTACTGCAGTTGGACGATTCCTTCGAGCGACTAGCATCGATGAACTTCCGCAACTGTGGAATGTCTTGATTGGCGACATGTCACTCGTTGGGCCGAGACCTCTTCCTTGCAGCGAAACTGATGCATGTCACGGATGGCTACGGCGAAGACTCGATGTGACTCCAGGGCTGACATGCGGTTGGCAAACTCAACCCGAAAGAAATCGCATCACGTTCGATGACTGGACTCGCATGGATGTTCGCTACATCCAAGAACGCTCAATGTGGACAGACATCAAACATGTCTGGCGGACATTCGGTGTCATCGTCGGTCGTCGGAGCGTCTAGTATGCCAAACTTACCTGGCATAACGCCGCCCAAACCGGAACGTTCCGCCTTCCAGCTTCTTCGCAGTACAGTTCGAAAGGGATTACAGTCGGGCTCGGTCAGTAACGGTCTTTGTGCAATTCTGGATCAAGCTGTCACAAGTGGCGGACGCTTTGTATCAACGATTCTAGTTGGACGCGCATGCGGAGCAGAGGGCCTCGGACTGTATGCCCTCGGTATCTCGATTGCGATGATTGCATTAGCCGTCCAACACTCCGTCATTACGGCCCCTTACACCGTCTTTCTGCATCGACTCCGAGAGGACAAAGACCAAAAATCCTATGCAGGGAGCATGTTAGCCGTATGGCTTGTTCTTGCAGTTGGTATCGGATTGCTGCTCGTGACGAGTGCGTTAGCACGACCGCTCACTAATACGCTGAACTCAAACGCATCCTTCTTTAGAGTCCTATCGATCGGGGTGCCATTTCTGCTACTCAGAGAATTCGCTCGGCAACTCGCCTTCGCAAAGCTCAAGTTTAAGGTCGCGTTGCTGATCGACACCGTCGCAGCCTCATTGCAGACGATAGGCTTGGTCGTGTTAATGACAATGGATCTGCTAACGCCTGTGACTGCATGGTGGGCAATAATCGCAGCTTACGGGGGTACGTGTGGCGTTTGGCTCTTATTGAACCGTACGGGGTTTCAGGTTCG
Organism: Thalassoroseus sp.; assembly: GCF_984380535.1. Lineage (NCBI taxonomy): Bacteria > Pseudomonadati > Planctomycetota > Planctomycetia > Planctomycetales > Planctomycetaceae > Thalassoroseus > Thalassoroseus sp. Next base: position 157,057 of record NZ_CFHRBF010000003.1, read on the forward strand.
ACTTGCTCAAGTTCCCTCTGATTTCCGTCAGAACTGGCGACTCGGTCGTTGGGACATGGCAAGCAATGTCATGATGAATTGCCAATTATACCTGGTGCACTGGTGCCTCGCATGGTGGGTCGGCGTCGAGGCCACTGGTGAATATGCCGCGTGCGCAACGGTTCTGCTTTTTGCGAACCCTATCGTGATGGGATTAAGTAATTACCTGATGCCAAGGGTTTCAAGGACGCTGTCTACGGAAGGATTGGCGACAATGAATCGTTTCGTTCGGTCGGCAGCTATTACCCTGGTCGGGGCTATGATTGTCTTCTCGGTCGTTGCGATCTCGTTAGGTCCACTACTGCTGCAACTGCTTTTTCAGCTTACTCCCGATGCAACCCACCGAGTCGTCATCGCGATCCTGGCAATGAATGCAACGGTTGGTGCACTCGGCGTTAGTGCAGAATGGGCTTTGTTAGCAATGGAACGCCCGCAGACGAATTTCTACGCGACAAGTCTAGGTCTAGCTGTCACTAGTGTAATAGCTGTAACAAGTGTCAGTCGGTTTGGAATGATCGGTGCTTCGGCTGGATTACTGCTTGGTACGGTCCTTTCTGTAAGCTACATCTGGACTGCATATTACGTTGCATCTCGACAGCAAATTGCCGCAACCCAATTGCAACCCTCTCAGTCAGAAGCCTAACCGGAATTCGCGACAGGAACCGCGGATTCAATACGGGTCAACAGGCTGAAGAACGATTCATAACGAGACGCAAGTCAACATACACATAGCGATTCCACGTATCGATGATTTTGTGATTAAGGTAAACTGGTATGTTACCGGCACGAGGCCACATCCGTTGTGATCAAGGTAGTCGAACAGATTTATATGTTCTGACACTATCTTGCTGGCTGATGATGCTGGCGACATTCTCGATGCCTGAACGTGCCGACAGCCTAGCCGGTGGAGCGCTTGATAGTATTGGACTGATTAAACTCGCCGCCCGCGCAATCGCGACAATCCTTTTGACCTGGCGGATCATTCGAATCCTAGCTCGTGTTGGTTTCATAGCGGCCGGACGACGTGTACTGCCGATCGCCATTTTTCCGCTATGGGCACTCGTGTCCGTTACTTGGTCGCCATTACGATCCGTTTCAGTGGCACAGTCATCGAGTTTAGTCGTGCTGGTTTTGATCGCAACGCTTACCGCCTACAAGTGTCGCTCGAAAGCTTCCGTTCAATTTTTGCTTAAGCAACTATGTTTGATGCTTGCGATGCTCAGTTGCTTGATTGTTGCGTGTTATTTCTTAGCGCCGCAGTTTGCTAGTATGACACGTAATGGAACTGGCCTCTTTCATGCGACCAACACGGCGGCGACGGCGTCTTTAGGATTGGTGTGTCTCACATCATCCCTGCTAATTTGGAATTTCGGCTGGACTCGACGGATGGCGTGGTCCGCGTTGCCCCATCTAGTCGTAATCATTATCTCGGCCAACAGACTGTGTTTTCTGGTCAATACAGCTGCGTTGCTAATCGTTTTCTATCTCTATGGCAGCCGCCTCATGGCGGCCATAACCGTAACAGTGCTTTGCGGGCTCGGTGGCTGTTATCTACTTCTTGACCCAAACCACGAAGCTTTTGCCGCCGTCGGTAGTGAAGTCGTCTCATATGCCAGTCGAGGTCAGAACTTGTCTCAATTGTCGGCCTTGTCCGGTCGCGAGGAAATGTGGACCGTCCAATGGAATTCGTTTTTAGATTCCCCTTGGATCGGTCATGGCTACTTCGTGACATCGCGAGAAGGGCAACTATACGTATGGTATAACTGGGCAAATTACACGGCACATAATCTCGTTTTGCAAGTCGCTGTTACTACCGGCATCGTGGGCCTAACACTTTTTGTGTTCGGCATCTGTGTACCTTACATCAAAGCCGCCCGACGTTTGATGAGTCGTCCCACCAAAAGACCACTTGGGCACTTTCTGGCAGTGATCGGTTTTTGGTTCTTCGGTTGGTCGACAATGAATGAGTCCATCATGGGGCCAGTTCAGCCCGAGTCTGTTGTGTTCTTCGTGCTACTCGGGATAGGGCTTGGTTGTGTAGCGTCTGAGGAAACTGCTGGCAACACGCAGACTGACAACGTGGCTCAAAAGCGTCCTTATGAACAGCTGCCAATGGTCGTTTGTTCTTGAGAATCAATTTTCATCATAGATGAGTGATAGGGTTTTGTATGCAGGTACTAACAGCGGATACAAGCGTCGTCGATGGCATCACCTCCGAGCCTGAGAATCATCCGGGAGTCGAATGGCCTGCTAAGAAAACAGTTTTGGGTGTTCAGTTGTCTCCAACGAACTATCAGGAGGCGACCGACATAATCATCGAAGCAGCCCAGCAGAGAGAATCCGCGCTTGTTTCGTGTTATGCAGTCCATGCGTTAATGACGTTCTCGGGCAACGATGAACTTCGATCGATCGCTAATGACTTTGACATGATTACACCGGATGGACAACCGGTCCGCTGGGCGTTGAATCTTCTCCACGGTGCGAAGCTGCGTGATCGCGTGTATGGTCCGGATTTGACTCTATGGCTTTGCGAAGCGGCAATGACGAATGATGTGCCGATTTATCTTTACGGGGGGAGCCCGACCGTCATTGAGAGGCTTGTGGAACGTTTGCAAACGCGATACCCGTCCCTGAATATCGCAGGGTATGAGTCGCCACCATATCGTTTGCTCACTGATGAAGAAGTCACTGAGGTTGCAGGACGTATCAACCAATCGGGAGCGGGACTGGTTTTCATCGGTCTTGGTTGTCCGAAACAAGATGTCTTTGCACATCGAATTCATAACCAACTTCAGGCTGTGCAAGTTTGCGTCGGAGCCGCTTTCGATTTCCATGCCGGTGTCAAGTCGAGTGCTCCTTCGTGGATGCAAAAGTTAAGCCTGGAATGGCTCTATCGACTCGCAATGGAACCACGGAGACTTTGGCGTCGGTATCTTGTCACCAACTCACAGTACTTGTTTCGGTTAGGTCTTTCGCTCCTCAATATTCCGAAAGTTCTTCGGCAAAGGACAAAGCGATAAGACGCGCGTAATGAATGTCCTCTCATCACTTGTGAATTCCATGAGCATACACGTTCCGAAGGTTAGTGTCGGCGTTCCGGTCTACAATGGCGAACGTTATCTTCATGACTGTTTAAAATGTCTTCTTGAACAGTCTTTCGAAGATTTTGAGATCGTGATTTCGGACAATGCTTCGACTGACGATACCGAATCGATCTGTCGCCACTATGCAGCGATTGATAGTCGCATACACTACCATCGGCAAGATACTAACCGCGGTGCGAACTGGAACTTCAACCAGGTGTTCCACCTTAGTCAAGGTGAGTACTTCAAGTGGGCTGCAGTTGACGACCTCTGCGACAAACATTATCTGCAGAAGGCGACAGAGTGCCTAGACGACCATCCTAGTTGTATATGGTGCCATTCACTGACAGTTCATATCGATGAGTTTGGGCGTCGGTTCGACGCAAATCCACGGTCTCAGACAGAGGATGTCCATAGCCTTTTGCGGTCAAACTCACGTCTGGCGTATGAATCGGCAGACGCGTCGCGTCCTGCAAAACGGTTTAGTGCCGTGCTACTAGGCACGACATGGTGTTCAGACGCATTCGGTCTGATCCGGAGAAAGTATCTCTCCGAGACGGCACTTGAAGGACCTTACTATGGTGCCGAGAAAGTGCTGATGGCGGAACTCGCATTGCGAGGGCAGTTCATTGAAATCCCCGAAGTCCTGTTCTACCAACGTGTTCACCCAGACGCTTCCGGGGAAATGCAGTGCGATCGCGATCGCGAGCGATTCACTTTTGGGATCGGCTCGCGACAGGGACGGTGTAATTCGCTCGCACTTCTGCGAGGTTATGTCGAAGCCGTTCAGCGAGCCAAGCTGAGCCCGCGCGAACGAGCGTTTTGCTACGGACATCTTATTCGCTATGCCTGTCAGTTTCGCAAGCTGTTTAGAAAAATGTGTCACGCGACGTCCAGTCTATGCACGAGCTATAAGTCGCCGTTACTCGTGAAGCGCTAGTCCGCTTACGCTAACGAACAGAAGTCGCGGGAGTAAGATTGTTCTTTTGGTCTTCAACGTCCGTGAATAGAACGTTCTGCTTCAGCATCGGCGAGGATACTCACACGTCGGCCAAACGGAAATGGTGCTATGGCCGCCGTTCCTGCGAGACCACGTGGCCCCTTAACTTTGATGAATTCTGAAAAAGTGCGCGTTTCGCAAAATATACATCATGCGGCTGCTCACACATGTTCTATGTTTTTTTAGTAACACTTACCAATCGCAGATATTGCAGTTTCAGGACATAAACTCATGGTGATGCCTTTCGACGGCGTATTTAACGGTCGCAAAGTCTTTGTCACTGGACACACAGGTTTCAAAGGGTCTTGGTTGTGTCTGTGGTTGAAAAGGTTAGGAGCTGAAGTCGTTGGTTACGCTCTCGCACCTCCTACAACCCCGAGCCACTTTGAATTAGCTGATGTCACTGGCCAACTCGTCGAAAGTCACGAAGGCGATATCCGCGACTATCCGACACTCAGTCGTGCTATGCAGGACGCGCAGCCAGATATCGTGTTGCATTTGGCGGCGCAAACGGTCGTTCGCGAAAGCTATCGAATTCCCCGTGAGACTTTCGACATCAACGCGGTCGGGACCGCATCTGTTCTCGACGCGGTTCGGGAATTGAATCGTCCTTGCACGGTCTTGTGCATCACAAGCGATAAATGTTACGAAAACGTCGAGCAGTTATGGGGATACCGTGAAACTGACTCTTTCGGAGATCATGACCCTTACGGCGGAAGCAAAGGAGCTGCCGAGATCGTTGTCAGGTCATACCGTCATTCATTCTTTCCGCCGGAGCGTTTGGATCAGCACGGTGTCAAACTGGCATCGGCTCGAGCCGGGAATGTCATTGGCGGTGGTGACTGGACTAGCGATGCTCTGATCGTTGATCTCGTGAAGTCACTGGAAAATGCAACTCCCGTAGAACTTCGGAACCCACACGCCTATCGTCCTTGGCAACACGTTCTGCAGGCGCTCAGTGGGTATTTGACGCTTGTGCAACGAATGTTGCAAACAGACGACGCGACATTCTGCGAAGGCTGGAACATTGGTCCTTTGCCAGGAAACGAGTTGAGCGTTAAAGGGGTCGTCGAGACGTTCCTCGAAGAATGGGGGACCGGATCTTGGCGCGATGTGAGTCATCCCGACCAACTCCGTGAGGCGACACTGCTACATCTTGCGATCGATAAAGCGATGTGGAAGCTCCCTTGGAAACCATGTTGGACCGTGCAAGAGTCTCTCCAGAAGACAGCTCAATGGTACAAAGCGTGGTTTGAGGGTCTGCAGAGCGTTCAAGATGTTAGTCTTGGCCAGATCGAAGAGTACGAGCAAACGTTTGTGGCCTCTCAGCAACAGCTGTTCCGAGATCGTGGGCTTCTTGCTGACACGGATTCGACTCAACGGGTGGGGGCTGAACAAGCTCAATGCAGCGTGCCCACCTAGTCGATCGGCACACAATCAGAATCAATCGCTGCGCTCTACACAAGACGATGACTCAGAATTGCTAACCCTTGATCAATCTTCGGGACGATCGCCATGCCCCAGATTCAGAATTCCGAACTTCGCACAAACTTCGCGTTGTCGAAAGAACTGCAGAAGAAAAGTCATCGCCTTGTTCCCGGTGGAGCACATACATATGCCAAAGGTGACGATCAATTCCCGCTGGCGTCGCCTGGGTTTATTACGCATGGCGAAGGATGCCATGTGTTCGACCTCGACGGTCATGAGTACATCGAATATGGAATGGGGTGCCGAGCGGTCACTTTGGGGCATGCCTATCCGGCAGTGATCGAAGCAGCTCGTGCGGAACTTTCGAAAGGCTGTAATTTCAGCCGGCCATCACCACTGGAGTTTGAACTCGCCGAGGAATTGCTCGATGTAATTTCCGGTGCCGACATGGTGAAGTTCGCGAAGGATGGATCCGATGTGACCACCGCTGCGTTGAAACTTGCGCGAGCACATACCGGTCGAGACTTGATCGCTTTCTGTAGCGATCATCCGTTCTTCGCGACAAACGACTGGTTTATCGGTCATACCGCTGTCAACGCGGGTATCCCGGAGGCACATCGAAATCTGTCGCTTGGGTTCCACTACAATGACATTGAAAGTGTGCGGCGGCTCTTTGCAGAACATCAGGGCGAAATTGCGGCTGTGATTCTCGAGCCGGCTAAATACGACGAACCACAGGACGCTTTCTTGCATCAAGTGCAAGAACTTTGCGTTCAGAACGGGACTGTCTTCATTTTAGACGAGATGATCACCGGGTTCCGGTGGAATGTGGGCGGCGGACAACGTGAATACCAAATCGTTCCTGATCTTAGTTGTTGGGGCAAGGCGCTAGCGAATGGTTTTTCGGTTTCAGCCCTGTCAGGCAAGCGGGAGTTGATGGAACTTGGAGGACTTGACCACGATCGTGAGCGGGTCTTTTTACTGTCCACAACCCATGGTGCGGAGACACATGCTCTCGCAGCGGCGAAAGCAACCATTCAGACGTACCGCACGGAACCAGTGATTGAAACACTATACTCCCAGGGACAAAAACTGAAGGACGGTCTTGATCAGGTTATTAAAGACTCTGGTCTTTCCGACTACCTGCAGATTCACGGGCGTCCTTGTGCCTTGGTCTATCACACGCTCGACGCGGAACGTCGCCCGTGTCAGTGGTTCCGAGCATTGTTTATGCAGGAAATCATCAAGCGAGGTGTTCTGGGGCCGTCCTTTATTATCAGCTATTCGCACTCAGACTCAGACGTTCAGAAGACGATCGATGCGGTTGAGGGAGCCTTGCCAGTTTATAAGGCTGCCTTAGAAGACGGCGTACAGAATTTCGTCGACAGACCAACTGCTTCGGTCTATCGAAAGTACAACTAAATCAACTCAAGACCGCTGAGTAAGAAACAATAATTGGCCGACTAACGAAAACACTGAACGAAGGCATGAAACGGGGTAGTTTATTATGATTCAAGCTGTCTATAGTCAAGATGCGGTCGAGAAGAACACCGGAAGCGAAGATGACATTCGTCATTCGCCGAAAGCCCCGGCTCACCAGTGCCGTTTCTGTAAGACGCCGCTCACACATTCGGTTGTCGACCTTGGCATGTCGCCGTTGTGCGAAACGTTTCTCACTGCAGAACAACTCAATGCGGCGGAATCATTCTATCCGCTGCATGCATTTGTCTGTGAGCAATGCCTGCTCGTTCAAGTCGAAGCCTATGTGAGTGGGCAAGAGATCTTCGGACAGGAGTACGCTTATTTTTCTTCTTATTCTGACTCGTGGTTGAAACATGCGTCGGACTACACCGATATGATCATCCCGCGACTCGGGTTGACTAAGGATAGCTTGGTTGTCGAACTTGCGAGCAACGATGGCTATCTGCTGCGAAACTTCGTTCGCCACGGTGTGCCTTGTCTCGGCATCGAGCCGGCTCCAAACGTTGCCGCGGTCGCCGAGGAACAAGGAGTTCCGACACGTGTGGAATACTTCGGAGTCGATGTTGCTCGACAGTTCGCGGCTGAAGGCATTCGGCCTGATCTCTTGTTAGGCAACAACGTGCTAGCACACGTTCCCGACATCAATGACTTTGTCGGTGGAATGAAAATCATTCTAAGCGAGCGGGGAACCATCACGATGGAGTTCCCGCATCTTGTGAACATCATCGAGCAGAACCACTTCGATGGGTTTTATCAAGAGCACTATTGCTACCTCTCGTTTCATGTGGTTCGCAAGATCTTCGCTCATCATGGACTGACGCTCTACGATGTGGAAGAACTCCCAACTCACGGTGGTTCGATTCGGATTTATGCTCGTCATACCGAAGACAGCACGAAGCCAATTTCTCCAGCTGTCGAGCAGATGTTGCAGTACGAGATCGATCGGTCGTTCACGGAGTTGTCAACTTACACTTCGTATTCAAAACGTGTTGAGAAGACGAAGCACGATCTCCTAGAACTCCTCATCCGGCTCAAGCGTGAAGGCAAGTCAATTGCCGGTTATGGTGCTCCTGGCAAAGGCAACACGCTTCTCAACTACTGCGGCATTCGTGAAGACTTCTTAGACTACGTCGTCGATCGAAATCCTTACAAGCATGGTCGCTTCTTGCCTGGGTCTCATATCCCGATCTTCGACACAGACCGAATCGAAGAAACACGCCCCGACTATATCTTCATTCTGCCGTGGAATCTCCGAGCGGAGATTACCAAGCAACTCGAATATACCCGCGAGTGGGGTGCCAAGTTCATCGTTGCGATTCCCGAGTTGGAAGTCTTCTAGTAGTAGTATTCATCCTGTAGGAATCCTGTTCACTTCTTAGTCTCATTTAATCGAGAAGTGGTTTTGAAACGGGACCTTAGTCGATGCGGACCTCAACCTGTCATCTCACTGTCAATCATCTGTGACATCGAACTGGAATACGAGTCATGAAAGTCGTTTTGTTTTGCGGCGGATTCGGAATGCGACTTCGCGAGTATTCAGAGTCCGTGCCGAAACCTATGGTGCCGATCGGATATCGTCCGATCCTTTGGCACATCATGAAATACTACGCACATTTCGGCCATAAAGATTTCATCCTATGCTTAGGATGGAAAGCCGACGTTATTAAGAAGTATTTTCTGAACTATGACGAATGCGTATCGAATGATTTCGTCTTGTCTGGTGGCGGTGAAGTCGATCTACTGGCGAGCGATACGCATGATTGGACGATCACGTTCGTCGATACGGGGACACAGGCCAATATCGGTGAACGACTCCGTGCGGTTCGCCCCTATCTCGATGGCGAAGACACGTTTCTCGCGAACTATGCTGACGGTCTCTCGGATGCACCTCTTCCCGAACTGATCGACTTGCATCATCAGCAGGACGCAGTGGCCACATGCTTGGCAATCAAGCCGATGCAAAGTTTTCACACGATTCATTGCGAATCCGACGCATGTGTCTCGTCGATCGAAAGCATGACCGCTGGCGATTCGTGGATCAATGCAGGGTTCTTCGTTCTCCAACATGAGATATTCGACTATCTCGAAGCCGGTGAAGAACTGGTCTCGGAACCGTTCCAGCGATTGATCGCAAAACGCAAGTTGTTCGCCAAACGCTATCATGGCTTCTTCGGGTGTATGGACACTTTCAAAGAGAAACAGCAGCTTGATGATTTGTACGCATCGGGGGAAGCTCCCTGGGAAGTTTGGAAACGCTCAGACCGCGGCGCCCATCCGGGAAATCAAGTGGTACCGATCGATGTCGAGAGCCGATTGATGTCGGACGTCGAAGGGATCAGTCGCGAGATCGCAGGTTCACAAAGCGAGCGTACTAGCAATTCCGTCGAAGTTGTCGACACGGTGGGAGAATAGCAATGATTTCTCTGCGGGCTCAGGATGTTCGCACCGTCTTATGTCTCGGAGCACATTCCGACGATATTGAGATCGGTTGTGGCGGCACGTTGTTGAAACTGATCGCTGATAACCCGAACTTGAGTGTGTACTGGGTTGTTTTCAGCGGCGAACAAACTCGTGCCGACGAAGCAACTGCGTCCGCTCAAGACTTTCTTAAAGGCTGCAGAGAACGAGAAGTCATTATCAAAGGTTTCCGCGATAGCTATTTCCCCTATCAAGGGGAGGCGATCAAAGATTTCTTTCACACACTATCGAAGGAAGTCCAGCCGGATCTTGTTTTTACTCATCGTAAAGAAGACGCGCACCAAGATCACCGCACACTTGCAGATTTCACCTGGTGCACATTTCGGAATCATCTGATTCTCGAATACGAGATCCCGAAATTCGAAGGCGACTTAGGGCATCCCAATGTTTACGTGCCGCTCGAAACAGAAGTCTGCAAGCGAAAGGTGGACCTGTTAATGCAACACTTCGCGACGCAGCGAAGCAAGAACTGGTTTACACGTGAGACATTTGACGCTGTCCATCGTCTACGCGGTTTAGAGTGTGTCAGTGACTACGCCGAAGCGTTTACATCGCGGAAACTGACTATCGGCTGAAGTTGCTAGTAAAGACACGAACTCGACTAGGCCGTCGGTGAAGAGGATGTCGTTTCAGCTTTGGTTGCTGATGACACCACGGGACCCATGGTCTCGAACATTCGATCGAGTGATGGCTTGAAGACATTCCCGATGAGCACATCCACCACGTCACCGTGAAACTCTGGGTGCATTTTCAAGAACGAGCCGAAACTGAACTCGGTCGAATAAAAGGCGTACACCAACTTGCGGAAGCGTTCGACGCCGGCTCGATACTCGGGGATCCAACTGCCCAATGCTTGTTCGGAAAAATCATTGGAATCGAAAGCCGCGTTCACGGCATCGGCTGCCATCCATCCCGATTTTAAGGCGAGAAACACGCCAGATGAATAGACGGGATCGATAAACCCACCTGCGTCCCCAACGAGTACCCAACCGGGACCGGAAGCTTTCCGGGTTGTATAGGAGAAATCCTTGGTGGTGAAGTGCTCGGTCACGCGGGTGGCTGATTCAAGTCGCCGTTGCAACGCGGGACAACGTGCTAATTCTCGCTCGTAAACGTCGGCCGACGAGAGCTTGTCACCGAACATATAGGCCAAGGTGCCGGTGCAACCAATACTCACGATGTTGTCCGGAAGCGGAATATACCAAAACCAGGAACTCTTCCCGGCTGTTTGCATGATGATCGTGGCTCCTTCGTCTTTCCCATCGCCACGTAATGCATTTTCATAGTAGGTCCAGATCGTTGCCATCTTCAGTCGCGGATCCGGCACCTTGAGATTGAAACGCGATGCCAGAAATGCTGACTGTCCAGAAGCATCGACAACTACGCGCGAAGATACTTCGTGAGTCGTTTCGCCAGTCTTGACGCGAACTCCGGTCGCTTGATCGTCGGTGAACAGTACGTCCAGAACCTGGGCATCCGTCCGGCAAACGGCGCCAAGTTCAACGGCCCGGTCAATGAGCATCTCATCGAAAACGCCTCGCTCGACTTGCCAAGTCACTGAGGACTCGTGCGGGTTGTGCTCATCGAAGTAAAATGGTGCTGATTCCTTATGTCCATCGCTGACAAACTGCACGCTGTATTTCTTCGGAAATGCGCTTTCCCGCATTCTGTCTAGCAACCCCAACCGTTCTAATGCCCAGTACGTTTCGGGAATTAGAGACTCGCCCACGTGAAATCGTGGAACCGCACTGCGTTCTAAAATGAGGACCGATCGTCCTTGTTCGGCGACCAACGCTGCAGTTGCTGCGCCGGCCGGACCACCGCCGATTACGATGACGTCGTATTCTTCATTCAGTTCAGGTTGCGGACGAGTTTTTGGTGTGGGTTGGGTCTGAATCATTGGAGTATTGATTGTGCGGGCGGGAATGAAACAGGGGGAGACGTATCACAACGTCAGAAAACTCTAGGCAAGTGGTGTGGAAATTTCCAATAAATCCACGGCGGGTAGTTGATTGCAGAAGATGGTCGCCAGCCGACCGTATGTCGTTTGCTCGCCGGAGATACGCATCAGGCGGGCCAATTCCGGACCCGGCGTGATTCTCAGCACAGCGCCCAAATCAATATGACGCAGAACATTATGGTTGATCAGCACACGTCCGAGGGGAATCTCGCCGGATAGAATTTCGTCGCGGACGGCGTTCGTGACGTATTGAAAGTCGAAACGGACGATTCCGAACTGCACGACTTCATCGGTCCCAGATTTCAGCAGGAGAATCTTCCGGACGTAGATATCGTCGATGAATCGCTGTTCCAAGACTTTGACGTCGACCTGCGATTGATGATGTCGCTCCATGCTGACGGTCATATGGGAATTGTGAACCAGCAGCTTCTGATACGGCTCCGGCACGAGAGCTCCCGCGACATGTTCCGCCTTGGCGATTAATGGTTCTTCGCTAGGGAACAGAGCCGTCAGTTGATTGAGTTCATCAAGCGGATTCACCAAGCCACCTCGAAAGAGTCTAAAAGAGAAACCAGAATACGCGGTGATCGAAGCAGCCGGATCAGGTGTAGCGGACCGAGCGGTGTTGAGGTTCGAAATACTCGGTGAGTAGGCTGTCGACTTGCAATAAGCCTTTGCGAGTCAGTGTCACTTCGTCGTCACTGACCTCGAGATATCCCGCGGACTGTTGATTGGCGAGCGCAGTTGCAAATTCTTCCCGCAGATTCACTCCGAATTTCTCTTGCAGTGGTGGCAGCGAGACGCGGCCTTCTTTCATTTGCAAGATGAATTCACGAATCAGCCGTTGATGGTCGGTTGGGACGAGTGCCCGATTCACCGGCAACACTCCGGTGCCGATCGTTTCCATGTAGTCTTCGATCCGATCGAGGTTCTGATAGTGCACGCCCTGGAAGTGACCGAACGACGAGACACCTGTCGCCAGAATATCCGAGCCGCGGAAAAGATTGTCACGATAGATGAAGCGATCGGTTTCGGGATTGCGGATCAGTTCGTTCCCGCTGGAAGCTTGATAGCCATGGCCGGCCAGATAATCCATTGCTTCATTGACCCAACGCCGTTTGGTGTCCCAATTGGCAATGGGCGAAGTGACCCCAAGTTCCTTCATCTCTTTCGAGATAATCGTGTTATGCGGCAACTCCATCTGATAGATGGTGATGTTATCCGGCTGCATTTCGGCGGCTTTTTCGTAACACTTCTGCCAGTTCTCGTCAGTCTCGCCGATCATGCCCGCGATGAGGTCGATGTTGACTTGCGGAAAATCTGCGTTCTGGATCCATTCGTATGCTTTGAGAACTTCCGGCGAAAGGTGGGCCCGTCCGTTTGCCTCCAGAATGGCGTCGTTGAAATTTTCGACTCCCAACGAAACTCGTGTAACGCCGATCTCTTTTAAGGTATTGACCTTGTCTTCACTCAGCGTTCCCGGTTCACATTCGAAGGTCACTTCACGAGCGGTTTCCCAAGAGAGATGTTCGGTGAGTCGGTCCCGCAGTGAGCGTAACTGTTTCGAGCTGAGATACGATGGTGTACCGCCTCCAAAGTACGCGAAATGCAGTTCGCGATCGACTACACCCGGTTTCTCAGCGAGCAACGCGAATTCACGTTCGAGCGACTGCACGTAATTCTCGATGGTCTTCGCGTTCTGCTGGGTGTAAACACGGAAATAGCAGAACTTGCAGCGTTTCCGACAGAAAGGAATGTGCATGTACAACCCGAGCGGCACACTGGCATCGGGTTCACTGTTCAATGCATCGAGGATGCTCGGAACGTAGTCCGTCTTCCATTGCGAGAACGGTGGATAGTTGGAAATGAAGTAGCTACCGACTTCGGTAGTGGCTGTGGTGTCGGTCGTCATAGCGAGTCAATTCTGGTTACAAATGCATGTCGCAAAGTCGCCTCACGGCTGTTTTTTGCCGAGACAGACGATCGGTTCATCGGCACCTTCCGCTGCAATCACGAGACAGTTCTGTCCGATCGCAGGGGAAGCGGTCACTTCGCGTCCGATTTTGTATCGTTTGCGTTCTTGGCCGGTCTTGAGATTGAGTTCGTAGAGAAATCCGTCACTCGAACCACAGAATATCCGGTCACCCGAGACAACCGGTGAACTATCAATCCGTTTTCGGGTCGTGAAAGTCCATCGGCTGCGACCTGTCTTGCGATCGATCGCATGAATCTGCTTGTCACGCCCCCCGACAATCACCATGTCATCAGTGACGGCAGCGGAAGAATGATACGGAAGCTCCTTGTCCTCGTCGCGATAGGACCACAGTGTTTTCTGTGTCTTCCAGTCAATTGCCAAGACAGTGCTGGCGTAGGTTCCCACGTAAAGAATTCCATCTCGCAACGCCGGCGAAGCAATCAGGTAAGACCCGAGTGGCATGTCAATCTCTTCGGCGCCGGTTTCCAGGTTGATAACACGAAGATGCTCGTCGCATCCGGTTACGAAGGTGTGTTCGGTCGAGATTGCTGGTGAACAGTTGACGTATCCGTCAGTTTCGAACGACCAGATTTTCTCACCGGACTTCCGATTGAGACAATACAAATTGTTATCGTAAGAACCGAAGATGACTTTCTCACCAACGATGCTAGCCGAACTGACGATTTCTCCGTTCGTTTTGAACTGCCACAGCCGTTTTCCCGTTTTCGCGTCGAGGGCATGGAACATACCGTCTTCATCACCGAGATAAACAACACCCTCCCAGACGGTAGGCGAAGATTTGAATCCCGGTGCAAAGGCAGCCGGATCGGGATCGTCGATCGAGCGTGACTTCCAAAGGATTTCACCAGATCGAAGTCCGATACACAGAACATCGCCGCCGAGCGTGGGGACATAAACCCGATCGGACACAATGGCAGCGGTCGAGGCAACACCGAATTCTGTGGGAATCGACCACAGGACTTCCAGATCATCCGGCAGCTCGGTATTCGCGATTCCCAGCAACTGAAATCCGTTGCGGTAACTGTTCCAGTCCTTTGAATTGGCGGTCTGGGCATCTTGAGCGTGTGCCGATCCTACGGCAATGATCACACCAAAAGCGACCATCAGCAGGCGGGATGCAGCACGTCGCCGTTGCGGCGCCATCATGCGGGTGAAAATGCGCATCGGTAAAGCTCCTCGAGACTGGTTGCATCAACAGGACGTGGATTAAAATTCCCCGTCCATTGTTGGGCGGCCTCAGTCGCCATTCGCGGAATGAGGTCCTCGGATACGCCACACGATTTGAGATCGGTTGGCTGACCGGAGGCTGCAATGAGTTTGGTTAGGAATTCCGCGAGGGAATCCACTGGAGAGTCGCCATTCAGACCGGCATCGTTCGCCAAATCAGCGTACAAGTTGCCGACTTTCGCACCGTTGAAGCGGACAACGTGCGGCAGCATCACCCCGATCGCAACGCCATGGGCCAAGTCGTAATGGGCGGTCAACGGGTTCGCGAGGGCGTGTGTCGCACCGAGCATGGAATTTTCGATTGCAGCACCGGCGAAGTGTGCTCCGAGCAGCATCGCACCGCGGGCTTCTAGGTCTTTCCCATCGTTCAACACACGGGGAAACCCGTTCGCCAGCAATCGCCAAGACTTTCGACTAAACAACGTGGAGACGCTGTTGCGTGGTTTCGTGACGTATGTTTCGATGGCATGACTGACCGCGTCCACGCCGGTCGCAGCAGTAATTTTCGCGGGCATACTGAGCGTGAGTTCGGGATCGAGAATCGCAACCCGACACGCCGCCTTCTTGTCGCCGCAGGCCATCTTCATATGGGATTCTGCCTGCGCGATTAGTGCAAACGACTGCGCTTCGCTTCCGGTGCCGGCGGTCGTTGGAACAGCCACCATTGGCAACATGGGCTTGGTCGCTTTGCCCACTCCCCAAAAATCTTCCATCTTCCCGCCGTTGGTCAGCAGAAAGTTCACACCCTTGGCGCAGTCCATGCTACTGCCGCCACCAAGCCCGACAATTACGTTCGCGTTTGCCTCGCGGGCAACAACTAACGCGGCGGCCACGTCATCGGTGGTTGGGTTGGGACGAACTTTGTCGAAGAATGTGACCGTGAGACCCGCTTCACGCAAACATCGATCCGCGCGTTCAACATGCCCAGCGTCTCGCAATCCCGGGTCGGTGACGACGAACACCCGATCTCCCAGTGATTTCGCGAATTCACCCAGCCGGTTCAATGTTCCAGAGCCGAAAACAACTCGCGTCCGGGGGTCGAAGTCGAAACTCGTTAACTCCTCGGCTATTGAATTTGATCCGCGGTTCGACGAAGCGATGCTATGCGAATTGCGAGTATGTGCGTTGGAACTGACGGCTGCGGTCGAATCTGCGGGCATGAAGGCAAGTCCGAACAGAACGGCGGGCGGGTCGAGGCAGGGGCCGGATGTCAAAATCGGGGCTGCATGGGTGGTATCGGCAAACCCCGATCTCTTGAAGTGTAAACATCTTGAAGCAGAAAGGCAATTTGCGATTCAGGATTCTTGCTTCGATTCGGCCGTTGCCGGCTCTGGGAAGGGCAACGTTGTCGGACTGGGCAGAAACATATTGTCGGTCTTCGGAACGTAGACTCCATCATTTTCCGCAACGCGATTCGCCAACTTCCACAGCGTCTGCAGAAGTTTTTCGATCTCCCGCTGTACCGGCTGCGACTGGCAAACCAACATTCCATGCGGCACTAGTGCAATTGTTCCCTTTTTCGAAGCCATCGGATTTGGCATCGGCGAGCGATTGTTTGTCGGCGGCTTCTTCGAAATGAAATTAACGCTGTCCGGGCTTCTTTGAACGCCTGTTCTGTCCCAAGTCAGGGGAGCGACTGTTTTCTGGATCAGTGTCGGCAAACTGTCGATCGGATAGTCGACAGCTTCGAGGGCTCTCAGGTCATAAACTACAGTTTCGAAACGATTTGCGGCGAAAGACTTCGGGACGATCATCAGGAGATTGCCCTCGATCACAAAGTCCGCTGCGGCTTTTTCACAAACCACGTTTAGGGCATCCTGAATGGTCGCATGTTCCATCTCGATACTCATCCGAGCGGCATAAAGGTGATGCCGAAACCCCTCTTGCTTGTCAAAGTAAACGGGAAGATCGGAGGCGTCTGCGAGGTATTGGATTGCCTCGAAAATTGTGTTGTCTTCGAAAATTATCTGGTATCGTGGAATGTTCGCGAGTTTATGGCGAATCATTTGTTCTGTTTTCGAATTGCTGGCAACTCGAAACGTCGGGGGGGATTTATCGGCATCACTCGCCACCCCATCAGAAGGCAATAAAAGAAGAATCGCCGTGGTCAGTGCCAATAGACTGAGTGATTTCATAATCGGACTCCAGGACGCGATTGATTGCGGACGCTAAAACAAGGTGGGCAATGCGAGATTCAGTTTCATGACGTGACGACCCAGATTATTGACCGATTTGACCACCTGATTCGGCGGTCCCTTTTTTTTGTCTCGCCAGAGTCCAGAGTTGCTGCAGCGTTCGTTCGACTTCTCGTTGCACTCGTGGTGACTGATAAACCACCATCCCCCCGGGCACGAGTTCGACATTTCCGCGTGACGATGAAGTATTGGTGCGAACGGCCGCTGCCACCGTTTGCCCATCCGGACTGTCGATCAGGTCGGTTCGAATCTCCCGAGAGTCCGTGGCTTTCGATCTCGCCCATGTGCCAGGAGCGACCGTTTTACGAAGTGCAGCGGGCAGGTCCTGCGTTGGATATTTGGCGTCCTCGAAGGCTGTAAGATCGTAGACGACCGTTTCGAATCGTTCCTCAGCGACAGCTTCCGGAACAATTTTGAGCAGACTGTCCTCAACAAGAAATTCTGCCGAGGCTTTCTCACAGAGCAGATTGAGGACATCCGAGATGGTGCATTGTCTCAGGTCCCCCGTGAATCGTGTCTGATCGACTACATCGGCAAATGCATCATCCGATGCAATATATATGGGAAGCTTCCCGAAATCTGAGATGTATTGAACAACCTCACGACCCGTGTTGTCTTCGAAAATAAGTTGAAACTCAGGGTCCTTCGAGATCTTTTCTCGAATCCTTTGTTCGGTTTCTGTCCCGCACGGAATCCGAAAAGTGGGGGGCGACTCTGCCTGCTCTTCTGCGATTGCCTTAACCGGGACACACAAGCCTATTGCAGAGACGGCGGTCAACAACAATTGCGTCTTCATGTGATGCCTCCCTGAAAGTTAGGAGCGGATGCCGACGATATGGCAGATTCCGAACGAGAATCACTCGGAACACGATGGTGATCGGTACACCATACCAGGGTTGCAAAAGGAATTCATCGAAATTCGACACACAAAGTTTTGACAACCGGAATTCTCGACCTATCTTTGCCGTGTCGCAGCGGATCAGCAGTTGGTGGGCAACACAACGAACTGTCTGCACCGCCGACGCATCTTTGACTACGGTGCGGCAAGGAAAGCTGGGAGCTTTGAGGGGACCTTGCCGTACCGTTTTTCATTCGCCTGCCAACCAATTTCGCGAATCTCGCACGTTTGGGACGACTCTACTGGCGCGAAGTGTTCGGGATTGCCGATTCTTTCAAGGACATGGCTTTTTTCCTCATTGCGAGCGTCCCATGGCAATCAGCCTGGATTTCCCAAACCGCGAAGAATTTTCGCATCGAATTCTGGAATCGCGACGAATTCGCTGGACACTCCTGCTGGTGGGAATCGTGCTTTGGATTCCCCTGATTTGGCGACGCGTGGCTGTGATGAATCAGCCTTCCGAATCAGCCGCTGTCGCGGAGATGGCTCTCCAGATCGAAGAGGTGCACTGATGGTCAATTTGCGAATTGCTCAGTATGCTTTGTCGCTGGGATTACTCATGTTGGGCGTGGCAGCAATGATCCCTAAGCCAAACCCATCACCGGCTTGGATCGCCGCGAGAAATGAGTCGTCGATTCGACCAACTGGGCAACCTAACCAGCCAGCGGAGACAATGATTGCTGAGCGGAAGACCGACGATCGCCCCGAAAGCGACGATCAACCGCCACGCATGCAACTTGCCATCCGCCCAGAACGTGTCGATGTGGAACGCCCAGCGTCTCCGATGAACACCTCGGAAGCCGCCGTTCCGATGCCGATCGATCTTCCACCACTGGAATAGTGTGGAATCGTGATAATTGGCACGCAGGCTATTAGCCCGTAGGTCAGACTGTCGCTGACAAAACCCATTTCTGCGGTTCGCAAATGTCTGGCATAGCCTGAACCACGACTTGCTGAATTACGAGCAGAACTGGAATTGCTGCCGGAGGATGTCTGTATGGACTGTCTCTACTTCGGTCCGGGAACGCGATAGAAGTTTGGCGATTTCCTCGAACGTGAGTTCTTCGTAGTTGCGGAGAATGAGAATGAGACGTTCGATGCGAGAGAGTTCAGAGTTCGCTGGTTTCATGCTAGTTGTTCGTCTGCGGGAACTACAATTTGAAGTGAAAGGTTTCCTGGACGCTTCGCCACACCCACTCAGCGGCCGTTTGTTCGGCGATGGTAATTCTTGCTCGTCCCCGCATTCCTGGCTTCGTAGCGAATGGCGGGGTGGGCATCGCCAGTGTGGCACGGTAAGCCGAGCGAGTTAGGACTTCGTCATTCTGTTCGTTGGACACCGTTGCGAGTGGTCCGCCGAATTTATTCGAAAGCGATGGCGGAGCTGTTTTGACATCCGCTGGGGCCAGATTCGTAATCGCCGTCGAAACCGTTTGACCGGGCATGCCATCGAACAGGATCTTCACGGCAGCTCCGCGAATCACTCGGTTTCGGTCGGATTGATCGATTAACAAGACCGCTTCCGTTTCCGCAGATGGGGCCAAACTCAGTAGGTGAGTCCGCGGAGGCAGCCAACAGCCTTGGTTCTCGGCGTCCAATGGAGATCCCTCCCAGGTCGGCAGGGAATCTTCGTCGGCCGAACTTTTACGAACCGGCGGCGGGGCAATCACGACACCATCACAGGGCGCGACCACTTCCAACCGCTCAAGTTTTTGCTTCGCTTCGGCCAACCGATCGCGTGTGGTTTGCAGCGTGGCATCGGCGAGTTCTTTTGACGGATGATCCTTTAAGATCTCATACATGCGAACTTCCACTTCTTGCGACTCGATGGTCATTTCCAGTTGTCGCACGCGTTGTTCCTGTTCGAAGTTCGTACATCGCGCGAGGACTTGCCCACTGACAACGTGTTCCCCCGGTTGCACAAGAACTTCTGTGAGTGCTCCTGGTGTCGAAGTGTAAACGTGCCGGACTCCGTTGGGTTGCAACGTTAGCGGGGCTTCCACACGAATCGGCAACGGAACGAACCACGCCGCCGCTCCAAGCGTTCCTAAAACCGCCAGGGTTCCCAGTACGCGAATCGGTTGAATCTTTTGTTTTCGAGGCATGGTTACGATCCGAACGACAGACATTACAAGACCGGCTAACACTCCGAAAATCGAAAGCAAGCCCAGAAACAATCCGAGAGTTTGCAAACCGTAGGGTTTCAGCCATTGGTAGAGCGTAAAGACAATTGTGAACGCAATGAACCAGCGGTAGCCGGCGGCGGCGATGGAGTACAACACAAATCGCCAGCGTCCGCGATCCGGTAGAAACGGGTCACGCGGCAAATGAATGCCAAAGCACAACCGCGCGAATGTGTTCCGTAACAAGCGGTCGGCTTTGCCTCGTAGGTTTGGAATTTCCAACCAATCGCTGAGGATGTAATAGCCGTCGAATTTCAACAATGGATTTGCATTGAAGATGACGGTCGTGATTGTCGTCACCAAGAACACGTTTAACGCTAGATAGTGCAGCAACCCCGGTTCCGTGTGCCACCACACGATAATCGCAACTGCGGAAACGGCGACTTCTGCCACCATCCCTGCTGCGGCGATACCGATCCGCTGCCATTTGCTGGGAAGAATCCACGAATCCGTCACGTCACAATACAAACACGGGCTAAACACGAGAAACGCCACACCGATTTCGTGACTTTCACGCCCCGCATGCCGACACGCCAAACCGTGAGCGATTTCGTGGAACAGTTTCGCCGCTCCAATCGTCAACCACAGATACGCCAAGTTCGGCCAACTGAAGAACTGTTGAAATTCCGGCAGACGACGTTCGAACTCTCCAAAGTTGATCAGCAAGAAAATCCAAGTGACCGCGACGCCCACACCGATGCCGAAGAGACAAATCGGGTGAAACAGCCACTTCATCAAAGGGTAGAGGAACGAAAGCAAGCCCTGCGGGTCCCAGCCTGGGACTTTGATGTAGAAGATGTTCTTGCAGGCGGCGAAGAACCGTTTTCGACGCTGTTCGCGTTCCCAATCACGAAGCGTTTGACCTTGGCCGTTACGTTCGCTGACGACCAAACCCTTTTTGTGCAAGTCGTGCACCAAACGGTGAATGTCTGCCAGTGTCGGCCGGAGTGTGGGAAACTCCTGTTGCAATTCCCGCCGGATTTCCTCGGGACTACGCTGTCCATCCAACAATTCCAACACGCGGAACTGTTCGCTACGCAGCCGATAGTATTCCAGCGATACCGGATCTTTGACGACATAGTCTTCAAAGTCCTGGTAGGCGATGGTTTCGATCGACAAGTCCGACCGCATCCGAATCGGAATCGGCCGTTTAGTCGTGTCGATGAGGTAGCTGGGCGTTTGGCTCATCCGTGAGCGAGTGGATTAATGGAATGGAGCAGACCGCAAGAATGCGGGATGTACCATTTCCAGCCATTTGGGGCAAGATGTTCCGTCAATCGGCAACGGCGATGGTTTCGTCGTTGACCTTCGCAGGGTTATTTTCTTCCTTCTGGAACCAACCTCCGTAAGCAAAGAACATAACCGCGAACAACCCCCAGCCAATTGCCACACCGAAACCACGGTAGACAAGACCAGTCTCCGGGGTGGGTTGGAAGAGGAATAGAAAATCCAAGCTGTTGCCGCCCATCTGATAAGCGTGCATCAAGCCAAGTACCGTAAACACACTGGCCACAAGTGCCCATATCCCGGCGGAGTAGAATTTCTTGTCGATCAAGTTAGCGGAAATGGCCGCGAGAATCATGCCGGTGAAAATGTAACCGCGTTCCATCACAAAGAGCCCATGCGCGAGGAAGCCATTCAGTTGGGCCTGCGGATTGTCCGTCAGTAGCTGTTCGAGTGTAATTCCACCGGAACCGGCGAGCATCACAGCGATGAACGCGCCCTGTGCCACCGTTGCTCCCCACGCTGCAATTGCCGGAAATAACCCGATTGCCACGGCCGGTGCATGTTCACGCGGCGTTTCTTGAAAACTCTGCGAGGTAATGATCACGCCAATCCACAGCAAAATTCCGATGCCCGCCTCCAGGGGAATCAGTTGGCTGATGGCAGAGACCGTTCCTGTGAGACAAATGATCGTGATGACCAATCCATTCAATGTCGAATACCCAGCCCGCGCTCCCAACCCCTTCCAGCCTGGGTGGCCGATGTAAATTGTCGTCGGGAAGCAACTCCCGAACAGGGCAGCGGCAATCGTCCCCAGTCCGTTGGCGGCGAGTGACGTTCGGGTGTCGAATTCATCACCGGAGGCGGCCGCCGATTCAATGTTCTGCAAACTTCCGACGAGATTGAACAACCCCATCGGTATGATGACGGAGAGATACCCGAGCCATTGTGGAGAATTTCCGAGCACCTCCCAAATCGCCCCACCCGCGAACGAAGGTAAATAGAAGCCCGCTGTTTCAGTGGCTTGGGTGAATCCGTCCCAACTCATTGCGGGACCGGTAAGCGACTCCGGCAAAATCAGTGGTCCGAGCCAACCCACGATCGCTCCGAACAACACCGCCACAAACCCGCCTGGCAATCCCAGCGGAAATCCGACCCGTGAGAAATACGTCAGCAACACGACCGCCAATGCGAGCATCGAAACCAATGGGCGTTGGAACATGTCCAACGTGAACTTCATCGAGATGAAACCGATGGCAATTCCGGCAAGTGTCGAGAGTAAAGCCGCTCGCGGCGTTTTGCGACGGACAAAACCGGCGATGAATGCCCCCCCGAATTCGATCACCCCGCTTCCCAGACACGCGATCAAACCCATTTGCCATGCAAATCTCGCCGGGTCTTCATAACCTTCGGCCGTCGCTTTTCCGAAGGCCGGCAGCATGACGAAGTAAACGTAAACGAGCAGCGATGGCGTGTTGATCCCGTATGGCAATGCGGTGACATCGTTCCGCTCGGTTCGCTTGGCCAAGCGGTGTGCCTGCCAAGCGTAGAAGATGTTCCCTAGTAACAAACTCACCGCAACGCCGGGAAAAATCGCTTCGAGCAGTAGCGGTGAATCTGCCGGGATTCCGCAGTAGCTGCAGAGAACGACGATCAAAAGAAGTTGGACGAGATTATCAATAAAGAGTCCAAAGAAACCGTCCAAATCGCCTTTGACGAAGTACGGATACCGGCTGCGTGTCATCGGATGTCAGTCTGGAGTTGGAGTCAATCAGGAGCGCGACGCGGTGGCTTGTGGTTCTTGCGGGGTGTCAATCGAGAGGTTCGTCTTCCGATATCGACTGAATGGCTGCTGCGGCCGCCCGACGCACGAATTTGTTGCGTTCGCGCATGGCAGCCGTGAGTTCCGGCAACGCCGATACCGCATGTTTGCCGGCTGTTCCAAGCCCGCGTGCGGCGGCACGACGAACTTGCCAATCTTCGTCGGTCAAAAGTTCGACTAACACGGGCAACGCAGATTTCCGCACGTTCGGATCGTGATCGATCAGTCGACCGAGCGCAATTGCGGTTCCGCGACGCTGGTCGCTTGAATCATCTTCGGCGGCTTTCTTGAGTTCCGCGAGCGATGTTTCCGAGACTTTTGTCAGCGTCTCGGCAATCGCATCGACGACATCTGTGTCCGATGTTGCCAACGCCGCGACCAAAGCCGGCACATGCGGTTGAAGGTTTTGATCGAGCGTGCGAAATGCGATCGCAGCATTTTCTCGGACTTGGGCATTAGCATCGGAGAGCGATTTCGCCAACGCATCGGCCGTTTCCGGCGAACGAGGTGCAACCCGAGCAATCGCGAGCACGGCAACCTGGCGAACGTATTCGTCGTCGTCGGTGGTTCGTGCAGTCAACACCTGCAATTCGTCCCGGGCCCCTTCACCGATCCGGCCCAACGCCCGCACAGCTTGTCGGCGGACACGCGGGCTGTCGTCCTGTGTGGCGGATGCAAGGGCTTTAGCGGAACCTGCAGCCTGTTCGCCAAGCACTGCTAATGCATCTGCCGCTGATGAGCGAATCACGATTTCCGAATTCGTCAGGAGCGTCGCCAACTTGTCGACTGCAACTTTGGCACTAGGATCAACCTGTGCCAATCCCAAAGCTGCCGCCACTTGGACTTCCGGTGTTTTCGCATCGAGAGCCGATGTGAGCACGTCGCGGGATTCCTTGGCCACCGGTCCGATTTCCCCGAACGTGCGGGCGATCACCGCTTGACGTTCCGCGTCGGATCGCTCGAAGACTTTGATTAACTCCGGTACCGCGGGTTTCGCGGCTGCGCCGAATCGACCCAACGAGACAGCCGCCGTATGACAGACAAAGGCACTTTTGTCATCGAGCTTCTTGACGAGTGCGGGAACGATTTCCTTTTCCACCGGACCGATTTCCGCCAGGGCTTCCACGCAAGCGGCTCGTGTCGGTTCGTCGGAATCGTCAAGGTGTTCGATCAAACTTGGCACAGCGGGTTTGGCGGCCTCGCCGAGTTGGAACAACGATCGAGCCGCCGCATACCGATTGATTGGGTTGGCATCATTCAATTGTTTGACCAGGGTTTGCACATCGTCTGTGGAGGTCGCAGCGTCTTGAGCCAACAGCGTCGGCGTGATGCAAACGAACGCCACGATCCACATCCAACCGGCACAACGCGGAGATTTTCGAGTGTTCATCGAACGCCATTTGTCATGAGTGAAGAACAGGAATTCAACATGGCTGTCATCATAACAGCGGTTGATCACTGATGCAGCGCAACGAAAAACCCGCCGATTGCAACCGGCGGGCTTTCGTTCGTCAAACGTCGTCACGAGAAACGCAGTGACTTACTTGCCGTCACAGTAGCTCAATGCCATCAAGGCGTACGCAGTGGAAAGATTCGGGTCACCTTCGTACCACCGCGGAGCCGTGTTGACCCAGCTTCCATTCTCTTTTTGTAGTTCAACCAGTGTGCTGGACAGATCGGTTTTCCAGTTGTGAGACTTTCCGTCGGCATCTTCGATCGTCGAATTGCCCAAGGTATCCAGGGCTTTCGCGAACGTGTGGAAGTAATAGAACCGACCTTGCTGGCCCAACCCGGGATTCTCGGTCAACGTGTAGTTTTTTTGAATCCAGGAGTATGCCGCTTTCACACGCGGATCTTTGGGCGTGAGACCGGCGTAGATCATGCTTTTCAAACCGGCGTAGGTCATTGATCCATACGATCGCAAGCCGCCGTTATCGGTTTCGCCGGCTTGAGACGTACCGCCGGCAGCGGGTGTGTAATAGAAGCCTCCATCGTCAACCTTCGAAGCGAACTCCGTCGTGTTGTGTTCGGTTTCGAGGTTCTGTGTACGGGAGACGAAGATCAAAGCCTTTTTGATGGCAGGATCATCCGGGCCTGCTCCCGATGCTTTCAACGCTTCCAGCAAGTATTGGGTGTTCGACAAGTCGGGACGCGAATGCCCACCGTAACCGGCACCCCCGTAGGAAGTATCGGAGCTTTCGAGGCCTTCGCCCTCATCCCATTGCAGTCCTCGGAGGAACTTCGCTCCATTGGCGATCACATCACTGTATTTCTTGCTATCGAGGTTGCTAAGAGCCAACATCGAAATCGCGGTTTCATAGTTACGGTGATTGCTGTCGGCAGCGTAGATTCCGCCGTCTTTCTGAATGTGTTTCTTAAGATAAGCGACGGCCTTTTGAACCGACTCATCCGATTCCGGGACGTCACTGAGTACCAACGCATTCAAGCATAAGGCGGTGATTCCGGGCGACTTGTCGGTCGTCCAGTATCCCTCTTCGTTCTGGGAGATCTTGAGAAACTGCACGCCTTTCTCAACGGCTTTTTCACGGGCATCGTTTGACTCAGCGGCGGACGCAGTCGAGGCGATAGCCGCCATTATGGTGAATACAACGAGTTTCCGAACTACTGACATAGGTCACTCCTAAATTGTATGGTTTCAAAATTGGTCGAAGGATCAAAAGTCGGACGGAATGACTTCACCACCGCTGCGGGTGCCCAGTCCACGCCATATGGCAAGGTCGATCGATTCACTCACGGATCGCACCGATCCATCCACCAATGCCGCATTGACAATCCCAGCGTGATAGCTGCGAGAAGTGATTGCGGCGTATGTGGGGCTGCCGGCATTGCCGTTGCGGCCTTCCTGCCAGGAGTTGTAATCCGCATCGATCTCCGTCCCGCCTTGATTATACGGAACGAAAGTATTCGGCGTGAGTGTCGTGGTGACACCCGTGTGATGCACGCGTCCGTCCGGCCATTCCGTATGCCCAGTGCCTTTTTCGTCGGTACCAGTTGCCGCTTGTGTTGCAACTGCTGCCGCATTGGCGGGAATCGCTGTGTTCGAGGGTCCGCCGTTGCGATTATAAAACTGCCAAGCTTTGACCTCGGCGGCCAATAACGTGTTTGTCGTGCCATCGGTAAAAGCGGCGATCCGCAGTTTTGCATTCGGGTAGAACGCCCCGTCACCTCCACGGTTGGTGGCCGGGTCGTACACGAACCATGGGCCAAAGTTGAAACCGTAATTCGTGGGATACAATGTCGGTCGACCATCAGTGAAAGTCCGAGCTTCATCCGAACGGGGATCGCTTGGGCAGGCATACGGAGGGATTTTCACTCCATCGATCACAGTCTGGCTGTCCCAAGCCGCTACCAAATCCACTTGTGCGTAGATATTGCCTTGTTCCAAATACGGCAGAATCCGCCCATGCACGCCCCAAGAACCGTTGTTGCCGGTGGACGATACACTCAAGTCGACAATCGCACTCGGTGGCAGAACGTTGTTCGTGGAAATGTAGTTGTGAATCGCCAGCCCGAGCTGCTTCAAATTGTTCTTACATTGGGTCCGACGTGCCGCCTCACGAGCCTGCTGCACCGCTGGCAATAACAATGCAATCAAAATGGCAATGATCGCGATCACGACCAACAGTTCGATTAGGGTAAAGCCTTGTCTTCGATGGGTCTGCATAATCTGTCTTTGCTCTTTCATTCATCTTCCCATTCTCAAGAGTAAACCTCCCCGGCATCTGAGACGACTTACAGTCGATATTCTAACCGCCAACGTCAGCGGAAAGTATTTGAATAGCATCACCCTGGTGAATTCGTTCTGAACTGTCCTTGACGAATCTTCGACCATTGATGCTTGCTATAAAACCCGGTAACAACTTGTGTTCCGTCAAACAATGCTCGGCAAATGCCGGAAGTTGACTCGCCAAAACGACATATAGACGCTCGATCGTCGCGTCGTCGGGAACTTCAATCGTGTGCTCTGCGACGCCAATCCGTAAACGTGGAATTCCGAAAAACTCAACGAGAACTTTCATATCATCGCCTGAAACGACGTCAGCCCGATTTCCTCCCGACACGCAAACGGTTCCGCATATGCTGTGCCGATTGTCCAGCCCCAATACCGTGCTCGATCTCGAATGTCGTCCAAAGGAGCCGGAAATTCTTGCGATTTCCCGACGAGAAACTGGCTTTCGTAACACCGAATGGCCGCCATTTTTCGTTCGATGACGTCACTGATATCGAACACGAATTTCGGATTCGGACGGATTCGGAGGTGAATGCTCCAAAAATAGAAGAGCTTAGGTGGCCAATACGGATCGCCGAGCATGTCACTTTTCGAAAGTTTCGCCCAGAAGCGGGCGTCATCGACCAGTCGGCTGGCTGCAACGTGATCTGGGTGGGCGTCTTCCCAGTATGGGGCCAACAAGACACGAGGGCGTGTCAACCGAAATACTTGTGCCAGTTCACGTTTCGCATCAAGCGTGTTTTCCAAACTCCGGTTCGTCAGCCCGAGATGGTAACGCCAGGAGAGATCGAGGATCTCCGAGGCAGCAGCAGTTTCTCTTTGACGAATTTCCGGAGAACCATGAGGAGTGGGTTCGCCGTTGGTGAGTTCCACGACACCGACTCGCAAGCCCTCGGCTCGACATCGCAAGATCGTCCCGCCGACACTGATTTCCGCGTCATCGGGGTGCGGAGCGACCACTAAAATGTCCAACGGTTCATCCAACGGCTTCAATGTTGTCTCCGATCCAGAGGGAAAATGGCAAATCGCAACAGCGGGAATCGGCAAGAGTTGCCAGGGGTTGGCAACTTTCGTATCGTTTCCTACCGTAAGTTCTCCGAGGCAGCCCACGCAAGTGCGGCGAGCAACTTCGGTTGGTAACATGGGGCTTGTGAAATCGGTGGCATCCGGTGCTGCGGACGGTTGGTCTGTGAGTGCAAATTGCTAAACGACTACTTAGATATCAGCAATTGCTTGCAAAACGCGGTGGATGCCAACCATTTTTCATGAGTGACTTTTGCATCAGTGATTACCCAGAGTTGTATGCCGCAATTCTGAGTGTAGTCGGTTTTGAAGGGACATCCCGGTGGCAGAAAAAGTTGTGATTATTGGTTCCGGACCGTCGGGATGGGCCGCTGCCATTTACGCAGCTCGTGCGGAATTGGAACCGCTTGTCTTCGAAGGCGCGGAGACCGAAGAGAACCGTGTGCAAGGAACCATGCCGCTCGGTCAGTTGAACTTGACGACAGAAGTCGAGAACTACCCAGGGTTTGCGGCAGGGGATATGGGCGGATATCTCGATTCGGCTTTGCCGGAAGAGTTGGTTCCCTACCGTGATCCGAAAGCCGAATCGCATCGAGCGGTTACCGGTCCTGAGTTGATGGAACTCATGCGGCAACAGGCGAAGAATTTCGGCACTCGGATCGTGACTGATGACATCGTCGAAGTCGATTTCTCTGAGAAACCATTCAAACTCACGCCGAAAAACGGCGACCCGGTCGAAGCCCATGCGGTAATCATCGCCACTGGTGCTCGTGCGAACTGGTTGAACTTGGAGAGTGAAACCAAATACAAGAATCAGGGTGTCTCCGCATGTGCCGTTTGCGATGGGGCTTTACCTCGGTTCCGCAATAAACCGTTAGTCGTGATCGGCGGTGGCGATAGTGCGATGGAAGAGGCAACGTACCTCACCAAATTTGCCAGCCAAGTTCACCTCGTCCACCGACGTGATGAACTTCGTGCCAGCCCGATTATGGCCGAACGAGCCAAAAACCACCCGAAGATCACAATTGAGTGGAGCACCGAAGTCGACGAGGTTCTCGGCGACGATAAAAACGGTGTGACCGGTGTTCGCCTCAAGAGCACGAAGGAAGTCGGCGAGACGAAAGAGATCGAAGCCGGCGGAATGTTCGTCGCGATCGGTCACACACCGAACACTGCCTTTCTTAACGGTCAGATTGAACTCAACGAAGCTGGCTATATCGTCTGGAAAACCCCGTTCCGGACACACACGAGTGTGGAAGGTGTGTTTGCCGGTGGTGATGTCGCCGACGATCATTACCGTCAAGCCGTCACCGCTGCCGGGACCGGCTGTATGGCGGCCCTTGATGCTCAACACTACCTCGAAGAACACGGCCTAACCTGAAAGACGTTTTGATGTTGACCGAATCTGGATGCCGAAGTCGTCAGGAACGGCTTTGGAACGCACTGCCTGAAGGCGTGGAATGGGTGTTGATTGCCGACCCGCGGCATGTCCAATACCTCTGCAACTTTTGGGTCAATCCGATTAGTTTCTCGCTCGGCGAACGTGGTTTGCTTCTTCTGGAACGCGAAAACGGCTCGACGTTGCTGGCGGACAATTTTTCGCTTCGCTCGGCGGCCTCGACTCCGTTCGTCGATCGGGAAGTGGATCAAAAGTGGTACGATCATCGACACTCCGTCGACAACCGTGATCACGCTCTGCTAGCAGCTCTCAATTCGATCTCGGAACGACTCTACGCGCATGAGGGAGTTGTCGAAGCCGAGTGGTTGCCTGTGGGAGCCTATGAAGTTCTCGGTTTGGATCACGAGCGACATTCCGTGACAGCGGAACCAAACCGGCGGGCGGGTCTGTCGGTTGACTTGGGGACAACGCTGCGGGAACTCCGTCGACAAAAAGATGCCGACGAAATTGCGTTGCTCAAGCAGTGCATGAAAGCCGGCGATGCGGGTCATGCCCGGGCGCGAGAATTCATTCAACCGGGCGTGACGGATCTGGACGTGTATCGCGAAGTTCAGTCCGCTGCGGTTGCTGCCGCTGGACGTCCGGCAATCGTCTACGGTGATTTCCGGGCCACCAACGCCGAAACTCCCAAAGCCGGGGGACCGCCTGCCAACAAGACGTTGGAAGAGGGCGACCTGTTCATCCTGGATTATTCCGTGGTGATTGACGGATACCGGAGCGATTTCACAAATACCTACGCCGTTGGCAAACCGACTGATCAACAAGAGATGATCTTCCGTCTCTGCGAGGCTGCATTGGCATCCGCCGAAGCCACACTTCGTGCGGGAGTCGCGGCGAAGGATGTCTTTGCGGCAGCGACAAAGCCCTTCGACGAAGCTGGTTACGGCCCACTGACTCATCATGCCGGTCACGGGTTGGGACTCGGACACCCGGAAGCGCCAATTCTGGTTCCCGAAAGTACCGACAGCCTGATCGCTGGCGATGTGGTAACGCTTGAACCCGGCTTGTATGTGGACGGTATCGGCGGTGTGCGGATCGAAAATAACTATCTCATCCTCGATGACGGCGCAGAGAAGTTGAACAACCATCTGATCGCCCTGACCTAATTTCGCGTGGCCCGTCCACAGCGTTGTCGTTGTGGGCGTTGCCATTCCCGATTTGAATCATGCTCATCCCAGCGTGGGCATGCCACTTGGCTCTTCGATAGAAGTGCGATCCGGTCATGTCCCGTTCGCTACCGTGGATCGACGCCGCTTTGGAGCAGTTGCAAGCCGACGGTTTGAAACGCGAACGTCGAGTGTCATCCGATTCGTCCCTGATCTCGTTTGCGTCGAACGATTATCTCGGGCTGTCGCGTGATCATCATGTCATCGAAGCGGCAACTGCTGCGTTGCAACGGTATGGCGTTGGTTCCGGCGCAAGCGCGTTGGTGACCGGCTACACCGATGCCCATCGGGAATTGGAAACTGCACTCGCCGACTTCGAAGATGAAGAGTCGGCGATTCTGTTTCCCAGCGGGTACGCTGCCAATGTCGGCACGCTGACGGCATTGATGAATTCCGAAGATATCGTCTTCTGCGAGCGACTCAACCATGCCAGTCTGATTGATGGATGCCGACTGTCGCAGGCTCAGTTTCAAGTCTTTCGCCATGACCAACTCGATCGACTGGAAAGTCGGTTGCAGCGGTCGATACAGTATCGACGACGGGTAATCGTCACGGATTCTGTCTTCAGCATGGATGGTCATGCCGCCGACTTGCGTTCGCTTTGCGAAATCGCGGAACGGTACGATGCGGCTGTCGTCGTCGATGAAGCACACGCAACGGGCCTGCTCGGCGAACATGGACGTGGTGTTGCCGAGTGGCAAGGTGTTTCCGATCGAATCGCGGTCTGCATCGGTACGCTAAGCAAAGCTATTGGCGCTCTTGGCGGGTTTGTTGCGGGCCCTCAGTCCTTTACGGATTGGTTGTGGAATTCCGCTCGATCGCAGATGTTTTCGACGTCACTTCCGCCAGCAGTTTGTGCTGCAGCGACTGCAGCTGTTCGCATCATCGGAAATGATCCGGAACGTCGGCAACGTGTGTTAAAGCTTGCAGACTCGTTGCGATCTCAACTCACCGAAGCCGGTTTCACGATTCCAAAGGGCGGGGTCAGTGCGATTGTTCCCGTCATCCTTGGTGATCCCGAAACGACTGTACGTTGGGCGGCGGAACTCGAAACCAGAGGATTTCTCGTCGGTGCAATTCGCCCTCCGTCAGTACCAACCGGGACGTCCCGACTACGAATCGTTGTTCGTGCCGATCATCAATTGGACGACATCCAACGGTTATTCGACGCACTGTGCGAGCTTCGACAGTCGCTTCCACTGAACTTCAACCGTTTCCCGTCGGAAACGAAAAGCCCTGAGCATGCGATATGACTGAAACTCTCACGACCGCGCCGGCAAATACCCGCGATGGATTCGAAGCCGAATATCCGTTTGCGTCCCGCTTTCTGAACGTCGATGGTCACCGGATTCACTACATCGACGAAGGGACCGGTCCGGTATTGCTGATGGTTCATGGCAACCCGACTTGGAGTTTTGCGTGGCGAAACTTTGTGAAAGATTTGTCGCAGGACTACCGGGTGATCGCCATTGACCATCTCGGGTGTGGCTTTTCTGACAAGCCACAAGACTACGACTACTGTCTGGCGAATCACATTCAGAACTTGACCACACTCATCACCGACTTGGAATTGAACAATATCACATTGTTTGCGCATGACTGGGGTGGTGCGATCGGGATGGGAGCTGCGAATCAGTTGCCCGAACGGTTCGAACGGTTTGTTCTCTTCAACACTGCGGCGTTTCGTTCGCAGGAAATTCCGCTGCGAATTGCGGTTTGCCGGATTCCGGTTCTGGGACGCTTGATGCTCCGCGGCTTGAATGCGTTCTCGCGGGCCGCGGTGCGAATGGCCGTATCCAAACCAGAACGTATGACGAAAGCCGTCCGGAAAGGATACCTGGCACCGTACAACAACTGGGCCAATCGGATTGCTGTCGCTCGATTTGTCGAAGACATTCCGCTGAAGAAGTCGCATCCAACCTATGCAACTCTTGAGGAAGTGGAGAATGGACTGAAGCAATTTCAGGATCGCCCCATGCTACTCGTTTGGGGCGAACAGGACTTTTGTTTCACGACGAACTTCCTCAAAGAATTTCAACGCCGATTTCCCACAGCCGAGACACTTTCGCTCCCCGATGCGAATCACTACGTCTTTGACGATGCCCACGAGGTAATCTTGCCCCGAGTTCGCGAGTTTCTAGCAGGAAACAATTCATTCGAACCGAGAAGCTCGAATTGAGATTTCGAGGCTGCGAACGCCACGGCTTCAAGACACTTTGAATCGACCGCGAATAACCGCGCAAGACGGCAAACTTACCATGCGACAGTTACCGTTACTTATCGTTCTTCTTACGAGCTTACCGTCCGGTACGAGAGCGGATGAACCGAGCCGTTCGCAATCACATGCGACAATGGGACCAGCTGTGTTCATGACTGCGAACGATTTCTCGATCGCAACCGGAAAGCCATCGTTAGTGCAAATGTCTCGCGGATCGACGCACATTCCCGTTTGGTCTCTATCGGGGGGCACGCCGGGGCAATCCGTATCCGGGGTGGCAGCTGGTTTTTCCCATACCGTTGCCGCGATCAAGGTCGAGATCATTGTCACAACGAATGACGCCGCGACGAGTCCCGAGTTCTCCGATGTTTATCGAGTTCACCTGTCTCAAATGGTAGACGACGAGGCATTCACCGAACGGTATCGCCTCGGCAAACCCGTTCAGACTGTCTTACCGAAAGGGCCATTTCAGACTCGAACAATCTTGCTAGAGTCCTATTACGAAATTGTTCCTGAAGCACCTCTAACAGTACGGATTCAACGAGAGCCTGCCCTTCCTGAAGATACCTTCACACGCCCGACTGGACTGGCTGCAGTGAAGATAACTCCTCTCAGAGCGCCCGCGGAGCCAAGAGTCGTTCAAAGTGTGGCTGGTTACAATTCTTGGCCGATGATCCAGGCGATCGGTGGAAAACTTGTCTGTACTTACAGTCGCGGAACCGCCCATACGATTAACGAAGACGCTCGGGCGGTTTTTGCGCGGACTTCGACGGATGGCGGAAAAACGTGGACGGCGGAAACAACGGTTGCGGATACTCCCGGCTATGGCGAAGTGACGGTTGGCAAAGGTTTGGACTCCGAGGGAGCAATGCTTCTTTGGGTCCGTCGGATCGGAAAGGATTGGAACCATGACCTGTATCGCTCTAAGGACGGCATTCACTTTTCACGCCTTGCGACTCCAAAGCTCGATGTGCAACCAATGCAGATTACCGACATCTTTGACGTTCCCGATGTCGGACTGATGTGTCTATGGTTCGCGGGGAACTACAGTCAGCAAAACGTGCACTCCTGGGGCACCATGACTAGTAGCGACAATGGTGTAAGTTGGACGCAAACGACCATTGAGTCCGAATTGGCGAAAAGCGACTGGCCAACCGAACCGGCGGCGGTTTACCTCGGGGACGGTAGAATCCTCGCGGTCGCCCGTACAGAAACTGGCCCGTCTCAATTTCAGATGGTCTCACAGGACTCTGGTAAGACATGGACACGTTCACGGACCAATATTAGTGACATCGCAGCATCGACTCCCACTTTGATTCATGACACCAAAACGGGACTTGTGAGCAATTACTACTACGAACGAGGTCGTGGACTCCTGCGACGACGCGTCGTCGATCCCGCCTTCATCTTTGATAACCCAAAGAGCTGGCCTCATTCCGAAGCCGTTGCGATTGGTAGCCAAGTGAAGTTCGATTCCGGAAATGCCAATGCCACCGTGATTGGTGACACACATTACGTCGCCTACTATTCCGGCAAAGCCCCCAATACATCGATACTCGTCTCAGTCCATCCCGCCCCCATTGCAGACAACTAGATCGAGTTGCGGTTTCGCGGCGTATTGATTGCGAATGTGAGATTCAATCAGACGTCTCTTGATAGCGGGTCTCGAAAACAGAAAAGCCAACCGAAAGCTTGAAGCGGTCTCGAAAGAGAAGGCTTCAAACCTTGGTTGGCGTTTTTTGTGATTAACCGGTTACTCTTTGCTGAGATGGACTAGACGAAGGCAACACGGTTCCGACCGTTTGTGGGATCCCAGAAGAAGAATTCGTCGCCATCGGCGTCTGCAAAGACATCGTCTCGCAGTTGGACGATTTCGTCATACTCACCATTAATTGCCAGCGGAGCAACTAGGTTATCAATGATCCGCGGTGGCGTATTTGCCATGGTATCGAACAACGCAACACGATTGATACCGCCGTCGTTATCCCAGGCGAATACATCGTCAATGCCGTTGCCATCAATATCGCTGATCGCGATGCGATTGTATTCGGAACCGTTGAATGCAAGTGTCGGCAACACGTCCGTTTGCACGTTCGCGACGCCTGTCATTTGTCCGGGCAGGACCGGTGTCAGTGTAACGATTCGGTTTGTGCCACCGGCAAGTTCGATAAACAGCAACTCATCCAATCCGCCGGCGTTAAACTGACCGACATACACAGAGTCGTATTGCCCGTTAATTGTCGTGGGATTGATGGCGGAGATTTGGACGTTATTAACGTTGGTGTCTCGACCCGGCGTGACGGTTGCCAGATGAACGAGACGATTGCGTCCACTACCGGGTTGGTAGAAGAACAAATCTTGCGGACCCGTGCCATTAAAGTTTCCAGCGACGACGGTTTCGAAGTCGTTGCCGTTGATGGCCCTGACATCGATCACGTTAGTCTCAACAATGCCAGTCACATTGCCCGACGGACCGGTCGCATGAATCAGTCGATTTTGGCCAGTTGCAGGATTCCAGAAGAACAAGTCTGTCCCGCCACCTTCATCGAAGTTTCCGGCGACAACTTGGGTGTAATCGTTGTTGATGGCGAGCGGCGAAATGGGGTTATTCTGCTGCTGACCGTTCCCAAAGACGATACGGTTTGCCCCGGTCTTCGGATCCC
This sequence comes from Thalassoroseus sp., assembly GCF_984380535.1. Taxonomy (NCBI): domain Bacteria; kingdom Pseudomonadati; phylum Planctomycetota; class Planctomycetia; order Planctomycetales; family Planctomycetaceae; genus Thalassoroseus; species Thalassoroseus sp. The sequence continues at coordinate 192,349 of NZ_CFHRBF010000003.1, forward strand.
AGAAGAACAAATCGTCTTCCGGCCCCCCAAGTCCATCAAAGTTACCACTTACGACGATTTCAAAATTCCCGTTGATAAAAGCATTCGCGATGGGTTGATCGACAATCTGTCCCGAACCGGTATCGATATCGTCGTTCAAGATTGTGCCAATTCCCCGACTGTCACTTAGCGTAACGCTGAGCCCACCCGATTGAAGGTTCGACAGGTCGACGAAGAATTGCTCATCGTCTTCCACGACGGCGTCTGCGGTGATTGACACCGTGATTGTCGCAGTCGTCTGTCCGGCTGGAATCGTGATGGTACCGCTCGTGGGAGTGTAATCATCGGCGTTGGCAGAGTTGGGCGTCGTTGTGAAATCGATCGTCACATCAGTGCTAACCGGTTGTGATAGCGTGACGGTAAACGTCATCGCCCCGGCGTCTTCATCTTGAGTGACATCGCTGATGGAAACGGTCGCCATATCGTTATCAGTAATCGTTCCCGTACCGCGACTGTCGGCGAGTGTCACGTCCCTGCCGTTCGCTTGCAGGTTGGACAGATCGACGAAGAACTGTTCGCTCCCTTCAACGACCATGTCTTCGGTAATCGGGATGGTGATACTGGCCGACGTTTGGCCAGCAGGGATTGTGATGGTACCGCTTGTCGGCGTGTAGTCACTCAAACCTGCCGAATCCGAAACCGTCGTGAAGTCGATCGTGACGTCCGTATCGACGGTTTGAGTTAGTGAAACCGTAAACGTCATTGTTCCCGCGGCTTCATTGGCGGTTACATCATTGATTGAAATCGTGGCAGAGTCGTCATTACTGATCGTGCCCGCGCCGACACCATCAGCGATCGTCGCTCCGGTGGCACTCGATAATTGCACTAGGAACAATTCATCGGATTCCACAACTTGATCCGGCGTCAGCATGACCGTAAACGTTGCCGTGGTTTCGCCGGGAGCAAAAGTCAGTGTTTGAGCGGCGAATGTGTAGTCTTCACCTGCCTCAGCCGAGCCATTGCTCGTGAACACATTCACTGTTACCGGCTGGAAACTTGGAGCGGATAAGCTGACGGTAAACGTCGCCATTCCGGTGTCTTCACTGACCGTCACGTCATCGATGGACAATGTCGCTGCGTCATCATTGATGATCGTGCCAATTCCTTGGCCGTCAAGAATGGTAACGCTGAGACCGCCCGACTGCACGTTCGAGAGATCTACTGTGAATTGCTCATCCGCTTCCACCATCATGTCCGCAGTGATTGTCACGGTGATCGTCGCAGACGTCTGACCAGCAGGAATCGTGACTGTGCCGTTTGTTGGCGTGAAGTCATTCGCATCCGCCGAATCCGGCGTTGTGGTGAAGTCCACGGTGACATCGGAATCAGCCGGCTGACTGAGAGTCACCGTAAAGGTCATCACCCCAGCGTCTTCGTCCTGCGAGACATCGTCAATGGAGATCGTCGCGGAGTCATCATTCAGAATCGTCCCGATCCCCTGTCCGTTGTCGATGGTCACATCGCGGCCGTTCGCTTGGACATTGGCGAGATCGATGAAAAATGTTTCGTCGGCTTCAACCGTCGTGTCTGCGATGATATCGATCGTGATCGTGGCAGACGTTTGACCGGCCGGGATCGTTACACTGCCGTTTGCGGAAGTATAGTCCGTGGCATCGGCCGTGTCGGGAGTGGTCATGAAGTCGATTGTGACATCGACATCCGCCGGCTGACTGAGTGTGACTGTGAAGGTCATCGTCCCAGCATCTTCGTTTTGGGTGACGTCATCGATCTGAATGGTGGCGGCGTCATCGTTGAGAATCGTCGCCACCCCAATGCTGTCGGCAATCGTTGCACCATTGGCGTTCGATAGTTGAGCGGTGAACTGCTCGTCCGCCTCAACGACGAGATCTGTGGTCAACAAGACCGTGAATGTCATTTCAGTTTCACCAGGAGCGAAACTCAGCGACTGCGAAGCAAAAGTAAAATCGCTTCCGATTTGAGCCGATCCGCCGACTGTCGATACGTCAACGGTTACCGGCTGAACACTTTGCGAAGAAAGACGGATGGTAAACGTCGCCATGCCGGTGTCTTCGTCCACGGCAACATCGTCGATCGAGAGCGATGGCGGATTGGCATCGTTCAAGTTCTCGATGCCGGTAAATGAAATCTCCTGACTCATCATGTCATTGGGAGTCAGTGTTCCGTCGCCGGTTCCCGTAACATCGACTGTAGACGGTCCGTTATAGTTCAGCGAATCGCCAGGACTGATGCTCGGCTCGTTACCGTTGATCAAGATGTTTGGGCCGGCCGCAGGTGTCGGACTGACATTGAACGTGTCGCCGCCGGTGCCGCCGTTAATTTCGTAAACGTTCGTATCAGAACCCGTCGTGGCGAGTAGATCGATGGTGTCCTGGCCATTACCACCGTCGACCGTGACATTGGCATCGAACAGGTTGTCGAGTTCTTCGAGAGTCAGGATGTCGTTTCCGCCGCCAAGGTTCACCGTCAAAGAGTTCGTCGGGTTGATGAATTCGACTGGTAGTCCGCTGCCGGGGCCAGTGATTAGACTTTCGTTGTCTGAGTCCTCTCCGTCGTCGGATAGGGTGACATTGTCCTCCGCGACACCAAAAGTAAAGATGCGATCTTCGGCGGTGAGTCTATCGAGGATCGAGGCTTCAATAGCCGAGTAACTAACGGTGCCAGCCGGATCACCGCTGCCCGCATCGATGATGACTTGCCCGGACGACTCTCCACTAAAGATATGTTCGATCGTCGTGACATCAGTCCCATTGCTTTGCAACAGGAGTTGATCGTTGTCGCTAACGCCGTTGCCATCGAAACTGACTCCGCCGGTCGGTAGCGGATCGCCGAATTCGTAGTTGATCAACGCCGTGTCGTCATCATTGGAACCGACCAAACTAATGGAGTTCACATCGGCTCGCGGCTGGTCAAATATGACGACACCATTGACGAGCACTTGCACATCCAGCGGATTCGTGGGGTCGATGCGGACTTCGAACATGTCCGCGTTGCCGTCTTCGTCAGCGGTGATGGTGACGTCGTTGTTATCGATCGTCACGTTCTCCGCGTTGATCGTTTCGATGCCATTAAACATCACATCCATGAAGCCGGTCATCGAAATGGACCCGCTGTCATCGTCGGTGAAACTCACGGTGCCATCGCCTTCGAAGTTCAACGTGTCACCCGGGGTGACGTCATCAGGATCGTCGCCGTTGATCGTCAAGGTCGTGGCGTTGGTCGGCGCGACATCGAACGTGTCGGCTCCGTCGCCGCCGTTAATCGTCAGGTTGCTGACGTTGGTGTAGTTGAGCGTTTGCAGATTCGTCGATGAAAAATCAGTCTCGTTGACGTCAGTTACATCGGCGGCGTCAGAAAGTGTGACGTTCAGATTGGCGATATTTTGCAGGGTACCGCCGAGACTGTTCGTCTGAATGATGAGGTCGATCAGGTTCAGTGTCGATTGACCATCTGCGAGCAATGCGACCATCGAAAGCGTGATTCCGAGGTCCTGCACGGTGACTTCCGCCGGGCTGATGATCGAAAGCCCTAGACCACCCGAACCGTTGATCGTGACATCACCGGGATTGCCGCTGGCCCCTCGCAGTGTAAAGTCAGTGAATGTCGGGAAGTCGATCGTCACTTGCTCGTCGTACACTCCGTCATGCAAAATCACTTCCCCACTTGGCCCGGTAACGTGGGCAAACGCATCTTCAATTCGGCCCATTGCGTCGAGTTGGTCACCGAGCGTCGTGACGTGGATCGTGGAAGTATCGGCCTGAAAACCATCGGTGGCATCCATGTTAGCATCGCCACCATCGAGGAATGGCGTAAAGTCGACGGGCCCGTTGATGGCGGCGAAAATCTGAGCATCATCGGTGCTGCCGAACCAATTCAGTTCCGCATCAATCGGTGTTCCACTTTGGTTGTCGATGAAGATCGTGTTGCCGGAGAGATCGTTCTCATTGATTGTTGCGGTCGATGTGCCGTTCAGTTGCACACCGATGTTGTTATCAATGACGAAGTTGTTGCTGACCATCGCCATTGCGGTATCGTTGAGTCGCACGCCAATGTCGAAACCGCTGATCGTATTCGCTCCACTGGTGGCATCGATAATTGCTCCACCGTTTGCGTCAACGCCAATTCCGATTCCGCCCATCGTCCCGGTGTTCGTCAGCGAGTTCCCTTCCAGGAACACGGAATCGGTGTTGTCCTCCAGGAAGACGCCCGTCGCAACTTGCGTCAGTGTGTTATCCAAAAGTTGCACCGGATCACCATTCGTACCGAAGCGGAACTGAAATCCGGTGTTGGCTCCGTCGATCTGATTCCCCTCGTAGACTACCGTCGTGCCGGTACCGCTATTGGAAACGGAAGTCACCCGGAACGCTCTCTGCAGGTTCAACGTCGGATCGTTGTTGGGGTCGAGGTTGGTAAACGTGTTGTTCGAAATCGTGATGTTGCCATCGATCGTATTCGAGTTCTCCCAAATACCGATGATGGCTTCTGGATCGGCAGACTGAGCATTGAGAACGTTGATCGTATTGTTGTCGATCAGCAGACCGTTGTAAGACGTGCCACTTGTGTTCGACTGCATGGCAACCGAGGAGGCAAACGTGTTGTTGCCGGAATCGCTGATGCCATCACCGGGGATGTCGATCCGGTTGCCCTGGATGACTTGGTTTTCACCAAAAGCAAAGTGGATGCCGATGTTCTGGTTGCCATCGGTAATGATGTCCGTGGCCATTCGGATGTAGTTGTTTTGAATCGTCGTGTTATCGAACTGATCCACCGGGCCGCCGAAGAACAAACCGATGCTCAGATCGAAATCAAAAATCTGAAGGTTTGAGATCTCTAGACCGGCATAGCTATCCGGCGAATTAAAGTTCGAGACAAACACACCTTCCAAGTTGGCAGTGGCGATGTCGCCAGGACCTTGAATCGTGGCATCGCCAAGTGCATTCGCGGTGATGGTGACGTTCTCACGACCGGCGACTAAAAAGATCGAATAATCGTCGTCGGTTCCTGTCATACCGTCGCTACCGGCTTCCCAATCTTCGGCGGCGAATGTTTCGGTCCAATCGAACGTGCCTTCGAGGATGATTGTCGAACCCGCCCCGGCCGACTGCACGGCGTTGTTGATCCGCGTATAGTCGTTGTCGGTGTCGGTCGGTACGTCAGAGGTTGCACCTGTCGACTGGACTAGAATTGTAATCGCACCGGTCATCACGCCTTGCACGGTTTCGATGTCGGTGAAATTGATTTCCTCTTGACCGGCTTCAGCGATTGTTCCGCTGCCCATGCCGGTTGGGGTCAAAGTCCCGTTGCCGGAGTATTGAAGGATGTCACCGGTGAGTGTTCCGGTTGGAGTGCCACCATCCACATTGATGGTGAGCGGTCCGTCGGGCTGAGCGGTAATGGTAATGGTATCCGCTCCGTCTTCACCGTTGATGTTGATCGTGTCATCAAGACCAGCCGGCAGCGTGCCAAGAGTGAAGTCGTCCATTCCATCACCGGCATTGATGGTGATCGTGCCCATCGTTGTCGGTGCGTTGAACGAGGTTGTTTCAAACGTCCCGTTGACGCTGCGAAGTCGCAAGTCAAAGTTCATGTCCGGCGATTCTTCGAGGACGAATTCGTCATCAGTTGCCGGCAGGTTAAAGGTGACATCGTCACCAAGATCGCTGTCGATCAGAATCGGTTCGAGGCCGGTATATGTGATAGTGAAAGCCATCGCCGCTGCAGGTGTCAGTTCAATGCTGCCGTCGGTGGCGTTGTCATAATTGAAGACCGCTGCGTCGAATACCCCGCCGATTACTTGCAGAGTGTCGGACGCGCCTTCGCCGCCGATCACATTTACCGGAAGGTTGATCACTCCGTTGCTGTAATCAATGACGAATGTATCCGATTCATCATCCATGCCGCCGCTCGTTTCATCGGCTCCCAAGAGATTGATCTCTGTCAAACCGGCAAGCGGAATCGTGTCTTGCACGACGCCGTCGAGGACCAATACCACGGAGTCCCCCGCGCCGTTCAATCGGACCGTCAGCGTATTTGCGCCGTCACCTTGAGGTGCGGTCATTAAAGCCTGCACACCGGAAACGGTATTCACCTGAAAACCGTTTGTTGGGTCGTTATCCGCGTCGCCATCATTGAGGAATGTGGTGACATCAACCGGTCCGACGACCGACTGCGAAATTTCCTCGGCATCGCTTGTCCCGAAGAAATTATCGTTGGCGTCGACTATCTCACTGCCACCGATATCACCGACGACGATGGCGACCACCGTATTGTCGAAGCCGTTTTCATTGACGCTGACGTTGGGGCGGTTCTGCACGAAAATGTGATTGGTATTCGCTCCGAGGTTCGAACCGTCAAAAACGTTTTGAGCGATTTCCGTGTTCGGACCACGGGCACGCAGTTGAGAACCAAATCGCGTTGTTGTTCCGGCAAACTGGTTCCCTGTGGCGGTCACGCCATCAGAGTCAATCGTGACGAGCGTGTTGCCTTGCTCGCTTGTGTTGTCGTCAGAGCTGATCCCGCCTGCGATCCCCGTGATTTGATTGTTCGTGAAGGTAATGTTCGACGTATTTCCACCACCGCTGCCGCCACCGATTGTGACTAACTGACGAGGGACGTTTGGCGTGGTGAACTGGCCACCAAATCCAATTCCGGCCGGTTGAGCGCCAACAAAAGTCTGGCCGGAAAATTCATTGCCATCGATGACGAATCCGTCGATGGTTGCACCGAATTCGGTGAGCAAGCCGTGATCGCCGTTGGCACGAATTTCGTTGTCCTGAATGGTGGCTCCCGTGTGATTTCCTTGGAAATAGACGGCGGCATTTTCCAGACCTGGGTTACCGTTGTCGATTCCAATGATGGTAAAGCCCTGCGTCGGCGCTCCGATGGTGACATCGGATGTGTTGCTGGTGACAACCACCGTACCAAGACTTCCGACTCCGGAGATCCCTTCGATCGTTGTCGAGGCACGGCCATTCAACGAGACCAACGAAAGGTTTTGATCGATTCGGACATTTTCGTTGTATGTCCCATCCCCGACCGTCACGGTGGCCCCGACCGCAGCCGCATCGATGCCGTCTTGAATGCTCGCGGGCGATGTGACGTTGACCGTGGACGCGTTCCCGTTCACAGTGCCGGTGATATCTTGGTTGAACGTGGCCGTTTCGATATCGGTAATTGTCACGTCCTGTGCAAAGGCGGCGTCGCCAACGGAGAAGGTCACTGCTTGTCCGCCGGCTGCGCCGATGTCTTGCACGATAATTGTGGTCACACCGGCTTGGTCAGCGAGCACGTCTTCGCCGTTTTCGGATGTTCCGACGTCAATGTTTCCGCCATCGACGCGTAGAAATGCTTGATCATTAGCGGCATCCAAAGTGACCGTTAGCGTTCCAAGATTGAAGACAGCATTGACGGAAAGCAGGGTCCTGTCTTCCAACGATTCAACGCGGGAGACCAATTCGCTCGATCGCCGTCGACTCCGGCGGGACGAGGAAATCATCGCCGAAGCCGATGACCGAACGTGATGTTTTCTGGAGTGCAGTCGACGGGAGGAAGATACGAGATTAGACAGCCAATGTCGCAAAAGCATTGCAGAACTCCGTGGGTGGGTTCAAGTTTCAACGGTGGGGGTGCGTCCGTGCAATGGAAGGCGTCGACATTCGTCAATGAATGCCAGGACGTAGTTAGGAGGGGACGCTCATGGAGAACGCCTTAGGTGGGGTGCGTGCAATCGAGGATGTCATGGGCAACCGATGAGGCATTCATGGCACGCAGAAACCCTATTCGTAGAATTCCTCACAAGTTCGCCACATTCGGTTGCTTCGTTATATACCGCAGACCACTTTGATTGACATTGGGGGCAAGGTCAAGGGGACTTGAGCTGAAAATTGTTCAGCAAATTCCCGAGGTTTTTGGCGCGAAGTAGGGGGCAGTCCGCGGCTCTTGACAACGCAGCGTAAGAGTGCAATGTCCCGCGGATTGAGATCTTCGTAGCACGGCGTGTTGAATACCATATTCACACCGGGCTGCTGCCGTCACCGGCAGTGCGATGTCGATTCCGTTTTAATTCATCGCGAGCGGATGCGATTCATCGAGCGACGTTATCCGTCACGGCTTGTGAATTTGTCAGGGCATCGAGTCGCAGTGTCGCCAGGTAGATTGCTGCTTTTCCCTCGTGCGACGAGTAGTAAGAGACCAGGAGTCGGTTCTCCTGTTCGTTGATGACGAAACCCGGATAGCTAGTGTCGCCGCCACTCGGCAACGTGACGAGGTGCTGAAACTGGGAGGTCTTTAAATCGAGTTGCCAAAGTTCCGTAGCGGTTCTGCCTCCATACCCGCGACTGCCGGCTAACCAATTGCCGTCGGGCAATGAGATTAGGTTTGGTCCGCCGAAGCTTTGATTGGAAGCCTGAAATTGCCACTTCGTATACGGGGGGTTCGCTTGACCAATCCAACCGGCGGGTTTTTTGCCACCACGACGAATCATCGCGAGCATTGTTGCGTCCGGTAAAAATCGGAGCGTGGTTTCGCTCGGAAAGTCGACGTCGAGTGTGGCGACATGCTCGTAACGGATGCCATCGCGACTGCGGACAAGTTGGAGCGATCGCGGTTTACCGGGCGGCACTTGTTGCACACAACCCCAGACCCAATTGTCATGCCAAGTGACTCTCCAAAGCCAGTCGAATCCCGTTGTGATTGTTTCGGGTAAAACAACTCTGTGTGGTTCTCCGAAACGACCGGTCTCGTGGTCTCGAAAGAATACTCGCGACTCGATCCGTTTGCGTTCCGACCCGTGGTAGTAAGATGCGCCGGTATTGAGCATCAATCGACCGTCGGGTGTCACGGAGAGCTTCGGATCACGCAGGTCGACATGCGGTTCTGCAAGCAACGCGACCGATTGCCAATTCATGTCGTCACGGGAACGAATGACACGGATCACTCCGTTCTGTCCTGGCACATGGCCAGAACCCTCGCGGAAGGTGCAATACAGATCGCCTTCGAATCGGATCAGGTCGGTGAAGGCACTATGCTCGGCACGATCCCAAATTCTCTCGACGGAAACAATTCGCGTTTGCTCGGCGGTCTCGTCTGCCTGGACGACAGTCGAAGAAATGACGCCAACGAGATAACCGAGAAGTCCGATTCCGTTTCGGTATTTCCGCATGGTTTTGCTTTCTTCTTGGCTCGGGCGAAGTCGAATCCGGCCTGTGAATGCTCGAATGTCGATCGTGAGTGGAAGATGGTTCTACGTAGTCTCACCTGGCTGAGCCAATTTTGCCAGTGCCAGGTGGAGTGGACAGCTTGCGGTCGTCACTGGCTCTCCGCGTCGGTACGCTGCCAACAGCTTGCGAGACTCCTCGGCGAGCTGGCGACGGACTTCGCGACGCTTGCCTTTGATGCGGGCAATTTTCATGGAGTCGTACGCGGTCGTCTGATGTCGAAGCCAAGCAATCACGGCGGACTCGGCTCGTTGTTCGATCGGAATCCTTTTCGTACGAGCGACCGTCCCACTACCGACTGGAGTCGCATGTTGCGCGACAGCATCCGCAAGCCGCTCGGCCAGGGTGTCGTATGCGGGGGCGAAGTCCAGAAAGTCCCGAATCGCGGCGCGGAAGTCTTGCACGTATTCGAGATGTTGCTTTTCGCGTCGAGCCGTGTCGGCAGCTCGTCGTTTCGCGTAGGTTTCGGTGGAACGCTCGGCAGCGAGTTCTTGGCGGATCGAGTCGATGCGGTCAGCCGGTGCCCATACACCGCGAGAGAACGTCTTCCGTCCCTTTTTCTCCTGCACTGTCCAACTTGGACCACCGGACTTAACGCGTCGTGTCAATGCCGCATCGCCGGGCGGGAGCAGTTCCCAACCATCCGGGACTTGCAAAACTTGGCCGTCTGATGTGCATACCGTCCGCTCTTGCGGGCCGGGACTGACAATCCGTGTCTCATGGGGCATTTGTCATCTCGTGACTGAAATTTGGGAAAGTGCGGATATTCGTAGTTTTTGTTCCTCATAGATGTTGGTCATTAGGTCAAACAAGGTATTGCCTGTTCATCTGCGTTGATATGCAAGTCGAGACTGATCTTCAGCTATGGGCTCGCACCAAAAACGGAAACGTCTAATTCATTTGATTGTGCCACTCGTTAGTAATTCGAGGTGCTTTTTGTATACTGCTTCAGTTCTTGGTTTGAACTGAATGCACTTCGAACGAGAGACGCAATGGAGGAATTTTTGCGAGAGTGCCCAGCGTGCGGTCGGACTTTCGGAACCGCACTTCGTACGCCTGCGAAGATGACTTGGCGTGGTTGGTTCTTTTTTGTCTTGGGACTCTTGGTTGGCATCCCCTGGGGGATTCTTCTGGTGGGACTGACGGCTGGACTCGTGCTCATTATCCCGCTGAGTGGCGATGCACTTGCTTCTTCAATCAAACTGTTCTTAGGCCCCGGCTATTTACTCGCGAGATATGGGTTTGAGCTTCCGCGTGTCAAAATAATGCGTTGCTATGGATGCGGTTGGCGTGGCAAAGTGAGAGTCGCAGCGCCTCAATTTGGGGCACGGCGACGGACTCGGCGATGGTAAGAATCCGTGCGAATCAAGGTTTCATCAAATCAACATGGCGGTGCAACTTACTCGCGTCTTGACCGACGTGATGTTTAGAGCCACTGTTGTACGATGTCTTCAACTTCCTCGCCTTCGAGCGTTTCATGCGCGAGCAGATTATCGACGATCGTGGCGATCGCCTCCCAATGGTTCTCACGCTCTAACAGTCGACGGAGTTGCTGAGTCGCTTGTTCGAGGTAAGCCAATCGTTTGCGTTCGAAGGGCATTAACGGAGCAGCCGCTTCCCAGGCCAGTTTCCAGTCGGCCGACCATTCCGCGACGAAGCCGGGATGGTACGCTTCGCCACGATGAATCATCTCAGCAACGGGTCCAGCTAAAGCAACGAAGACTGACTTTTCGTGGAATTCACGATCCGTGAAATTTTGTATCGGCCATTCGACGCGGATGTCGGCATATCGTTCGGGACCGTCATCCCAATCAGGGTCGATCGTCACCGAACGGACGCGGGCTCCTACATAGATCGCCATGAAAGCATGACCCGCTTCGTGATACGCAGAAACTTCGGACAAGTCAAAAACCCAGTGTGAGAGCAGGGGACCTTGTGACAGGATCTTAGTTGCGATCGAGATCGTTCGTACGAACCGCTTGTAGCTTCGCAGCCATCTTCCTACGAAACGACTCGACGACGGTTTTGTACTCCGGCTTGTCGGCCAGGTTTGTGTATTGCTTGGGGTCGGTTTGCATATCGAATAACTCGATTCCCTTCTGCGCCCGTTCGCCGTATTGAATGTAGGCCCAGCGGTCCTCTCGCAATAGGAAACCCCGTCCGTTGACGCAGAATGCCGCATCGCGAACCTCAGCGGTTGGCGTATCGAGCAAACGGCTAATGTTCCGACCTTGCAGACGCTCGGGCACTTCAAGCCCACACAGACTCGTGATTGTCGGGTACAGGTCAAGCAACTCGACGAGCGAATTGCAGACGGCTGGCTTCTGGCCGGGCACACAAATAATCAGTGGCACCAACGCAGACTCCTCGTGCAAACTGACTTTGGCCCAGAAGTCATGTTCGCCGAGATGATAACCGTGGTCGCTAGTGAAAATCACGATCGTTTTGTCATCGAGTCCTGCATTTTCGAGTGCATCCAAAACCTTGCCGACTTGCGCGTCCATATAAGCGACTGAAGCGTAGTAACCGCCGACTGCTTTTTTCTGTCGCCGCACGTCCATCTTCATGTTGAGGCTGGTCTTGTAGTTGATCCCGGCCTTCGGAATATCGTCCCAATCACCTTCCACTTTTTCGGGCAGCTTCATGTTGTTGTATGGTAGGAACGGTTCGTAATACGGTCTCGGCGAGACGAATGGCACGTGCGGCCGGACGAAGCCAACACCTAGGAAAAACGGCTCATTGCGGTGTTGATCGATCAGTTCGCACGCCTTGGCTGCTGTTTTGCCATCGGAGTGAACCATGTCGTCGCCATCCGCTTCGACAACCACAAACGTGTTGCCGCCGACCACGGGTTTCTTGCCATCGGGATTACCTTCGAGCGTCTCGCCATCCCCCGGGGCTTTCCATTCCGGCCCGGGGCTATTGAACCGCTCCGTCCACGAGGCTGGATCGTCTTCCCCATCCGTTCCCGCTTCGATTCCGCCTGGCACACCCATGTGGAAAATCTTGCTCACGCGGGCCGTGTAGTATCCATTGTTTTTGAAGTGCTGTGGCCAAGTGGCGCGATCACCGATTGCCTTCCGCGGACTAATGTAGCCGAGAATGCCGGTCGCATGCGGATAGTAGCCCGACAAGAATGACGCTCTCGAAGGTCCACAGTACGTGCCTTGGCAATAGGCACGAGTAAAGCGGGTGCCTCTCGCTGCAAGTCGGTCGATGTTCGGCGTGGAACAAACTTCGTTGCCGTAACAGGAAAGTGCCGTCAATGTCAGATCGTCGGAGATAATGAACAGTACGTTGTACTTGCCCGGATTGGTTGCCCCCGTTGCGGAAGCGAATCCGAAGACGAGGGTAAGCGAAACGGCCAACGAACTGACAATGATCATGCGACGGTTCAACACTCGCAATGCGGTTCGAAGAAGCGGATGAAATCGAGATAGAAGCATCGACATTGCGATCGGCTTTCGTCTTGTTGTTCGGAGTTTCTGCTGCAAGAGCACACGGCCACGATAACGCGATCGACCGGATTTTCCACCCACACCGCTCGAAACTCTTTCGATCACACTCGTGACTTCAAAGGCCTGCTCCATCGATTGGACATCTTCGTCGATCCGTGGATAATGCGCAGCAACAACGTTAAACACCACTCACCACGCCGGGCATGCCGATGGAAGGTTACGTCTACGCCATTGCAACAATGGATACCAAGTGCGACGAATTGCTGTATCTCGTACGTTGTCTCGCTGCCGCTGGAGTAGCCGTGCGGACCATCGACGTGAGTGCGGCCGAGTCCCGTGATTTCGGTGCAGACGTATCCCCCACGGATTTGATGGGGCAAGAATGGGACCCGAGACATGTTGATCGCGGTGAGGCGATCGCGTCGCTGAGCCATGCGCTCGCAAGTTTTCTCGAACGTGAGGCGGCGGATAATCGCCTGCAAGGTGTGATTGGGATCGGCGGCAGCGGTGGGACGGCTCTGATCACCCATGCGATGCGTCGACTGAGAATCGGCTTACCAAAGTTGATGGTCTCGACGGTCGCCAGTGGAAATACGCTGCCCTATGTTGACTGTTCCGACATCCTAATGATGCCCTCGGTGATCGATATCGCCGGAGTGAATGCCGTCTCTCGCACGGTGCTGGGAAACGCTGCTCACGCCATGGCGGGGATGGTGACGCATCGAATGGAAGAATCCGCCAAACGCCCAACCCTCGGCATGACGATGTTTGGCGTGACAACTCCCTGTGTGACCCGTGTCCGTCAGCACTTTGAGCAACAAGGTTACGATTGCCTGGTCTTCCACGCGACGGGAACCGGCGGACGGGCTATGGAGTCACTCGTCCAATCCCAAATGATCGAAGGCGTGCTGGACATCACAACAACCGAAGTCGCGGACGAGGTTGTCGGCGGAATCTTCCCGGCGGGTGAAAAACGGTTTGATGTTTTGATCGAGCAAGGCGTACCGTTGGTAATCAGTGTGGGGGCTCTCGATATGGTCAACTTTGGCGGTTTGGATTCTGTTCCGCCGGAGTTCCGCCAGCGCAATCTACACGTGCACAATACACACGTGACACTCATGCGGACCACGCCTGAGGAATGCGTTCTCATTGCACAATGGATGGCTCGCAAGCTCAATCGTGCTCGTGCTCCGTTTGCACTTGTGATCCCAGAGAAGGGGATCTCGGCGTTGGATGCACCCGGCCAACCGTTTCATGACCCAAATGCCGACGCGGTACTGTTCGCCGAGCTAGAGCGGCAAATCGAACCAGCTGATAGCCGCCGAATTCTGCGTTCACCGACGCACATCAATGACGTTAAATTTTCCCAGTTTGTGATTGAGCAGTACGAAAATCTCGTTGCGGATTCTGGTTCATCACCTTCGACGACCTGATTTAGAAAGCAGTGAGCCGTGGCAGAACCACGCAAGACGATTCTTGAACGACTTCGAAAAAAACGCGCGGACGGTTTGCCGATTGTTGGCGGCGGCGCCGGAACCGGCATTAGCGCGAAATGCGAGGAAGCCGGCGGGATCGATTTGATCGTCATCTACAATTCCGGTCGATTTCGCATGGCCGGTCGCGGGTCGTTAGCCGGTCTGATGCCTTACGGCAATGCGAATGCCATCGTCAAAGAAATGGCGACCGAAGTTCTAACCGCTGTGACACACACACCCGTCCTGGCCGGTGTGTGCGCGACCGATCCCTTCCTCATCCGTGATCACTTTCTGCGGGAACTCAAGGAGTTGGGATTCGCCGGTATTCAAAACTTTCCCACGGTAGGCCTGATCGACGGCGTGTTTCGGGCCAATCTGGAAGAAACTGGAATGGGATTCTCGCTTGAAGTCGACTGTATCGCTGCGGCTCATGAGCTGGATTTGCTGACGACTCCCTATGCGTTCGATCCTCGGCAAGCCGAGCAATTAGTTCAAGCCGGTGCGGATATTGTTGTCGCTCATATGGGGCTGACCACCAAGGGAACCATTGGGGCTCAGACGAGTCTATCGTTGTTGGAGTGCGTGACACGCATCGCGGAGATCGTCGCAGCGGCACGTAGCGTTCGCGAGGATGTCTTTGTGTTGTGTCACGGTGGACCAATCGCGATGCCGGAAGATGCCCAGTATATCCTTGACCAACTCCCCGACGTCGACGGTTTTTATGGAGCCAGTTCCATGGAACGTCTGCCAACGGAAACCGCAATCATCGAACAGGTGCGTCAATTCAGCCAATTGAAATCCCAGTCAACCACGGACTAAGCAAAGCGTTCTGACTCGGTGAGTAAAGGCAAAACAATCACTGTCATTCTGCCAACGCCTCGGCGTGAATGTGCAGTTTCTTCCAGAGCACTTGGAGTCCCTGTTTCGGCGGTTTTTCATCGTAGGTCCCGATTCCGATCCGAATGCCGTTGAAGGCAGTCTGTTTGTCGTTGACCTTCTGCTGATGGATGAGTCGATAGTTGTGCGAATCTCCCTCGGCGATGAGGAAAGAATAGGTTTTGCCAATCCGCGTAATTCTCATCCGTCCCGCGGAAGATGCCTCAGCGGTAACGCCTTCGAATTGGATTTCGACATCCTGGCCAGGGCGGAAATAGTCAAGTTCCGCCTGAGTGACTCGCCGTCGATCGATACCGGGATGGGCGTAGACTCCGTGCCAAACCCGGGAGTGTGTCGTTAGGTCATCTTCCGTCACCACCGTGAGGTATAACGCAGCAGAGCCATTTGTCGGTTCCCCGAAACGAAGGTTTTCAAATTCCGCAATCACATCGAAATCACCGGCAATACGAATGTCAGGCGCAATCCAAACATCTTTGAACGACCTCGCGGGTGGACGTTGCATGTGCAGCCCGTTTTCCGTTTTCATCACCTTTCCAGCCATGTCGGTGTTGTTGAGAAAGAAGACACGGTTCTGAAAAACGAGTGGTTCTGTGGCGAACCTGTTATCCGCTGGTTTGGAGAAGTCGAAGTGGTATTCGATTGGCAACTCTGCTGACCGCGAATTGATCTCGTCAAGGTGTGTTCCATATAACTCCTGTCGAGCGAGTTCCGGGATTCGCGTTGGCCAGTTGCCTCGCCAAGTCATATTGCGGACTTGAACTTTCGATTGATCAGCATAGTGGAACAGACCAAACGTGCGATCATTGTGCTCGGAAATGTCGCCGGCATGGACTTCCGACTCATTGACGAAAATGGTGACTCTGTCGTCAATCAGTTCAAACCGCAATTTGTTCCAACCCTCCGTTAGAGGCACTTTGGAGGAACTAATCACTCGAGCATTTTGAGGGTCGAGTCCGGTTCGCTCCCAGATACCATTGGTGATCTCATGAACTCGGACTCCATCCGGTGCAAGTAGGAACGCCTGTTGATCGAGTGCGGGAAAAACCTCAAATTCTTCCGGTTGATAGTAGAATTCATACTCGATCGTCCCATCTTCAAGCATCGGGCGAAAATACCGCAGGAGACTCTCGTGATACGTTCCGACAAACTCCTCTTTTCGGCGGGCATATAGACCACCATTGGGGCCAAGCGTTTTTTCGAATCGCCAATCGGACTTTGGCCCGCCCACGTTGTCGCGATGAAATCGCATCCAACCGGAAAGATTAGGATCGGTCGTCATCTCGATCTCTTCCGGAACCGTTGGCGAACCGGTAATCCGAACATCCCGGATGCTCGCATTCGAGAAAAACATCGTCCGCAAGGCAATCCAAGGGAACTGGTGTTCGTGAAGCGGCTCAGAGACCAGTTCTCTCCCATTCATAAAGAGTCGACAAACCCCATCACGAACCACGGCTCGATAGTGAATCCAATCGTTGACCAACGACAGTTTCGGATCGACAGGGACTGGGTTCTTGACGATGCCTCGCAGGTTGCCAACTTCAAACGAATTGCGGTGATAGTGTGGGGAGATCCAATGACCGCCAATCACGAGTTGACCTTCTCGATATCCGAAACCGGTGATATCACATTCCACTTCATAGTTGCCCTGCAAGGGGATTCGATAAAGCAGATAGTCGTTTTGATGTCTAGCGAGGCACTCCACTTGCCGATCCGTCCGCTGCCAGCGTGACTCGGGAAAACCGACGCCTCGGGTTTTCTCATCACATTCACTGACCGGATGCCAGTTTTTTAACTGCGAATCTGAAGTATCTTCATCCCGCAGCCGAGTTTGCCCCCAGAGGGCTTGGATACATCGGTCCCATTCGTCATGACCGATGGAGTTCTCAGCGACTCGAACTTGCTGTTCAAGTATGCGTTGCAAGTATTCGGCTGCAATCTCCCGCAACGCCGGACTTTTGGCGGCGAAGCTAAGGAGCAGAGTTTCGGGCCAACGACCATAAAGATTGCGAGCCATTTTCTGGACACGACGGGACTCGAGTTCATTCAAAAATTTCTCAGCATCTGCGGTTTCGCCGCGACGAATCTGAACCATCCCGGAAAGAGCAAGTTGGCATCTTGCCTGGTGTTCTCCTCGAGGTTTTACTTCACGGACCCGTCGATACAACTCGTCTAGCATCCCTATTGCTTCCGCGGTCAGAATCAGATCAATCGCCGGTGAAACGATCGTTCCTGTCGGATTGAAATCGTAGGTGTTCGTCCGAGAAACATAGGGGCTGAAATTCGCCGTGAGTCGAATGGTCGCATGACTCTCGGATGGCAAAACCCAGTCGGCAAGAAACTCGTAACGCTCTTGAGAACTAAATGAAGCAGCGTGCTGGCGGACGACATCAACGTTTGCTCCCAATTGTTCGTCGCCAAACAAATCGTTCAAAACGTGGGCATCAGGTCCTGCAACGGTTATGGATGCATTCGCGTGACTCATCAGCAGCACGGCAAACACTTTCCACACTAGCGGCGACTGTCTCATCAGTTTCCCCCGTTAACGCTCTCGTTTGTGGTGACATGATTCTAACAGAGAATCGTGTCACAACGAGCACGATATGAGTGAATTAACGAAGCGTGACGAGATCCCGCCGACTGTCGACGCACGAAGATTTTCGCATGGGGCGGTTGGCTCGCTTGATGAGATTGTGGTAGTAATTCGAAAACTCCGATCGTTCATGAATACCGTTCGTTTCCGATTTCAACATCCGATTGAGTGCTATGCATTTCCGAATGACATATTTCGTGTTGACCGTTCTTCTAGGAGCGACTCCGTTATTGGCACATGACGGGCCTGACCCGTTAGCGCGTTGGCGTTGCGATGACCGCTCCGTGAGCACTCAACAGTCGACTTTGAAATCTCGGTTGGGTCCAGATGGCAAAATCCTTGGGAAGTACCGTGTCATTGAGGATCAGCAGACTTCCTGTCTATTCCTGCAAGGTGGTCAATGCGGCATCGAACTGGCAAAGAATTACGCAGATGCAACCAAGTTTCTCCCCTCCGAGGCGATGACAGTTTCTGCGTGGGTTTCGATCGATCGACCGTTGCAATGGGGTGGCTTGCTAGGTGTTGTTCAAGACAACGGCGATTCAGAATTCGGTTGGTTGTTAGGATATGATCAAAGGACATTCACGTTCGCTTTACGGGGCCAGCACGGACCCGAAAAGTTGACATATCTCAAAGGCAAAACCAAGTACCAGCCGGGAAAACTCTATCATGTCGTTGCGATCTATGATGGCGAATCCATGCAGC
Organism: Thalassoroseus sp.; assembly: GCF_984380535.1. Lineage (NCBI taxonomy): Bacteria > Pseudomonadati > Planctomycetota > Planctomycetia > Planctomycetales > Planctomycetaceae > Thalassoroseus > Thalassoroseus sp. The sequence continues at coordinate 210,707 of NZ_CFHRBF010000003.1, forward strand.
TGTTTGTCAATGGAAAACTCGACGCCGAGAGCCAAGAGCAATCCGGCCGCATCGTTTATCCAGCCGAAGCTCCCTGGATGCTAGGGGCATATCGTGACGAGAATGAATTCTATGGGCATCGAGGCCGAATTTATGAAATGGCTTTGTATGATCGAGCAGCAAAATCCGCCTGGGTTCAGCATGACTTCGATCACAACGCCGGCTTGGCCACGCTCCCCGTTGTTAACATCGTCGACCCGCCCGCATACATCGTCGAGCCATATCTTCAGTTTGGGACGATGACTTCAATGACGGTCATGTGGCGAACTAAAAGAACCGGCCATTCGATTGTTCATTATGGCGAAACTAGCGAGTGTCTTCAGAAAGTCGAAGGCGAGGAAGATGCAGAGATTCACGAGATTACGATCGAGAACCTCAAACCGGAATCCCAATACTTTTATCGGACGGAAACCCGATTCGAAGGGGCTTCGCCTTTACTGAGTGATGTCTTTACGTTTCAAACCGCGGTCAAACCCGAAACACCCTTTGCGTTCGCGGTTATTAGCGACACTCAGGGAAACCCGGCTGTGTCTGGAAAACTCGCAGAACATGCCTGGGGACAGCGGCCTAGTTTTTTGTTGCATCCGGGGGACCTCGTCTCGACTGGCGGAAACGATGCTCATTGGACGGAGCATTTTTTCCCTGGCTTACGTCCGTTGATCAACTATGTTCCCTTTTATCCTGTCTTGGGGAATCACGAACAGAATGCCCGCAATTACTTCGACTATGTTTCCTTGCCAAACCCAGAGTACTATTACGAGTTTCAGTTCGGCAACACTCACTTCTTTATGATCGACAGCAATCGTGTGATCGCTCCGAGTTCCGAACAATATCAGTGGCTAGACAAGGCACTTGCGAAATCAAAGGCGACATGGAAAATCGTTTGTCACCATCATCCTCCCTATTCGTCTGATGAGAACGATTACGGTGATCTCTGGAAGACGAATGTATCATCTCGTGGTGACCTGCGAGCGCGTCAACTTGTTCCCCTTTACGAGCGACACAACGTAGACATCGTCTGGAATGGGCATATCCATTCTTACGAGCGGACTTGGCCAGTTCGGCAGAACAAGGCGGTGGAATCCAACGGGCCGATCTACATGATTACCGGTGGCGGCGGAGGTGGCCTTGAAACGCCTGGGCCAATTCGACCGTTTTTCCAGAACACCGTCCGATATGGACATCATTACGCAATGGTACGCGTTAACGGTCGTCGTTTGGAACTTCAGGTGTACGACTTGGAGAACCGTTTGTTCGATCAGTTGGTCATCGATAAGCAGACCAAATGATCGTTAGATTTCATCGGTTCGAGCACCTTAAGTGCCATGCGACCTGCCTCGGATTCCGTAGGAGACATATCACAAGAACGTCAGCTGTGAAACGGGCAGGTTTCGTTTTTCGCTTGAACTAGAAACAGTGTAAAACGAAATTCTGTTTAATTATCTAACGTTGGTTCACAAGACTTGCGGGTGCGATTTAACATTCGAATCCGCAACCTCGTAGTCGCAGTTCGACGAGCCTCTGTCGACAGGCAATCACCCGTTGGTTGTCACTGGCACGTCGAAATAAATCGACGAGTTTTTCGAGACAACACGAACACGTTAGAGTAACAATCTGGGAGGTCGGCAACTCACGAACAAGCTCATATGCATCGTCGAGTCGGTTCTCCTTAACCAGGGGCGTTGCCAAACCGATTCGATAACGCGGGTTGCCAGGATCGCGTCGAATGGCTTTCCGAACCATCCGCTCTGTGGTCGAACTTGGGTACCCACATCGGCCGCTATAATATGCGAGGTCGTAATAAACCTGGGCGTTCTCCGGGCTTCGTTTGGCGGCGTTCCGGCAGGCGGTCATGGAAAGATCGGGGCGATCGACCAAATCCAGCGAGATGGCGACGTCGAGCAAATGCGTTGCAGAAAGTTCGTGGCTATCTGCGAGCTTGGAGAGCAATTCGGTGGCAACTTCGAATTGACCAGATCGGGCGTAGGCACTCGCAAGACAAACCTGACTGTTCTCGCATAGAGTGACCGCCAGAGAAGCCCGTTCGAAAGCTGAGATCGCCAGCGGAAAGTTTCCACTTTGAAAATGGACGCATCCAAATAGTTCCCAAGCTCGTCCGTCCTCGCGATTCCGCATCACGCAGGCTTTCAACAATAACTTGGCGGCCCGAAAGTTGCGATTTGCGATGGCATGTCTTGCAGCAGCCAGTTGTTTGTATCGCGATTGATTATTCGTCGGATTGAGCCGCTGAGTCGCCAGTTTCACCATCATTCTGCCCGTTTTCCGCTGACCTTGATCGTTTCTGTCTGATTAATTCTCACGCTCTTTCGAGGCGAGAACGCTGAAGCATCGTAACGTACCAATTAGCCGAGACTCCGCTGACGGACCCGCCCCGGCAACACTCATCGCATTCATGATATTGAGACTCATTCTCAAGACTGAAAGCAGGTTTGTCAATTCGTCGGTCGGAAAATCGGTGTATTTTTCAGTGACTTCGACGGGAGATGTCTGTAAGCAGTTACTCGATCAGAGTTTGTGCAATCGAGTTGGGCTTCGCTCGTGCAAGGCCTGAAGCCATATCAACTATGAAAGTATGATCGGGATGGGGCTTTCCAGTGGTGGAGATAAGGTCCCTGCCGCCTCGCAATGTTGGTCTTTGTGACAAAGCCGGTTCTTGTAGTTCGACTGTTGGATGTGTGCAAATGTTTCGGTTTTCGGGTGGGTCGTGTGGTCATTCCCGCATCGAGTCGGCGACTGGTTAGGTTATTGATTTGTTGACCGCAATTGAGACAGCATTTGCTTCGCCGTCTGGGCGATCATCAAAAGATCGACGCCGGACACGATAAGTGAGAAGCCTTTGTCGCGATACGGAATGACCGCCTCCGCCGTGACTCCGAATATCCCCAGGGGCATTTCGGCAGCGTGGCAGACGTCAGTCACATGGTCGATTGCAGCGACGACTTCCGGGTCCGTGACTTGGCCCATCTTTCCGAGGCTGGCAGAGAGATCGTATGGGCCGATCAGAATTGCGTCGACGCCTTCCACTTTCACGATCGCCTCGATGTTCTCGACAGCTTCGATATGCTCGGCTTGGACAATGACCGCCACGTTATCGTTGGCTGTCCCCACATAGTCCGCGAACCCCTGCCCGTAGGTGGTCGCCCGTCCCAGACCCACGCCACGGCTTCCCTGTGGTGAATAGCGACAGCAACGGACAACAGACTCCACCTGCTCAACCGCGTTGGTCTGCGGGGCGATGATACCGGTGGCGCCGATGTCGAGAGTCTTCTTGATCGGGATTTCTTCAGGGGCCGGTACGCGAACCACGCATGGAATTCGATGATCAACCGCCCGCAACACAGAAAGCAGATCTGTGGTTTCGTGAGGCCCATGCTCGGCATCGATAAATAGCCAGTCAAATCCGACTTCGGCCAGAATCTCCGCCGATGCAGGATCCGTGGAATTCACTAACGTGCCAAGCAACGTTTGGCGTTCGCGAAGTCTTTTGCGGAAGTCGTGATTCATTTCAGTATCCTAGATTCGATGGTCGATCGGCGGGCGTGTGATCCAAACGGATCTGCTTCAGGAATTCGGCGACGGGTCTAAAGCCCGTGCGGCATACGTCGACAGGGGTTCGCGAGCGTTCCTAGCCCTTCAATCGACGTTTCCAACAACCATCCGTCCTGAAGGTATCGGGGAGGTTTGCATCCCATCCCAACACCATCCGGTGTGCCGGTGAAGATGATGTCGCCGGTTCGGAGTTCACAAATGTTTGAAAGATAGGCGATTAGAGTCGGAATATCAAAAATCATGTCGCTTGTGTTTCCCTCTTGAAGCGTTTCGCCGGCCGCGTGGCATGTCAGTCGAAGCGACGTGATGTCGACCTCATCCGCAGTTGTCAGCCAAGGCCCCATGGGTGCGAACGCGGCGAAACTTTTGGCGATGCTAAATTGCGGAGGGGTGCAAGCGAGTTGCAGCGTCCGTTCGGAAATATCCTGCCCGACACAATAACCGGCGACGTGTTTCAGGGCATCATCGCGGCGAATGTTGCGACCAGCTTCACCAATCACCACGACGAGTTCGACCTCCCAATCTGTCGTGTCGGTGGGAAGCGGTATGGTGGCCCCTGGCCCTGTAATGGACGAGGGAAACTTCGTGAAAATCATCGGCTCTTGTGTTGCCGTCATGGAGACTTCGTCACCATGAGCCTTGTAGTTCAGGCCGATTGCAAAGACCTGACTTGGATTGGGAACCGGCGATTGCAATCGATCGAGTGATTCTTGCAAGCGGTCTGTGCTAAGAGACGGATCTGCGACCAGGTCGCTGCCTGCGTACCAGCTTTGGAGTTCGTCAAGTTGCAAGATGAGTTGTTGATTGTCCGAAGGAAATCGCCCGTCGGAAGCGAGTTCGACATCGACACCGCCCGACTCCGTCACGATGTGTGCACGGCCTTCGATATTGGCAATTTTCATTGTAGACCTTTCCGTGTGACACTTTACATGTCGGCGAAGCCCAGAATCACACTAATGCTCTGATGCTAGGCGTTGAAGTGCCGTTTCGGGTGTGTAGAGGGCTCTCATTCCACTTGCTCCGATTGCAGCACTAAGCGAACAATGCTTTGATCGACTGACCTTGATCGGTAATGGGTACGGGACGTGACCCATCGAAGAGTTCATGGGCTGGATCGATGCCGAGAGCATGATGAATGGTGGCATGATAGTCGGGAATGGAAACAGGGTTCTCGACGATTTTCTTGCTGAGTTCGTCGGTGACACCATACACACCGTGATGTTTCAAACCTCCACCCGCGAGGAGGAGACTGAAGCAACTTCCCTGATGACCTCGACCGCCGCGAGAGTCGAAACCGGCTGGACGTCCGAATTCCGTACCGACCGCAATGAGGGTCGTATCGAGCATACCCTGGTGCTCGAGATCCTGAATCAATGCCGACAACGCAATGTCGAGTTCCTTGATCAACAGATGTTGGTTTTTCTGGCCTTCGTTATGAGTGTCCCATCCTGTGCCGTTGATAAAATTGAGATTATGGGACACCTCAATAAATCGGACGCCAGCCTGGACAAGACGACGGGCCATGAGGCATCGTTGACCGAACTCGCCACCATATGCGTTTCGTAATTCCGCGGGTTCGTTTTTGAGTTGAAAGTGTCGCATGAATTTCGGACCGGCGAGTCGCATCGCTTCTGCCTGCGCCGCTTTGTATTGCTCGATGACCGAAGACTGCGGCACACGACTGGTCAAGGGTTCCAGAAGTTCGCGACGTCGTTCGACACGAGTCGGCGTGACGTCTTTGGGACGGGAGAAACCGGCAGGACCACTTTCGGTATCGACCAGATAAACATAGCCGCCTTTAGCTCCTAGAAAACCTGGGCCGCGACTGACATTCGGGTAACCGATCACCATGTAGGCGGGCACTTCAGGATTTATCGGGCCACGAATATGACCGATGATGGAACCAAGCGACGGATAGGTGATGCTTCCGCTGATCGGTCGCCCCGTATGGACGAAGTTGGTGCCAAAGGCGTGTTCGTCGACGAGATGATGATTGACCGTTCGGATCACTGTCAGCCGATCCGCGAGTTTCGCTGTCCGGTGCAAATGTTCGCAAAACTTCACACCCGGGACGACTGTGTCGATCGTGTCGTATTCCGACCCCGGAACGACGGGAGACGCTTTCGAGTTGCCGCGGTGTTTCGGATCGAATGTGTCAATCTGCGACATCCCGCCACCCAGCCAGAGAAAGATCACACTCTCGGCCTTCCCCTTCGAGACGTTGACAGCCGCAGAGGAGGCGAGCAACGACGGTGCTGTCAAGGCAGTCCCAGCGATTGCGCCGGTTTGTTGAAGAAATGAGCGACGGTCCATATGGAGTTTCCCAGCGATGTATCGGAGTCGTGAGTTTGCAGTCAGACGATTGATCTCTGAACGATCACGGCGTGTAAATCAATTCGGGTGCATTCAGGATTGCCCACAATGCGTCCTCCATGCGAAGACGCCATTCTTCCTGGAGGGCATTCGTCGGGGGATCACCGCGACGTGCGGCAACTTCTTTTTCTTGCGCTAAACTATTGGCTGGTCCATCGACGTGGTTTGACCAGCTTACGTATCGGACGCGTTCCCGTTTACCAGGAGCAGGACGAACTCTTTTGGACTTTGGAATCACCCGCGTGTCATAGCCTTCGGACAGGAAAGAGACATAGCGTTCCCGCTCAGTTGCCGATGGTTTGCGTGTCAGTATTCGAAGAAACATGCGATCGACGAGTTGTTCGACGGTTTGATCTTCCAGGGCTAATCGGGTCATGCCATGCCGGTCACTGAGTCGCGTCAACCAGATGCTCATGACACCGTTTCCGAAGATGGCTGGTTGAAGAGTGTTGGAGTCGGTGTCGCGTTGGCTCTGCGGATCTTGGCGGGCTCCACGCCATCCAAAAGCTTTCAGTACACTCGCGACCGCTGTCACGCGTGGCAACCCCAAGCTAGGGCGGTCGCGTTCGTTTGAAGTGGACGCCAGCATCCAAGACCGACGGGGTTTGCCGAGTGTCAACGCGTTCTTGATATCTCTCACGCTATCGATGTCCAAACTGACTTCTTCCAAATCGAACGGTGTGCCCGTCGCGTGAAAGACAGAGTCGACAATTTGCTCCGCCATCAATCGGCGTGGCGCCGGTGAAATATATAGAGGACTTGTTTCTACTAGCAGTGGATCTGTCGCTCGTTGGTAAGCATGGGAGTTAAGAATCAGCCGACTGATCGCCTTCATGTCATATCCTGACTCAACAAATCGACGAGCCAACCACCGCAACAACTCTGGATGCGAAGGGCCGCCTTTTTCCCAGTCCGCAACGTTTTCCACCAATCCTCGCCCCATCAAACGCTGCCAAATCCGATTTACCATGACTTGCGCAAAGCGTTCGTTTTGCGGGGCTGTGATTAAAGTGGCCAGGCGGTCGCGGGGGTTCTGCGGGTGCTCGGCCAGAAGATCAGCAACCGATTCGTCACAATAGCGTTCGAACGGCCAAGCCGGTTTGACGACGGCTCCGGGTTCCAGCGTGACCTCAATCAACGGTTTGCGGCCGGCTTGATGCAAGCGTCCGGCTGGTACACTGCTGGACTTTGGAAGTTTGATCGTGTCCTGTTTCAGCAAACCCGCTAATTGCAATAAATCTTTCTGCAGTGAGACGTGTGCTGGTGCGTCATGACAACGGGCGCATTTCATTTCCACGCCCAGAAATGCGGAACTGACGATGATTCCCTTAGCAGCCATCGGAAGATCATTCTGCGAAGCCGTACCAAAACCCGCCGGTCCGCCAAAGCGTTCGCTGCCTTCCATCCGAATGAGTTCCGTGACAAACAAGTCCGCAGGTTTGTTATCGATCAGCGACTCGTACAGCCACCAACGGAATGGACCCGTGTTGTTGAGTGTCGGGTTGATCATATTGGGATTCTCGGCGAGAACGTCTAGCCAGTAACCCATCCAATGATCGGCCCACCGCTCATCCGCTAATAGTCGATCGATAACTTTCACCCGTCGCGTTTGCGGGTCGTCCGCGAGGAACGATTCGATCTCGTGCTCGGTCGGGGTGACACCGACAGTGTCGAGCGTAACTCGGCGGAGAAACACCAAGTCATTTGCGAGGGGCGTCAGTTCAAAATTCTTGACATCGAACTGTGGCCAAATGGCACCGTCGTTGATCCAGCGTTTCAGCAATGCGATCTCATCTTTGGTGAGTGGTTCGCCTTTCGGAGGCATCACGAGGCTTTCGTCGGTCGACGTCACACGTTCGATCAATGCGCTCGCGTCTGAATTGCCGGGAACGATGGCCGGGCCTTCGGAATCACCACCTTGCAATGTCGCTGCATGATTATCAAGTTGCAAGTTGCCCTGAGCCTTGCCGCCTTGATGACAGTCGTAGCAACGGCTTTCGAGTAACGATCGGATGTCTCTGAAGTAATCGACTTCGGACTGCCGACTTTGTTCGGCATCACGAGCAACAGCAGCAATCCGAGCCGCGATGAAGTGATCGATTTCATTATGTGCCGGGTAGCCGTTTGGGAGCGCGGGGACTTCAACGGCCTTGGTACTTGTCAGCCAGTCAACGGCAGCCTTCCGGCGTTTGTTCCAATAGTCACTGTGCGCTTCGCGACACTTGGCTCTCGCAGTCGCGTTGATCTGATCCAGTCGCAATTGGCGTTCGGCAGCGTAGGATTCCCATCCGGCGTCATTGTACGCGACATGTCGTTCGCCGGGGGCAAGTAGCGACCATGAGTCGCTGCCTTCGAGCGAGATCGCCGCAACCGTCTCGCCAAGTTCCGGTCGTTGTCTGAAATTGCCTCTCACGTTCCCCAGAATGGTTTCTAAGATTACAAAGTGCTCACCGCCGGATGTTTCGAACTCGCACCAGGCATCACGGTTGCCGGGCGGTGCGAATCGGAAATCAGGACCGAGATCAAGGTAGTCGTCCTGCACCGCGAGCGGAGTATGCCCGCCGGAGTCCAACGATCGTCTTCCGTTTTGCAAGAGTTCTTTACCATCAATGAACAGCCGCGACATCCCGCGGCCTCGCAACAACAGTCGATGTTTGCCCGTGGGCAATTCGACAATTGCGGATGCACGCAAGTGTGACGGATTTTCGCGATCACCTCTCACGCCAGTGGAAACGTACTTGTGAGGAACCGCAAAAAATCCGAAAGCGTCTTCCAGATAGGTTTCTGTGACCTCGGGTTCTTCAGGCCAGCTTTGGGACCCGGCTACACCCTTTTCGCTGATCTGGACAAGAACTCGCCCCGCTGGAATCATGTCACGAGTTACTGCGGGTGGCGGCGGAACGTACTGGTATCGTCTCGCGATTTCCTCGGGATCAAAGCCGGAGCGGTATATCGCGAGATTGTCGAGCACGCCGCTAAACGATGAAGCTTCGGCCCGTGTGTATCCACTGCCGACGATCAGGTCATCCGCATCCTGCACCGGGGGAAGGTCCGTCTTGCCGTCGAGATCCCATTTGCCGGTGACCGGCTTACCGTCAATCCAAGCTCGTAGGCTGTCAGCTTCGCCGAAGGTGAATTGTAACGCCACATGATGCCAACCAGTCGCCGGCACCGCAGAGTCACTCCACCACCGATGCCAAGCATACTTGCCCGTCTCGGGATGCCGAGTGGTAAACAACAAGCCAACCTGAGAACCCGCGCCCGTTTCTTGGAATCGGACTGCATAGTTTTGATTCGTTTCCGGGAATGCTTCGCCGTGTTTCGGGTGTCGTCCTTTACCGAGCACATAGGACACATTGCCCCGACTTCCAGACTTTAGTTTCACCCAAGTTTCAAACGCGAACGTGTCGCCGAGGCCAAAACGAATATTCGTGAAACCACCCCGCTCGTGGTCCTTGATTTCGATAACGCCTTCGTGTCCACGGAACGTCATGGCGTGGTTATCCGTGGGGAATCCGGGATATCGCGGAGGGCGTGGCCCCTCAGTCGACGTCCCGTATTTGCCTAGCCATGCTCCCGGAGACGAGGCCCTATCAAAACGCCATTCCAAGATCGGGTCGGCGGCAACGCTCCATCCGCTCCACGCGAGAATGATGGTCGTCGTCAGTATCGTCAATGCTTTCATAGTCAACTCGTTGGCGAACGCTGCTACTGGCGTTTTCGGCGGTATCAAGGCGGTCGTTAGGTGGGAATGTGGCCAGGATCCGCCATTGTTACCCGGAACGATGCAAACGTGCAACAAAGCAAGACGAAAAGCATCGCATTGACGACATTCGCAGACGATTCCGTTCCTACGCCAACGACCGTAGAAACGGAATCAACTCGACCTGAGACCGCTCGGCAGCGTCTCATGGATTCGCGATCGCCTAAGCCTTGCCGCTTTACGCGGAAGCTTGTTACGAGAACACTGCGTAATTGTCCGCAGCGATTTCGTGGAATCACTCGGCCAACTCGTTCAAAGGGTTCTCGTTTCGCGTCAACAGCAAATACAAAGCAGGAATGATCATCAACGAAAATACCGTGGAGGCTATGAGGCCAAAGATGATTGCTGCACAAAGTGGTTCCCACATCGGGTCCGAAAGCCCTAGCGGAATCAGACCGATGACAGTTGTCAAACTCGTGCTGAGAACGGGGCGTAATCGATCCGCTCCACCCCGTGCTGCAGCCTCTTTGATTGTTGCTCCGCGACGACGGTGATCGTTCATCGTTTCCACCATGACGATGGCATCGTTGACCACGATACCGATCAGCGAAATGATTCCAATCATTCCCAGAAACGAAAACGGCATACCGGTTAAGAAAAAACCACTAAACGTGCCGATGAGTCCTAATGGAATCGTCGCCACAATAATAAATGGTTGTGTGAACGAGCCGAAAAGCAGGACTAGTAACGCAAAGACGAGAAACAATGCGACAATCATCGCGCTTCCTGCAGAGCCGAACGCCTCAGCAGACTCTTCGGCCTCGCCGCTAATCCGATAACTATAACCGTTCGGCCAGGCCGATTGAAGTTGGTCAAGTTTCGGCGTCCAGTCGGCTAGTATTTCAGCAGGTAATCGATTGTCGTCGGTCTTAGAGGAAACGGTGATCGAACGCTGTCCGTCTTGTCGTGTGATCGAAATTGGCGAAGTCCCGGTCACAGGCTGCACCACGGCTAGCACCGGGACAGATTGACCGTTCGGCTGAAAGGCACGGACCGTGACTAGTTCGTTCATTCGAGTCGGTCCACCGAGTCTCCCATCACGACTAGGCCATGCGGTACCCAAGCGGATCTCCAAGTCTTCCTCGACGCCGCCGATCGCGAACTTGCCAATCTCTTGATCGCCCATGGCAAAACGGATCTGAGAGGCGAGTTCTTCTGTCGTAATATTGTAAAAGTCGAGTGCTTCCCGTTTCGGAACCAACTTAATGTCGACTTGCACATTCCCTAAATTGTCCCGAACATCCACCGCACCTGGCACCGATCGCAAGGCGGCCTGTGCCTGCTTGGAAAGTTCTCGTAGCGTGTTCATGTCGTCGCCGATGATTTCGATTTGCACCGGGTCAGAAGCCTCGGGGCGACCGGTTTCCGCCATCAATTGCATACTAGCACCTGGGAAGTGGTTGTCGACGGCTGTCTGTAGTTCCGCCCGCAACTCGTCCACATACTCATACGCGATTTTCTCACGCTCTTCCCGAACCACAAACTGGCAAGAAAAGCCAAGCAAGTAGTCTGCTTCAGACGGTGCTAATGCTTCACCTAGTGACCCTTGGACAAGCGGACTTTTCTGTCCGACTAATTTCACGACACTTTCGAGATATGGCTTCTGGCGTAGAATCTCACCGACTAGGTCCGCGCACTCTTGCGAAGTTGCGAGCGTCGTACCAGCGGGGAGTTCAATCGTTACACCTAAGTTTTGCCCGTCACGTTGCGAGTACAACGTCTGCGGTAACGTTCCGAAGCCAATCGCCGAAACAACGAATAACCCCAGCGACGCACTGACCCATAGTAATGCCACGAAGCGATTGCGGAGAGTATTTCGTAAACTCCAGCTGGCTAGGTGACTAGACGACCATAGCGTCAACCGATCGACTAGTGTTTTACGTTCGTTCCCCCGAGATTTCATGTTCCCGAGCAAGAACCGTGAGAGGGGCACATCAACGGCAACGGCCACAATGAAGCTAAGAACTAAACAACTAATTGTCGTCACCGGCAGAATGCGAATGAATTTGCCCGATGTGCCACTAACCGCGATCAATGGAGCAAGTGCAAGAATGGTCGTCATCTGTCCCGCGAATGCCGGGACTGCAAACCGCCGAATCGTCCACATCGCCGAGCGTCCCCAAGAGAGATGCTCGACAAAGATGCCTTCGTGCAGACCTTCCATCATTAGGATAAACACATCAACTAGCAGACCAAGTGCTAGTACCATACCGATCAATACCATCTCGTTGAGCGTGTAACCCATAAGCCAGATGAGTGTCATCGCACCTAAGAAGCTAAGCGGAATCGACAGCCCGGCAATCAAAGCTTCACGCCAAGACAACATGAACAATAGCACGATGAACACACCGAGCATTGCTTGCCAGCCGTTATTGAACACCCGCAATAGAGATTCCCAAATCCGGCCGGATTGATCGCTAGTCACTCGGTATTCCAAACCATATGGCCAATCTTCGCTGCCACGAATTGCTTCCAACTCGGCTTTTGCATTTTCGATCGTCTGTAAGGTATCGGAAGCAGGGACTTTCGTCAGAGAGATTTCGATTGACTGCTTAAACGGCTCACCTTTCCAACTGAGAAACGCACGTGAGGTTTCGCGTTCCAAATCTCGCCGAACATCGGCAATTTCTTTTAATCGCACGACGCGACCGTTTAAGCCGTCGAGTCGTGTAATCGGTAGTTCTTGCAGATCTTCGACGTCACGAAAGCGACCATAGAGTCGAGCAGTCGCGCCGAGCTCATCGCTGTCAATCTCCCCCCACGGCATATCTTGGTTCGCTTTTTGAATGCGATCGCGAACCGTCGTCGGTGCGATTCCCAACGATGCCAACCGCTCGGGGCGAAGCTGAATCCGTACCACTTCGTTCCGCAGACCACCAATCTTGACCTCGTTCACGCCTTGGACTCGTTCCAAACGGTCTTCAAGATCCTCCGCTGTCCGACTGAGGATCGCCGGCCCGACATCGCCGTAAAGTGCGATACTAATGATCGGGCGGTCGTCCACAGATACCTGATTGACCTTGGGTTTCTCGGCTTCGCGTGGAAGTTCGGCTTCAGCGTCGCTGATCTTCGCACGGAGCAGTTGCATCGACTCCGCCAAATCCGCCTCGGCGACAAACTCGACGGCGATCATCGAGTACGAGTCAAATGAGGCACTTGTGACCTTCTTGACGCCCTTCAGTGATGAAAGCTCGTTCTCGATCTTCTCAGTAACTTCTTGTTCAATTGTCTGTGGGTCAGCGCCAGGCCAGAAGGTGGCGATCGTGGCTTGAGGAATGGCCAAGTCTGGGAGCGATTCCTTGATCAGCGCGTTGTACGCCATCAAACCGCTAGCGACAATTAGTACGACTAGTAGCAAGCCGAAAACCGGTTTGAGCACGAAGAACTGCATGAGTCCGCCAGCTTCGCTGACTTCGGGAATGTGCTCTTGAGTCGAAACATCATTCATCGATTGTTGCTCCGTGTTTGAGCCATTCGATGCGTGCGATCTATAACCGGCGGGGCTGGCACGTCGATGCGGAGTGCTTGATCAAATTGATGACGAGCCGCTTGACGTAACGCTTCGTCTTTGGGGTTGAGAATTCGGACTGGTGCACCATCGACAAGTCGATACCGCCCATCCGTTACGAGTAGCTCTCCCGCGGCCACCCCAGACACGATTTCTCGATGAGTCAAACCTTGAATTCCTAGCACGACATCGCGTCGCTCGACGACACCTTCATCCGCTGATTCGCTTTGTTGATAGACGAATACATAAGGGCGGTTTTCTTCGTATAGCAATGCGTCGAATGGAGCCAACACAGCGTCGGTCTTGCTCTGACTCGCAATCCAGCAAGTCACGAACATCCCGTCTCGGAGATGTTCAGCTCCGATAGTCGTTCGCACTTTGACTTGCACGCTTCGACCGCCCGGATTGACAGCCGGATTCACGGAGTAAACTTCACCGCGGGCTTGCCAATTGGGGGTAGAACCCGGAGAAGCATCGACGACTCCTTCGACCGCACTGATCGTAGCTGCTTCTGAAGTACCGCCAGGAAGCAATAGCACCTGCTGACCGACTGTAATGCGGTCTGCTTGGAACGAGGGTACATCCATCGTCACTTCATATTCGGATGGATCGATCACAACCATTGGGATCGTCTGCAAAGCTTCCGATTCACTCGTGGTTTTAACATTACTCTGCGTAAAGTAACGTCCTTCTTCGATGTTCAAATAGGCAACAATGCCGTCGATCGGAGATACAATTTCTGCTTCTTCCAGTGCGATATTGGCCTGTCGAAGTTTAGCCTCTGTGACTTCGATTTGACTTTTGATTGCTTCAGCTTGCGCCTGCGCTGCAGCAAGAGCGGATTGTGCATTGTCCAACTTCGCTTTCGCTTCTTCGACATCGGCTTCAGTCGCTGCGTTTCCGCGTTGGAGTTGAACCATTCGATTGTATTGAGTGCGGGCTAGTTCTAGCTGTGTTCCGGCCTGTGCTGCGTCTGCGAGCGATGCCTGTGCGTTCGTTTTCGCTTCTTGAATTCCAGCGAGAGCCGCATCGACATCGGCGACATATTTTCGTTTATCCAGCTGAGCCAACACCTCGCCTTTCTTGACCGCATCACCAGCTTTTTCAGGACCGACGAACGTAACACGACCGGTCATTTCAAAAGTCAAGTACTCACGCTGCACGCTCCTCGCTGTGCCCTCTGCAAATACCCAAGCTTGAATCGTATCTTGCAAAGCTCGCGTTACGCGTACTGGCTGAGGTGTATATCGCGGCTCTAACTCTGCCTCTGCAATCTGTTTCGACTCTTGCAGTCGATCCACCGCAGCGATCGCCACAAAGTAACCCGCAACACACAAAGGAATTAGCCAGACAAATGGCCGAAGATAGCGAAGCCAGGACATCGTTTGTTTTGGAGAAGACGATTCGTGCTGCGGAGTTTGTTCCGGATTTTGAGAAGCTTCTTGATTCATGCATCACCTCCTAGGTTTGCACAGATCGTCTCTAGAGATTTCATCAATTGTGAGACCTGTCGCTCACTGAGACCCTGTGTGATCTGTTCACGAATTTGCACTCCCACTTCGAGAATGGTTTGCCACACTGGGTCGACTTTGTCTGTCGTTCGTAACAGTTTGACACGACGATCGTTCGGCGACGGGAAACGCTCCACCCAACCGTCTCGTTCCATACGGTCGACGATCCGAACGACTGTTGACGGTTCGACCTGAATCCGGTCGGCTAGTTCTGTCTGTGACATCTCCCCATGACAGGCCAAGGTACCGAGTACCTGAACTTGCCGAAACGTGATGCCATGGGGTTGCAACTCGTCGTTCGCTACCCGTTCCAAGAGATTTGCCGCCGACAGCAACCAATAGCCGACGCCCTTTTCAAAATGACGATGCGTCATTACATGTACCTCCAATGAGTGTTCGGCATATTATTGCATGTGCAACTATTTGGCAAGGCGACTTCATGGTTCCGTAGTGACTAATTTATCAGTACGAGGTCAAAGAGAGAGTGGTTTGAGCGTATGCTCAGCGGACAGAAACTCGCGGCTTCCCACCGAGATTTCGTGCTCGACGCTTGGATCAGGCGAGAAACTGGCTCTAGAACTCCATCTCGATAACCAAGCCCGACTGATATCGCTCGGCAGCAAAAAGCGGGTTTTCCGAGTCGAACAGATCGTAGTTGAAGATGAGTGCCGTCGAAATGTTGTCAGTCAGGTAGTACCGAAGCTCGGCTCCTGCTTGCCACACGTTTTCGTTGCGTGATGGCTCAAATTCATAGGCGTAAAAGTCGCGATAACCCCAACCCCCTCGAACTGTAAGTTCCAGTTTCTCGATGAGCGGGACGACACCTTCTGTAAAGAGGTTTACACCTCGGTAGCGATAGTCACTGCCGTCGGTGTCGGCGGCCGAAAGATCAATGCCACCACGTACTAACCGCAAATACCGATATGGCAGAAAGATATCGTGAGCGATACCGAAGCTTTGTGTCAGACCGTCTTGCGATGTGACCGAAGGCAGAATCCCATCGTTCAGAAAGTCGGTATTATCAATCGCGTAGTAGACGAACGAGCCGTGCGTGTCATCCCAGAACGCAGACATACTTGCGAGAAGCGTGTGTCGATTACCGAGCGTCGTCCTGTCGAATTCGTCGTGCGTGAACTCGTATGCAATGCGGGGCACAAAGACAGATTCATCTCGAAAAATAAAGTACTCTGCAAACCAACCAGGACGGTAACTCTGCAAATTGAACTGACTAAAGTTTCCTTCGTTCAGAGTAAATTGGCCTCGCAATGTCGGACCGGTTCGCCACTGACCTTCGTCGATCATGCCGTATTGCAGGTCGGGAGACACATAGATTTGAGCACTACCGCGGTCACCAGGAGCAATTTGACGATTGATCGGTGCCAACGCCACATTGCTATTATAGAGAAGACCTGTTTCTAGACGAAAATCGAGCCGGTCTTTCATGAGTTGCCGCATTGGAGGATCGGCGTCGTCGAGCTGGTTGAGTACGTCTCGCGAGTCGAATGTTCGAACTTCATAGCCGGCTTGAACGACAGCTGTATTTTGAACATCGATCTCAGTCTGTGCTTGGGTGGCATACTCGCTTTCTGGCGCGATTTCGATCACCTTTTGATAACACTCGACAGCGATCTCTGTCCGCCCACTTTTCGCTAATGTTCCGGCCAAATCAAACCAAGCCGCCGCACTTTGTGGCGTTAGTGTAACGGCCTGCACGAGTGCTTGTTCAGACTCTTCATAAGCTTCCTGTTGTTGCAGGGCACGTCCTAGCAGTCGCCATGAGTTAGCGTCCTGGGGATTCTGCTGAACCCGGTTGCGAAGCATTGCGAGGATTTCTTGAGACTTCGCGGGCGATGAGTTTGACTGTGCCCAGGCAGCGTCGAGGAACCCGTATCCCGCGAAAGCGAAGATGAGCAATGTGGAACGAAAGATTCGATTCATGAACAACCGATGCGACTGAAACTGAGGAGTACGATTCGCGTCGACGGTAACGAAATCTCGAATTCCGTTTCCGCCTGGCCCAACGCGTCCTTGTTGTGAGAACGGTGGCTGCCGAGATTCGGAGACGGATTGATGTTCGTTCCGAAACTCAAAGACAGGACCAAGCTGAAGGGCGGGACTATCGCGAAAGTTTGGGATTGACGCAAGCCACAAAAATCGTTTATTCAGCGTGTCCTCTCTCACGATTAGTCAAAATCGTATCCACGAACTGCGGGCTTACTCGGAGGTTTCCATGAGAAAACTACCCGTTATTGCTTTGGCTGCGCTATTTGCCAGTCAATCCGTCTCCACCTTATTTGCCCAGGCTGCCAGCCGCGGTGGCAACGTTACTGGACGAGGCCAAGTAAACGCGTCTGCTGTACAGCGTGCGCTCGATAGTCGAGCGGCTTTGATCAATCGCGTGTCCGGTGCAGCACGAACTTCAGTTGGAAATAGCGCAGCGGCTAGTTCCCAGACGTCGCTGAATGCGAGCAGTCGTGTCAATGTCTCGACAGGCACGAACTCCCGTGGAATTGGTGTTTCTAGCGGTGTGAATGCCAATGCGAATGCATCGACCAATGCAAGCCTTGGAACCGGCGTGTTGATGCCATTGTCGGGCCAAGCAACCGGGCGATTGTCCCAAGAACTGCTCAACCGGCGTGAGCAATTGATGCAGACGCGTGGGCAGGTTCAGGCGGACACTCGCATTCGAACGCTGCTGCGTGCCGATGTTGCCTCGCAACAAAACGGTGGCGCTGAGATTCGTTTGAATCGTCAGTTCACGATACCCGAGCGAACACCGGCGACGGCCCCGGCTCTGGGCGCTCGGACCCGTGCGGAATTGATGGCTGCAGGACAGGCCGCCGTCACAACGACCCCCGGCGAACGTGTGTTAGCCGCACGGTTGGCGGAAATTGACCGGATGCGTGACTCCGCTTTGGCACGCGGAGACCTCGAAACGTTGGCACGTGCCGATCAGTTGGAAGCCACCGCACGAGCACAGTTCGAAAGCCGCACACAGCAAAACGCGTTCGGCGGCGTTGGATCGGTCATGCGAACTCGGGCTCAGGCGATGCAAGACACTCGTGTTCAATCTGCAGGATTCTTCTCTGATGCGAACGAAGCATCGACGGAATTCCAAGGCCGAACTCGTCAAACGATCGACGCCGCTTCCAACGTTCGCGGTCCTCAACCAAATATTCGTGGGAATGCCCGTGTGAATACGCGGACATCGACGACAGCAAATGCTGCCGGGACAGCCCAGTCGATTTCCAGCCAGTCGAAAACCACCACGAACACTTCGACCAACGTTAACGCGGTCGAATAGTGATCGAAGAGGCCAAGCCGTTTACAACATGCCACACTTCGAGCAACTCGAAGTGTGGCATGTTTCGTTAAACCCTTGGCACGTATTGATGATGAGTCACTTCCGTCGTTTCCCCTATCGGCGAGGTTCCCGTCCCGGTAAAATAGCAACTGCGCCCAAACTGACTTTCATCGAAGACGACGTTTATTTCCCGCCATGACAATCCCCATTCGCCGATTTTTGTCAATTCTCTTCTTATCTTATTTTGTGCCCAGCAGTTCGTGGGCAAATGCTGGCGACAAGCCGAAAGAAACGATCGGTACGTTCGTCGAGGAACACTGTACTTCTTGTCATAATACGGAAGTCATGAGTGGCAAGCTCAACTTGCAGCATGTGGCGGACGATCCGGCGACGGCGGATTCGACACTTTTCGAGCGGATACATGAGGTCGTCTCCGACGGTCAAATGCCGCCCGTCGACGAAACACAACCGAGCGACCGGAATCGAGAGCATTTTTTGCAGGAACTTTCGGCAGTGCTGAAGTCGCACTCCGATCTGGCGGAAAAGGCTCGCCAACCGGGTTGGGGAAACTTGGTGGATCATCAAGTTCTTTTCACAGAGCCCAAAGTCCGTAAGGCAGCGACGCCGGCACGATTGTGGCGGATGAGTCCGCATATCTTCATGCAACGAGCGAACACGCTCTCCCGGATGCGATTGTTAGTGCCTCGCCGGAATCAGGGCGGCGACGGACTTCACCCAGCGTTCGCGTACATGACACCTTCCCATACGTTCCGCGACAATGCCGACGCTCATGCCTTTGAAGAAGCGACAACGGAACTTTTGTTCGACATTTGCTGGGATATTGCCGGATTTCAGACTTCCGCAGATTCGCCGCGATTGAATCCTCATGTCGCAAGATTTCGAGCACAGTCCGGTCACAGCGATAAAGACTGGCGGAGGTTAATCGCTTTGCAATTGAATCTTGCCTTGCATCGTCGTCCAGACAAAGACGAGATGGAAGGCTTGCTCGAATTGGCACGCAAGACCGAGCGAGATGCTGGTCTCGATGCGGCATTACAGTCTGTTTTTACTGCGGTACTTTTGAAGCCGGAGGCGGTATATCGTTTCGAGGTTGGCGACGGCGAGCCCGACGAGTTTGGACGGGTCTTCCTTGCTCCATACGAACTGAAACACGCGATTTCCTACGCCCTCACCGATGCTCAGCCCGATGAAACGCTTGAAGAAGCGGCATCAACTGGCAAACTCGCCACGCGGGCCGATGTTCGTCGCGAAGTCAAACGATTGCTGGGCAATTTCGAAACCGTTTCGCCTCGTTTCTTGCGGTTCTTTCAAGAGTATTTCGAATACACCAATGCACCTGCGGTGTTCAAAGATCATCGACTAGCCAACGCCATCTTTGCCCGAGAGCGAGTCGAAGATGCCGACGAGTTGGTGTTGCACATTCTCAAGAAAGACGAGCAAGTTCTACATCG
Organism: Thalassoroseus sp.; assembly: GCF_984380535.1. Classification (NCBI taxonomy): domain Bacteria; kingdom Pseudomonadati; phylum Planctomycetota; class Planctomycetia; order Planctomycetales; family Planctomycetaceae; genus Thalassoroseus; species Thalassoroseus sp. The sequence goes on from NZ_CFHRBF010000003.1 coordinate 230,247, forward strand.
ATTACTAACTGAGGACACCTTGTTTCTTGTAGCTAACGGATTGCGAATGAACGCGCCGACCGAACGGCGTTTTCGTCGGGATCTGTTGCCCGACTACGGACTTCCGCGAGATTGGGAATGGACGAAGCAGCAACCGCTTCAGCCAACTTTTGGTCGTCGGTCTGGCATTCTTACTCACCCCGTTTGGCTGCTCGCGTTCTCAGACAACGAAAAGAACCAAGCGATTCAACGTGGACGTTGGGTACAAATGAAATTGCTCGGAGGGACCGTGCCCGATACACCAATCGGCGTGGATGCCAAGCTCCCGACAGATCCGCACCTGACGCTTCGCGAGAAAATGGCTCAGGTGACCAGTGCCGGCTATTGTTGGACGTGTCACCTCCGCATGGACCCGCTCGGTCTCCCGTTTGAACAATTCGACGACTTTGGACGTTACCGCGAGACCGAGCTAGACCGCCCTGTCGACACAACCGGCCAAATCGCTGTGGGAATTTCCGAACTCGATGGTCCAGTGAAAGACCCCTTCGAGATGCTCGATCGGCTCGCCACATCGACGCATGTCGAACAGGTATTTGTCCGCCACGTTTTTCGCTATTTCCTCGGTCGCAATGAGACACCAGCCGACGCGCCCACATTGATCGATGCTCATCGCGTCTACCAAGAACACGATGGCAGTTTTAAGGCGTTGGTTGAGTCCCTGCTGACATCAGATTCGTTCTTGTACCGACAAACGATCACTCCGGTGAAGGCTGCCTCGGCTGATGCTCCGGTTCCATCGAATAACTAAACCGTGTGAATAGAATTTTTATGAATCATCCATCCCAATTGAACCGTCGCGGTTTCATGCAGAACCTTGCACTCGGAGCGAGTGCCCCCGTGTTAGCTCCGATGCTGAGCCGAGTCACGTACGGTGCCGAAGGGAACACTTCGCCATTGCGTTTCCTGTTCGTCGTGGAGGGCAACAGTGTCCCTCCTCGACAAGTCTGTCCGGAAGGCATTCCGTTCATCGAGCGAGAAGCACGGTCGAAGTTCGTTGAACACTCCCTCGATGGCACAACATTGCCGCCAGCGCTTCTTCCGGTCACAGAGTTCCGCGATCAGTTGACCATCGTGCAAGGTCTTTCCGGCCGTATGTGTTCCGGTGGACATTCCAGTGATCACGGTGCACTCGGGGCTTATCATGCAAACCAAGGTCGAAAGATTCAGGCTCCCACAGTCGATGCAGTGATCGGGCAAGCTCATCCGGGTATTTTTGAGAACCTTGTGCTCGGTATCTCGAGTGATGTGCGAAAAGCGGTTGACTTCAACTGCTCGGCCGCGGCCCGTGGACGGAGTCTCGCGACATTGCTTCATCCTGAAATCGCCTATACGAAACTCTTTGGCAGCATCGCTAAAGGCAAAGCTGGTTCCTCGTTCCAGGCACGAGCGAATGTGCTGGACTACATCAAAGATGATGTAAAACGTGCGCGACGCGAACTTGGGACGATCGAAAACCAGAAAATGGACGCTTATTTATCTGCGTATGAAAGTCTCGGCGTCACTTCGAAGCGACTTGTTGAATCACGGGAAACGCTCGAAAAAGTTGCACCAGAGCGGGCAGACAAATTCTCATCCGACGTCGAGACAGATCGGCTCGACGCACATTTTGAACTTGCCACGGCAGCATTAATCGGGGGGCTGACGAATTGCGTTACCATCGCATCAGGCGTTGGTTTCCCCAATTTCAATATCACATTCACCGGTCTCGGAATTCAAACCGGGAAACATCCTATTGGTCACGGTCTGTATGTCGAAGACGACCGGACCGCATGGGAGCAGTCGGAGAGAATCCGAGCCTTCCACTTCCAACTCATTGCCCGCACAATGCGAAAGCTCGCAGAGATTCCAGAGGGCGATGGCAGCATGTTGGATCGAACTGTAGTCGTGTATCTCAGTGACGGTGCAGAGACGCATCATAGTCGATGCTTCGAATGGCCGTTTGTTGTGCTCGGAAACGCGGGCGGACGTCTTCGTTCCGGTCGCTATCTTCAGTATCCCGACTACGGCACTGATGGTCACAGAACCATTAATGCCCTTTATCATACGCTGCTCCATGCAGCCGGCATTCCGCAAGATGACTTCGGTTCGATGGATCCCAATCTCGACAAATCGATGCACCGTGGACCTCTCGAACAGTTGTTCGTGTAGTCGGGACTTTGTCGTCGCCCAATCCATCCAGGTTTTGCGATCCAGGACCTGCAAGACATGAAGTTCGTCAGACTATGGCATAAGCCGCAAACAGAAACCTGCAAGAATTGAGTCAACGCAGGAGACGGATTCGTGCGCGACGTCAGTGCAATCATTGATGAACTATTTCGCTCGCAATCTCGCCGGGTGCTGGCGACGCTCATTCGTGCACTCGGGGATTTTGAGTTGGCCGAAGATGCAATGCAGGAGGCTTTTACAGCGGCCGCGAACGACTGGCGGTCGAAGGGCATCCCTGACGATCCAGTCTCGTGGCTTATCTCGGCAGGCCGATTTCGGGCGATCGATTTGCTCCGTCGCGAGGCGAAATTCCACGACTTGCAGCCTCATTTGGCTGCACGGATCCAAGAAACTGCATCGCGAAACGCTGAAACGGCAACCCGAGATATCGAAGATGATCAACTGCGGCTGATCTTCACGTGCTGCCATCCGGCGATTGATCCGCTAGTTCAAGTTCCGTTGACCTTACGTGAGGTCTGTGGTCTCACAACAGACGAGATCGCAGACGCGTTCCTCGTAAGCACCTCGACGATGGCTCAGCGGATTGTGCGTGGCAAGACAAAGATCCGCCAAGCTGGTATTCCGTTCGTGATTCCAAGGCGTGATGATCTGCCCGAACGACTTGATGCTGTCTTGTCCGTCATCTATCTCGTGTTCAACGAGGGATACTCCGCTTCAGCCGGCAATCAGTTAACACGGGTTGAGTTATCCAGCGAGGCTATCAGGCTCGGTCGTTTGCTTTTCGAACTACTGCCAGATTCGGAGGTTATGGGGCTGCTAGCATTGATGCTTCTACACGAGTCCCGACGCGAGGCCCGTGTCGATGCAGATGGTGATATCGTGCTCCTCGAAGCGCAAGATCGTGGGATCTGGAACCGTCAATACATTGAGGAAGGCCGCAGTCTTGTCCGACAATCGCTGGCTTCGCGTCGAATTGGAATTTACACACTACAAGCCGCGATCTCGGCCGTACATTCCGAAGCCACTGTCGCGTCTGACACCGATTGGCCGCAAATTGTGGCACTCTACAATGTGCTAATGCAAATCGATCCGTCGCCGGTCGTGGAACTGAACCGGGCCGTCGCGGTGGCGATGCAAAGTGGACCAGACGCGGGACTACGAATCATCGATGCGATCTTGAACCGTGGTGACCTAGCCGATTACTACTTAGCTCATGCTGCTCGCGGCGAGCTGCTGCGCCGCACCGGCGAAATCGTGGACGCTCGGAAGTCGTTTGAGCGAGCCATGTTACTCACGAAACAAGAATCCGAACGGCGTTTCCTCAGTAAGCAACTCGGGTCTCTCTCCGAGTAACCTCGAATCGTTGTCGAAGTAAAATTTCGATTTTCCGGCACTTTCTTGTCGATCCCGACACGCCCCGTTCGACTAAAGAATGAGACCGCGACAAGGTTCGCGAAGCCATTCGAATGTTGACCGGGAGTGCGCAATGAGATTCATATATTTGGGATATGCTGATCACGCCAAGTTTGATTCGATGAGTGAACACGAAATCAAACAGGCGATGGACGAGTGCCTCGCCTATGACGACCTTTTGCGAGAAGGCGGCCACTTCATCGGCGGAGAGGCACTACAAGCCGCAAACCAAGCAGTCACCTTGCGATACAACAACGGCACCGTTCAAGTAACTGATGGTCCCTTTGCGGAAACGCGGGAACAAATTGGGGGAATTCTACTTCTTGAAGCGGACAATATGGAGCACGCGGTTGAATTGATTTCCAAGCATCCGGGAGTCCGTATTGGGCCGTTCGAGATTCGACCGGCGGACGCACAAACGAATGCATTAATTGAAGCACGTAATCGCATTCACGAAACAAAGCCACCCAGTTGATTCGTCAATCTCGATTAAACAACCGGTTCAAAGCCTATCAGGGCTGTCCAAGATAAGACGGCATTCCACGGAACTGTTAGACACCGACTTTTAAAAATGAGTGTGAAGGGAAATTGATGAACAATAATCTGGAACAGGAACAGGAAATTCGTGACGCCATCGAACAATGGCGGTCAGCGTTGGAGGCGAGAGACCTTGACAGCATGATGACTGACTACACACCGGATGTTATTCTTTATGATGCCATTCCACCCTACAAGTCTGTGGGAGTAGCGGCTATCCGCCAGGCATGGGAATCTTGCATGCCCCACCTTCCGGACTTCAAGTCGGTTCATCGTGATCTAACAATAACTGTTACGGAGGACATGGCTGTTGTTCACGGCTTACATAATTTCGAGACCGCAGAACCCCATCCGTGTAGTCAATCGTGGATACGAATTACTGTATGTTACCGCCGCATCGATGGGCGATGGAAGGTGTTCCATGAACACGTCTCACTTCCCTTCAATCCCATGGACAACCAAGCATGGCCGATAACCGACCCTGATTCACTGACCATGCCAAACTACGGAGATTAGACCGATGAAATACATGCTACTGATCTATAGTGCTGAAGATTCTTGGACTGAAGAGACCCGACGAGCTTGCATGCTGAAATCAATGGCAATCTGCGATGAACTTTACGAGCAGGGCAAGTTTATCGACTCGTCACCTCTACATTCGATTTCAACTGCAACGAGTGTTCGCCTCCGTGATGGGAAACGCCTAGTGACCGACGGCCCTTTTGCAGAAACGACTGAACAACTTGGTGGCTACTATGTAATCGATGTTGAAAACCTGGACGAAGCAATCTCAATCGCAGCGCGACTTCCTCCGGCTGAGAAAGGAACTGTCGAGATCCGCCCGCTATTTCCACTTCCCGACCGCATGGAACAAAGCTGATGTCTGGTGGACGCAGGACAAAGCGTTCCCAGGCAGCGAATGTGTTCGACAAGTGGCTATGATGGTGCTTATGAGTCCTGTTGACTACCATTGAACGGAGGATATCTCGTACGCCAGTATAGGCTCTGCGTCGTAGCTGTTCTATCGTATTGGTTTTTCACCATTATAGTACTCTATAAGTTCACGACACGGAAAGATAACGATGACGGACACCGAGAAAAATTATCAGCGTCGTTCGCTTCGTATGACTTTTGTCTGTGTCGTTTGCCTTCTACTGTTGATTAGTGTCGGTTGGCTGATCTATCGGGCGCAAATTAAAAATAGGCAGGCATCGGAAGTTGACACGCAGGACACGCTAGGAAGTCGTGAGGCGAAAGTTTCGATCCAGTATGATCCGCCATCGACACAGGGGTATGTTGGCAGCGATGCCTGTCGACAATGCCATCAGGAGATCGCCGAAAGTTTTGATTTGCACCCAATGGCTCAAACTATTGGCCCTGCTGAAGCATTCGAGTTGCCCGTGTCGGAAAGTTCCAAGGAGGTGGGCATTGTCGGAGAGGCGAGACCATATGATGTCCTCAGTCAGGATGGGAAGATCTGGCATATAGAACGGCTAGTGGATACCAGCGGACGGACGATCGTTGATCAAAAAGTGCCGATGGAATACGTCGTTGGTTCGGGACAACGCGCAAAAGCGTTTCTACACCGTCGAGACGATGCGCTCTACATGTCGCCATTGAACTGGTATGCCTCGTCGAAAGTCTGGGATTTGGCACCGAGCTACGCCGTCCATGATTCTCGCGGGTTTAATCGTCGCGTCACAGACGAATGTCTCAATTGTCATTCGGGACGACCTGCCGTGCTCGAGCGTTCCACGAACCGATACCAACAACCGGCGTTTCACGAACTGAAAATTGGCTGCGAAAGCTGTCATGGCCCAGGAGCCGATCACATCGCGTGGCAACTAGCAGATGATAGTGGAATAGACGAAGGCGATCCCATTTGCAACCCGGCGAAACTCGACGCGGCTCGGCGTGAGAGTGTGTGTTATCGTTGTCATTTGCAAGGGGTTGGTCGTGTTCTACGTCCTGAGCGGAGTGCATTCGACTTTCGTCCCGGCCAGCGACTCGACGAAATTTGGACTGTGTTCGTTAACGGGACGGGCGTCGTCGACGGGGATACCAAGTCTGTAAGTCATGTCCAGCAACTTCGGAGTAGCCGATGTTTCCAGTCAAGCGATGGCCAGATGGGATGTATTTCTTGTCACGACCCGCACCGTATTCCGCCTAAAAGCGAGGCGCGAGCCTACTTTCAAACACGTTGTTTTTCATGTCATCAGTCCGAGAGTTGCGAGGCTCCTGCAGAAGCGCGACAGAATGTGAACGATGACTGCATTGGGTGTCATATGCCGCGACGGGATACCGCCGATGTGTCCCATGTCTCTCAAACCGATCACCGTATTCTGCGTGACTACACAGGAGATGGCGAAGATAAAAAATTTACCGTCGATCGGAGACTACAATTCTTTGATAATGCAGATGAACGATTGAGTGAATGGGAACGCGACCGCGCATTGGCTATTGGTACCTGGATGGATGTCACACGAACCGATGACATGTTACCAGCAGAATTACCAGAATTATTAGACCGCGTTCTCGATGCTCATCCTGACCCGACGTGTCTTACGATCGCAGCGACAATCGCAAGTTCGAAAGGCAATGCGACCAAGGCGATTCGACTGTATCAACTTGCGAGTGAGATCCCGGCTGCTCGTGAAACATCTCTGCTAGCATTGATGAATCTCTACTATAGTCATGCTGATTGGGGGCGTGCTCTCGAGGCTGCGGAACGCATTTTGAAATTGCTTCCTTCAGAAGCGAGTGCACTAGCGGTTCGAGCCGATTGTTTAGCGCATCTCAATCGAATACCCGAGGCGATTGAGTCGGCTGAAGACGCCATTCGGATTCAACCACTACTGATTCCTGTACGTGCTTGGCTCGTGAAAGCTTATGCAGTCACCAATCAAACCAAGAAGAAAGCCGAACAGCAGCAAATCCTAGACCGTATACGAGCGATTCGTCGCCAGCCTCAATGATCGACAGTTAAGTCTCACTGATAACACGTTTGCTAGTCTATCATCGATTCGAATCAATCGTTTCGACGATGCATTTTTCAGCGGGGACCGGTACGTCGTGTAGGGTTTGAGTTCTTCCCGATGGCCACTTAATGATGAGTTCATCAATCGTAGTGTCGTCACCAAGGCCAATAATGAGTCGTCTCTCGTTGGATGCTTGATATCCGTCGCCCGCTGTGAGTTGCCGAACGAGTCGCCGGTTGCCGACTTGGACAGTCACAATGGTTCCAATGGCGTCTCGATTTGATTCTACTCCAACAAGTCGCAGTGAGATCGAGTTTTTCGCTGGCGTCATATTCGTCAGTAATGCGATAGGGGTGTCGAGATGACCAACAACGAGGTCGTCTCGACCATCGCGATTCCAATCAAGTCGCGCGACCGAGCGACCGAGCCATTCGGATTGAAAATACTCACCGAGGTTGTCTCCGTCGAGTGATGTAAACTCTCTTCCTGTGCTTAGTAAGACTTGTGGACGCATCCGGTACGGCTTGCCGTATTTCCGTAAATCATCAATATGGCCGTTGCTGACAAACAACTCCTCCACGCCATCCAAATTCAAGTCGACAAATTGTGTGCCGAACCCGAGGACAGGAATAGAACTATCTTCTAAGTTGTAGTCACGCGTCGCATCCGTGAAGTAACGGTCAGGCGAACCGAGATAAAGCGTGTTCGACTCGTTCAAAAAGTTCGTCATGAGCAGATCGGTGAGTCCGTCTTGGTTTGCGTCTCCTAATGCGATCCCCATGCAGCCTTCAGCCTTACCGTCGGAGTTATAGGCCAAACCAGACAGAATGCCGCGTTCAAGAAAAGTTACATCGCTGTCTTGCGACTTCTCTGGATAGAAAAAGAAGTTTGGAGTGGTATCGTTTGCGACGGCCCAGCTTAATTCACCATTACCGGTCGCATCCCAAACAGCAATGCCAAGTCCTTTTCCGTCAGGGACTGTTGAGAGCAACTCCTTGGTCGAGTCTTGAAATTCACCGTTCCCCTGATTAATCCAAAGCCTATCCGGTTGCCCATCGAAATCAAACGGCATACAGAGGGCCGGAGAGCCATCTGGGTGTTTACAAACGCGATCGAAAATATCAGATCCCGTCAGGTAATTGACGTCGTAAATATCACAAAGTCCATCCTGGTTGAGATCGGCCATGACACAACTTGTCGTCCACTCATCGCTCTTTAGATTCGCAGTGTCTGTCACGTTCGTGAACGTGCCGTCACCGTTGTTCCGCCAGAGGGTATTGGCGCCAATGTTAGCGACGTACACATCCGGAAAACCATCGCTGTTGTAGTCGCCGACTGTGACTCCTTGTCCGAATCCGTGCTCTGAGATTCCGGCTTGATTGGCGACCATCTCGAATCGTTTTCCCAATTCGTTTCGATATAGGCAATCGTGATAGTCTTGACTATCAGAATTGACATCCCAAGTCCGACCTTGCGTGAACCAAACATCAGAATAGCCATCCATGTCGAAATCGATCACACCGATTCCGCCGCCGGAAAACTCGAACATACGCCGAGTCGGTTTTCCTGTCACTCCACTATAATAGCGAAAGTCTAACCCGACGCTTGCTGCTTGGTCGTTCAGGGTAATTTCACTTTTCCGCTGAGTGCTTACCGAGTTCGGCTTTGGGCTCGCTTGCGATTTGATTTTCGGTAGCGGGTAAGTCGAGTAGTCAAACCGCGATGCCACGTTACTGCGATCGTCTACCAACAGCAGTGGAAGATCGATGCATTGGGATTTGAGTTCATGAAGCAACTGCTGAGCATTCAGGTTGGAAGGTTCAACCGCCACTGCCAATTGACTCCAGCCATACGCTTCCCAAATTCGACCGCAGTCTCTGTAAGCTTTGATAAGTTTGATCAACGGGCTGATGTTTTCATGGACGCCTGAGAACAACACACGGGATTGAATGTCTTCGAGATTTTGAAGTTTCAAGGCGTATTGTTGAAATTCCTTCGCAGCTTTTGCGTTCTTGAGGCGTTCGGATAGTTGTGCTAAGTGGGTGATGACCAACTTGTGTTCTGGGGCGAGACGTGCCGCCTCCCAAAAACAGCGAATCGCTGCACGATCGTCGTTCTGTAACTCCGCGATCTGCCCAAGGACCACCCAGCCCATCGCAAACTCGAAGACACCCTCAGGAACGCTATTCGCCCATGACTGGAGTTCTGCCTGTCGATTGGTAGCCCACAACTGCTGCCCCAATGCTACCCACGCGGTTGCACAATCGGGTTCTCGCGCGATGACCTTTCTCAGCCAATCGATGGCGTTATCATGTTGCCCCTGCGACGACTCCATATGCGCGAGTCCTAGCATTGGCAGAATGTCACTTGGCTGGGCTTTGTGGGCGGCTTCGAGTTCATGAGGATCACTAATGGATGCGCTCTCGCGTGCCAGCAAAATTAGTAAGTCCGTTTCGTGCTGGGCACGAATGAGGCGAAGCACATGGGGAACTGCGTCGCGACGACGACCACATCTTCCGAGCAACCTTGCCAGTTCTTCGTTGGCTGCAATATCATCCGGGCGTATTTTTAGCGCACGAAGGAGAACCGCTTCCGAGTCGCTCAGTTGATGAGTTTCGTTTTGAAGCCATCGGGCCAGGTGCAGCATTGCTTGGACTTGTTCCTGAGAACCGTCCCAATGAGTGCTTTCCAAGTGAGCGATGGCTCTGCTGAGATCTTGCTGGGCGGCTGCTGATTTCGCCGCTAGAATTGCGGCTTCGACAACCCAGTTGTCGGAACTAATCAGTGCGACGGCTTGTCGCTCTGCATCGGCGTAACGTTGGTTCTGAAATGCTTGCCTAGCATCTTCAAGGATTTCCTCGGCATCCGGCGTCGCATTGTACCAGAGCAGCGAGCCCCCTATGAGAAGTGCGAGCGCGAGGGCAACGAGTCCTATTCGACGCATTGGAAATTGAGGGCGAGACTGGTCCGTAGATGGCGAGTTCATGTCAGGAGTAGTCAGTTGCTGAAGATCGATCTCACAGATGACTATTCATCGGGAGACCAGGTGACCGCCTGTTGTTTCGGAGTTTCGTCTCGCCAGATCGTACCGAATTGACTGCCTTCGACAATCATCAGCCTCGCGTCGGCCGGAATTGATTTTCCAACCGTGCGGGATCCCGAGGGCCAATTGACGGTCACTTCATCAATCGTTTGAGCATCGCCGACTCCGAAGATAAGGCGTCGCTGATTGCTAGCTTGATACCCGTCGCCGGCCGTCAGTTGTTTCGTCCAACTTTGTTGTCCCGTGTGCACAGTCACCTCCGCGCCAATCGCATCGCGAGCGGTGTCACGGGCAGCCAACGTAATTCCGAAGTAGTGTCCGACATCTTCTGAGACATTGGTCACGATGGAAACGCGTTCCCGAATGTTTGAGACGATAAAGTCGGGACGTCCATCGTTGTTCCAGTCAAGTCTTGCTAATGATCGACTCAAACGCTTCTTATTGAAGAACGGACCGGCTTGGTCGCCACTGAGTTCCAAAAACCGGCCGTCATCGTTTCGATAAAACTGTGCCCGCATCTGATACTCGCCGCCCTTACGGGCATAGTCATCGACGTGGCCGTTGGCGAGGACAATGTCGGCGTCGCCATCGAGATCGGCGTCTAAGAACTGTGTCCCCCAGCCGACGTATGGGTAACTGTCTTTGTATAGGCCTGCCGATTTTGTGGCATCGAGGAATAGACCGTTGGCATCTTGCAGATAAAGGGTATTCGCTTCGTCTGCGAAATTGGTTACGAAGAAATCGATGCGGCCATCGCCGTTCGCATCATCGGCGGCGATTCCCATACATGCCATGGGTAATCCGTCGACGTTGTAAGCTAAGCCATTGAGAAATGCTGAGTTTTCGAGCTCGATGTTATAAGAGTTGTCAGCCGGTCGATTGTCTAAGAAGTAGTTTGGAACTTGATCATTTGCGACAAACAAGCACGGACGATTTCGCTGGCTCAACCCGGCGGCGACAATACCAAGACCTTTCGAATCGTTCTCTGCCGTGATACTGTCGTGGTGCCGGAATGTCCCATCGCCTTGATTGATGAGTAGTCGGTTGGGAGTTCCGTCAAAATTCTTGGGAGAGCATGCATAGCCTCCACATATCGCCTGGTGAACATCACTGCCGGAAACATAGTTGACGTCATAAAGATCGGGCAATCCATCGGCATTGAGATCAACCGCTAGGCAACTTGTTGTCCAGTCATTGAAGGCTAAACTTGCAGAATCTGTTTTCGCCGTGAAGGTGCCGTCACCGTTGTTTAGGTAAAGCTCATTGCGTCCAATGTTTGCGATATAGAGGTCGTCAAAGCCATCGCCATTAATGTCTCCGACGGTACATCCCTGACCGAAACCTTGACTGTCGATGTTTGCCTGGCGTGTGACATCAATATACGTCTTGCCCTTGTTATTCAGATAAAGCCGATCGCTCAGTTCTGGCGTTGGCGTGGGATGATCGGCACCCGATTCCCAAGCACTGCCTTGTGTCAGGTAGAGGTCTGGCCAACCATCGAGATTGATATCCAAAATCGCGACGCCGCCGCCTGTTTGCTCCAACATCCGTACGCCAGGTGTTTCGGGATCATGCCCGTTTTCGTAGACGAAATTTACATTGTGACTGCCGTCATCAATGAATCGGATACGAGCAGCAATGGATGACTTTGCATCTGTCGTCACACTATTGCTGAGTTCATCAAAATACTTTAGAGCGGAACGTGAATCGACGGCCAGAGACAGATCGGTTGCGATTCTCGCAGCTGGAATTGTTTGCGGTGTGTGCTCGTCGAGTTGCTGTCGACAGAACTCCATATTGGTCTGCGGCCATTGGGATTGGGGAAAGTTCTCACTCGCCACGGCTGACCATGCCAACGCTTCCCATATTCGTCCGGTTTGGATGCAGATACTAGCAGTTTTACGTAGGGGTGTTTCGACTTGGCCTTGAGTCTTCAAAATCTGATCGAGCAGAGATGTAAGTTCAAAGAATTTCTTTGCCCGAGCTGCGAACAGTTCGCTAGTGCTGTCGTCAATTGCACTGAGCGTCAGACCAAGCTGATAGTTCGCTTGCTTATGAGCCGGGATAATACGCAGAACTTCAAGAAAACAGCGGGCAGCAATTGGCAATTGACCGTGCTTCTGAGCGAACAGTCCGCGGACAAACCAAATATTGGGCAACTCATTCGCGGATGTCGGAAGGTTGCGATGCCATGTCGCGAATTCTTCGATCGAATCGTCAACAAGTAGGCGTCCTAAAATCGAATGACACGCATCCCATTCCGGAAATCGGGAGATAAGTTCACGAAGGATGGGGATTGCAGCCAACGGTTGACCATCTTCTGCGGCTTGAGCAGCGAGACCAAGTTGCACGACTCGATCTTTAGGATACTTTTGGGCTAGTTTCCGGAGGTAGTCCCCGGGTTCCATCGGTCGTTCTAGGTCCCCAATTAACGCTAGCTCGTAATAGCTGCACTGGCCAGCTTTGAGTAATGTCATTAGGTGAGGGAGCGATTCCCAACGCCGACCCGTCACGCCAAGCAAGAACGCCATTCGTTCATGCACGTTGAGATTGTGAGGCTCGTGTTCTAGCACGTAGCGATAAGCATTTTCGGCCTTAGACAGTTGACCGACTGTTCTTAGCGTTTCCCCGAGAGACAATGCGGCGAGGATGGAGTCTTTGCTGCCGTCGTGCGGAACCGCAGCAAAATACTCGGCAGCCTCCATCATACGGTTTTCTTTGACTGCAGCCTCTCCAGCAACAAGAAGAGCTGCGGAACGATGGTGCTCGCTTTCCGCAGCTTGGAGGGCAATTTCTTCCGCCTGAGTATACTGGCCGTCGTGCAATGCCGACTTGGCCTTCTCGAGTAACTGGTTGTGGTCTTGCGTTCTAAAAAAATAAAATAAGCTGCCGCCTAATATCGATAGAAGTCCGAACGTAACGATCGCAATTCGTGTGTACGGATGAGACAAGAACGTATCCATCTGCAGTCGATCGAACGGAAATTCGTCCGGTTATTTTAAGTCGAAGTTATAAGCGGCTGTGTCACTTTCTGGCACAGTGACCTCAAGCGGAGTTTCACCAGCTTTGCTGTATTGTTCGGGGAGCAAGTGCTTAGGACCCGCGCTACCTTCGCCGCCGCCATGGGCACCACCGCTTGGCTGACTATGTGACGGAGCTTCCCCGTGACCGCCAGCTTCCCCATGACCGCCGGCATTAGGATCAGTCGCTTCCGTGCTAGCAGTAGCCTCGGTTTTTGTGATGGTGACCTTGAACTTACCTGCGGCAGCACCGTCACCTTGATCGTAGGTCGTTAATGTATAAGTACCGGTGGAGTCAGTTCTGCCGACTGCTGCCGGTTGACCGTCACGTGGCGCAAAGACAACCGCGGCATCCGCGACGGCCGCTCCGTTCAATGTCACTTTGCCGGTGACAGAATGAGTATCGACTTTATTCGGGTCACCTCCGCCACAACCGGTTGCAAGCCCTAAGAGAACGAACGCGTAAGCGAATTTGAGTTTCTGCATGCAGAATGAGTCCTTTGATGCAACGAGCACAGCAGAAAGAGAGAGGCGGGCATCGCCTCTCTCTATTGGATCGACAATGAAGAATCTAAGTTTGGATTCCAGTGTTCAGTTTACGGGAGCGATATCGCCACCACGTACAGAACCGAGAGCACCCCAAACCCCGTAAGGGCTTTCGCCGAATCGCGGAGGACATCCACCGGAAGCCGTTCCAGGAGCGTCGGGCGGTGCACAGGTGGGATCGCCGGTATCAATGGTTTCGCTGATGAATCGCACAGACCCATCGCCCATCAACGCTTGAATCCCACCAGCGTGTTGACTGGTCGGCTCATAGATGCCGTCCTCACCATCCCAAGTATTCTGGGTACAACTGGCTCGGTTCGGTCCCAGTACGGTTGTGCATCCAGTGAATGCTGGAGCACCATCCGGCCAGCGATGACCAGCCCAACGGCCGAGGTTTGTATTTGTATAGATACCTCCAGCAGCTTGTGCCAAACACTGCGAAGGGTCACTATCGCGGAACGTACTACCGATGCCTCGAACGACGCCCCCATCAAGAATCTTGTTTCCTTGCTTGGCCTGAACTCGTTCCGACATTGCGATCGTATTTGTTAGACCGTCGGTGATGTCACGGAAGGCTTTGCATTTCATTTGGCCACTGAACATACCGCGAAGCCCACGACCACCGTTACCGGCCCATTCGTTGTGATCCCAAGCGGAGTCACCACGGGAGAACATGTAATTGGTTTTGCCGATTCCACCATCAGCTGGCGTGTCTGACGGGCAAAGAAAACCAGGAATCTCTGTGGCAAAGTAACCGCCGCCACCAGTACTCCATGGCTCACGAGTAAAGTTTTCGGCAGCGGCCATATCGTGGAGGTTGCCTTGTTCGATGTAAGGTAGCAACGGCACGAAACCACTATGTCGACGGCCCCCGTAACCACCATTGGGGAAGCCTTCACCAAATGGCAGTTTGCTGTTCACGTCATGGTAGTTGTGGAGTGCAATTCCGAGTTGTTTCAAGTTGTTCTTGCACTGTGTACGGCGTGCCGCTTCCCGGGCCTGTTGAACAGCGGGGAGCAAGAGTGCAATCAGAATTGCAATGATTGCGATCACGACAAGTAGTTCAATGAGCGTAAAAGCAAGTCGCTGCCAATTGCGATACCGAGCGTGCTTCGACGCCTGATCGGATCTGTGGTTCCCGATAGGCATGGGAGGCCTCCAAAAGTATGAGTTGGGTGATAAGAACGACAGAGTCAGCAGAGTTGCCAACATGAAAGGAGCTGTCGCACACAAAGAAGCTATTCACTTCTCTTTAACAAAAACTTGATAAACCTCAAGAAGAAACTTGGAGGAAATTCAAATTTTGTTTGAGAAAATCATTTGACATGGTCGGGTGGTCACTGAGGTCTAAGATAAATTACGAGTTTATCGGCTCGAATCGACTAGCGAACCATTTTCGATAGCATGGTAACGACCTGCACGAATTTCTTGATATTCGTCCACCTCTCCGCTTGGCCAGTGAATGACGATATCGCATTTTGATGCACCGTTTAGACCGAGGTGAATTGTATGCGCGTTAGCGGACTGAAAGCTGCCGCCACCATATAATTCGTGAGTGGGAGACAACTCTATATCAGTTCGAATCACAACAACTCCAAAGCCATTACGATTTGATTTCGTTCCGATGAACTCTAACGTAATCGCGTTATTTGTCGTCGATGTTTGGTTCCATAGTAGAACTGAGGGATCCTGCTGGTGAGAGATTGCGACATCAAGTCTGCCATCGCGATCTAAATCACCGATTGCAAGTCCCCGGCCGAGCCAAGTCTGCTGGAAATAATCACCAGACCACTCAGAGACTTCACGAAAGGTTCCATAATCCTCATTGCGAAAAAGCTGAGGTTTCATCCGATAAGGTTCGCCATTTGGCATCCATGTTCGATCATCGATATGCCCATTGGCGACGATTAAATCTTGACTGCCATTGTTGTCGTAGTCGAAAAACGCAGTGCCCCATCCAAGCACCTGACGGCTTGGCGGGCCGATCGCACTAGCGCGGGTTGAATCATCGAAAACAAGTTCACCTTGATTCAGATACAGCGTATTGGTGTCGCCATAGAAATGAGTTAAGAACAGGTCTGAAAACCCGTCAGCGTTCACATCACCGGCAGCGACACCCATGCTTGCTTGAGCGTAGCCAACCTCGTTGAATGCTAGACCGGCGACTAGGGCGTGGTCCTCATATTTTAATTCCTCAGTAGTTTCACTCTTCGCTGAGAACAGAAAATTCGCCTGTCCATCGTTAGCAACGTAAATCTCTGGTAAGCCATTACGGTCGAGATTCGCCACCACGACTCCAAGTCCTTTGCCGCGTAGTCCTTTTAGACCTGCCTGTTCAGTTTGATCGATGAAATGTCCGGTACCGTCTGAAATCAACAAGGCGTCGTCGACACCGTCGAAGACAGCAGGTGAGCACTGAACATAGCCGTCAGGACTACCGGGTGCTGGACATAGCCGCGGCGACTCGGCGGATTCATCAAGATAATTGACCACGTACAGGTCGAGATGGCCATCACCATTAAGATCCGAAAATGCCGCACTTGCACTCCACGCTGGCACATCGACGCCGACCTCATGTGTCACATCTGTAAATGTGCCGTCACCATTGTTCCGCCACAACTGATTCGGACCGAGAGCTGTCACGTAAAGGTCATCGAAGCCATCGCTGTTATAGTCTCCAACAGCACATCCATAACCAAAACCTTTCTGCACGAGTCCTGAAGCAGACGTGATCGACGTAAACCGCATGCCGTCTAGGTTGTGAAACAATTCGCCGTGCGAACCGTCGTCCGCCGTTCGTGGTAGTTGACAACCGTTGGTGAAAAATAGATCGAGGTAACCATCATGGTCGCAATCGAACATTGCGACTCCGCCACCGTTGGCTTCCAAGATTCGGTGCAGACCTCGAATGTCATCGTTCCGGCGGAAATTGATCCCGGATTCTTCCGCGACCGTCTTAAAGAAGGGAAGTTCTCCCTCTGGTTTGGATCTTGTAGTCGCTTGAGAGGCGGCTTCGACAACAGGATCTGATTTCTTTGGCTGCTTGAGTGTTTGCGTGTCGCTAGGTTTAGGCGGATTTGCCTCGCAACTGCAGAGGCAAAGAATTGGGATGGATAGTAGAAACAGTCTCACAAAGTGAATAGTCATGTCTTCGAGCAACTAGCGATCTGGTGAAGTACTTGGCTGGTCTATGGTGGATTGTTGAGAGTTTGTTTGTGAGATTCGCTTTGCGTGACGATCAAACGCCACGGCCGCCTCTGCATAGCCGATTTCTCGACAGGCCTTAGCAACCTCGGCGGCTGTTTCGGCGTTTTGGCCGTCGACGTTGACCATGTTTACTCGGAGCTTTGCCAAGACGGCGGCATCGTTCAGTTCTTCCCGTTGCTTGTCTTCCTGCCCAAGCTCTTTCCAGACACGCGCCATCCCCATATGTGCTGCGGGATGAGCAGGGTCTGCCTGCAATAGGGCTTCGTAATATCGCTGCGCGTCTTCCCACTGCTCGTTGTGAAACGCCCATTCCGCACGCATATGCATCAGCGACCAAGGTTCGTTTTCATCAAATTCCGGGAAACGGTCGACTAGTGTGCTGAAGGAGTCCCAATCGTTGCGTTCGTAGTAACATACTAGGATGGCGGCCAGTGCTTCTCGGCTATCAGGATGTTCTGCTAGTAGTCTCTCAAGATTCGGCAATGCAGAATCCAACTCGCCCTGCATCGTCTGATAGCGTGCATTTGCAAGTTGTAGTTGAAAATCGCTCGGGGTCTCCTCGAGAAACTCTTCAAGGCGTCCACGACCATTCGCAGTATGCCACAAAAGCAAATGTGGAAAATAGAGTTGTTTTGAATCAAGAATATCTGCAAGGCCCCCGGCATGTGCGGCGAGCAATACCGGTTTGCGGTCCTCTAGTCGTAATTGAACGGAGTGCAGATACGCGAGCGACTTATACGCCGTTATGATGTCCTGCACCGACGTGGTGTTTCCCTGCTCAACTACAGAGAAAAACTCTCGCAGACACTGTTCGGCTTCCGACGCTCGATGGAGTTTCAGGAGGACTTGCCCTTCCATCAGGCGTGTGGATGCTCCGTAAGTCGGGTGCGATGTCGGAATCGCGTGGTAGCTAACGAGGGCTGTCTCGAACCGTTGCTCGGCGAGTGCTTGGTTGCCTAATAATGCAAAAATATCCGCCCGCTCGGGCTCACGTTGGTTCTGCTCGACGAACTGACTCTGTGCACGCCGATACTCCGATTCAGAGATGCCGGCCGGCAAATCCAAATCTGGTTGATCCACGACTGACGGTTGATCTGCACATCCGATACCGACGCCGAGACCGACCAGGAGAAGTAAAGAACGAACGTAACGAAGAGCAAGACGATGATCGGAAATTGAAGGTTGCGAACGCATTGCTCAAGTATTGGCTGGCCTCCGAAGATTTGCAAGCAGTCGATTGCCGTCGCGAATTGAGAACTGTTATTCTTCTGAAGACGCCATTTCCAAAATCTTCTTCTGTCGATACTCGATTGGCTCATTCGAGCCGGGTGGGACCAGTGACCTGCGTAAAGCCCTATATTTTCTTCGGATTCTGTTTCGCCTCCGGGTGTCTGTTCGAATGTCGATTGTCGGCAGCCGAGTTGCAATACCCGCTCGATGTCGCCACGGATGCCGATGGAAATATCTATGTGGCCGACCGTTACCTGCCCGGAATTTGGCAAGTTTCCCAGAATGAATTGAAGGTACTTCATGCGGGTGCCCAGAAATTTCGGGCCCCGATGAATGCCGTGCGATGCGTGGCTGTCAATTCGAAGGGGCAGGTGTTTGCGGGTGACTCCGCCACGCGGGATGTCTATCGCATCAACAATGACGGTACCGCCACGCCGCTTACCAACGGGCAGATTGGAATCCCAATGTCCATCGCCTTCGACAGTGACGACAATCTGCTGGTGAGCGACTTGGAACTTCACCGAATTTTTCGCATTCCCAGTGATGGTGGAGACGCAGAAGAGTTCGCCACGGTCGCAGCACCACGCTGTATCGTCACTGATGACAACGATCAGGTGTGGGTGCTTTCCCACGGAAAAAATCAGGTCGTACGGCTGTCTGCGGACGGGAAACAGCAAACAGTTGTCGTGAGCGGTCGGCCGTTTCAGTTTGCGAATCAGCTTCTGCTCGGACCGTCAGACGTTCTTTTCATTAGCGATGGCTATGCCGATGCCGTTTGGCGGTGTGAGCCAGGGAAACCGCCGGAAAAGTGGCTTTCTGGGGAACCGCTCAAGGGGCCAGTCGGGTTGGCATGGCAGAAAGAAAACCTGCTCATCGCCGACCCCCAAGCCAAAGTGGTGTTCTCAGTCAGCCCGAAGAAGGAGGTCACACGAGTGGCGGAGTAGGCTCATGTTCGGTGATCTGTTTCTTCCACCAGGCTCTGACCGAACTCGCGGTGCGTGATACCTGCGCAATGCTGGAGAGCAAAATGGGGGCTGAATTGCAAGCCTTGCGAAGTGACGGAAGGATCAATCTCAGACAAAATCGAGGATGATGATTTGTTGACTGGCACGATGGTCAACGACGGTACAGAATGTTTCTCCATAACTAGCGCTGCCCAGCGTCTTTCGAAGAACAACTTCCGGTTCTTCATCGACATCAAACGGAACGATTGCAAAAGGATAGCCTTTGACTCTTTCGATGAGCCTCGGACTCCTGCTGGCAGCGGGATTGATCGGTGGCCAGATTGCCGGTTGGATCGGTCTCCCAAGGGTAACGCTGTTCATTCTGATGGGCTTATTGTTAGGTCCATCAGCCTTGGATTGGATTCCACATGAGCATGTGCACGAGTTGGAACCAATCCTCAACTTGGCGTTGGCAATCGTCTTGCTGCAAATCGGCAGCCGGTTCACATTGGTTTCGTTCCGACGGATCATGCGGGCGGCCGCTCCGCTTTCGTTGGGTGAACTGACGTGTACGTTCGGGCTTGTGACTCTGGGGACATATTGGATCGGCGAAACGCTCGAAGCGGCATTGCTGCTCGGTGGATTGGCGTTAGCAACCGCACCGGCGACAACGATTGTCGTCTTGCAAGACTACGACTCAGACGGACCGGTCACCGCCTACACCTATTTGCTCGTCGCATTGAACAACTTGGTGGCGATTGTCGCGTTCGAGGTCTTGTTCGTCACTGGGAGTTTGATCGGTGGTCGTGGCGATGTCGATGTGGCAAGCCGGTTGCAATGGCTTGCGATCGATCTGGTGGGATCGGTGACACTCGGTGTATTAGCCGGGATGTTGGTCAGTTACGCGGAAACACAGCTTGCCGAACGACAACGAAATCTGGCGGTGATTACGACCGCTTTACTACTTCTCGGGTTCTGTGAACGTGCCGGGATGCCCTATTTGCTGGCCTTTCTGGCAATGGGCGTTTCCCTGGCGAACACGTCGCCAAAGGCCAAGGAAATCGTTACGGGGTTGTCGCCGATTTCGTCGCTGCTGTACGTCTTCTTCTTTGTGGCAGCGGGAGCGGAGTTGGATCTCGCGGCACTCAAGACGGTCGGGACGATCGGCGTTGCCTACATCTTGATGCGATGTTTAGGGAAATATGTCGGTGTCCGTGCGGTCGCATGGATTCGAGACGAACCGGAGTCTGTGCAGCATTGGCTCGGGGCAACACTCATCGCGCAAGCCGGTGCCGCCATCGGACTTGTCCAGGTGGCTGCCGCTCGCGATCCGGAACTTGGGAATCATTTGAAAACGATCATTGTTGGCACGGTCATTTTCTTTGAAATCGTAGGTCCACTGCTGACGCGGTTGGCAATTGTCCGTTCGGGCGAGGTACCCGTCGCTCATATGGTTCAGCCCGATCGTCCAGGGTGGCGGGAAACCATTGGCAATCTGATCAACCACTTTCGACAATCCCTCGGACAAGACCCACTTGCCTCACGTGTGCAGGGCGAACTGAGGGTTCGCGATCTGATGCGTCAGAATGTACAGTCGATCCACGCAGCCGCCGACTTTCTGAACGTCTTGGATTTCATCGAACATAGCCGGGATTTAGTGTATCCGGTGGTCGGCGATGAGTCCGAAGTGGTGGGAATTATCCGGTATCGAGATATCAGCTCGAACCTGTTCGACCCTGGTGTGGCTTCTCTGGTACGTGCCGAAGACTTATGCATTCCGCCTCGACCTCCATTGTTCCCGGAACAGTCGATTGACGATGCCCTTCGCGCATTCGAGAAAAACCCGGATGGTGTCATACTTGTCGTCGCTTCGCAGGACTCGCTCAAACTGATCGGTCTCGTCGAACGTCGCGATGTGGTTCGGTTTGCCAAACGTCGTCACTCGGACAACTCCGGTCGCAAAACAGATAATGGACACTAACAGTGAGGAAAAATCTGGCTTCGACGCAAGTTCGCATGACGAAGCATTCACGTCAAATAGCGAGGGTTGAATCAAACAAAAAGTTATGGCCTGTACACAAGCCAATCCGTCCAATCTTTGATACGATGCCTACTTTACCGAGATACTCAATTGTGAACCTACTGTTGTCTCCTGGTTGCGAACACCAATCTCACTGGGAATTCTGATCAGAATCGTAAGTTCAGGAGACACGGATTTTCGATGCAAAAGCACTCAAACGAACAAGGTCTAAGAATGCATTTGGTCATGGCATTTCTGGCTTCTCTTCTGCTGACATCCGCAGCAGTGGGAGCAGACACTCAGTCTCTGGTTTATGAAGGCGGTCGTGGTGTCGGCAACGGGAAGCACATCGTGTTTCTCGCCGGCGATCATGAATACCGTTCCGAAGAAACGTCGCCAGCACTCGCTCGGATTTTGGCGAAACATCATGGCTTCAAATGCACGGTGTTGTTCAACATCGATCCCGAGTCCGGGGAGATTGTCGCCGGGAACTCGAATATGCCTGGCCTGGACGCTTTGGATTCCGCGGATCTTGCCGTCGTCTTCCTTCGCTTTCAGAACTTTCCCGTCGAGCAGATGCAGCACTTCGACGATTATCTGAAACGTGGCGGCCCGGTCGTTGGACTACGAACCGCGACCCACGCCTTCCGCATGAAGTCAGACGAACCGTTCAGCAAATACTCGTTCGACGCCAAAACAGATGACTACGAACTTGGGTTTGGGCATCAGGTTCTCGGTCAAACTTGGGTCGGACACTACGGTCGGAATCACAAGCAGAGCACTCGGATTTCGGTGATCGACGGCAAAGAAAATCATCCGATTCTCAAAGGTGTGAAAGATATTTGGGTACAGGCCGGCGGTTATGTCGGTAAACCGACTGACGGCGAAATACTCACGATGGCACAACCGCTCAACGGTATGACGCCAGACTCTCCCGTCGACGAAACCAAACCACCGATGCCTTCCGAGTGGACCCGGACCTACAAGTCACCGTCAGGGCGTGAGGGCCGAGTTTTCACATCGCTCTATGGAACGCCAGAAGACATTTTGAACGACGGATATCGACGCTTGCTTGTCAACGGTTGTTTCTGGGCCCTGGGTATGGAAAACGCGATCGAGCCCGACGCAGAGATCTCGTTCGTCGGTCCATTTAAACCCAATACCTTCGGCAATGGCAGTCATGCGAGAGGAATCAAGCCGTCGGCGTATGCCGGCTTCGAAAGCCCGATTCCTGCCAACCACAACACGAAGTCCGAAAAGCCGAAGACCAACCGAAAAGCCGCCACGAAAAAAGAAACCACGAAAAACGCCCCGGTTGTCACCGAAAAGCCAGCTCGGTTCGTTCGCATTGAGCTTCCCGGTAATCGTCGAATTCTAACGCTTGCCGAAGTGGAAGTGTTTAGTGATGGAAAGAATATCGCACCAAAAGGAAAGGCTAAGCAATCCAGCACGAACGCAGGAGGAGTTGCTTCTCGGGGAATCGACGGCAACAAACATTCGGATTGGAACAAAGGCGGGCAGACGCACACGTCAAACTCTGGCGAAAAGAATCCCTGGTGGGAACTCGATCTCGGTCAAACTGCGACCATCGACAAAGTCGGTGTGTGGAACCGCACGGGGTTTGAACGACGGTTGGCCGGTTTCACGCTGACGCTTCTCGATGCAGATCGCAAAGAAGTCTTCAAAGCCACGAATATCGCTGCCCCTCAGGGACTCGAAATCGACACCAAAACCGGCAAACTGAATTATCTGACCTACGATGGCAAGCCCGGTAAGCCAGTTGCGGGCGATGTGATGCTCGCGGGTGGATCCAATCGAAGCTCTCAACCAAGTCAGCCAGCTGCCCCCGATTTGGCGGAAGTCCCAGCGGATTATCGGGATCCCCTGCCCTTCAAGTTTCAGAAAGGCGACGTCGTCTCGATTCTGGGTAACGGACTGCCTGACCGCATGCAGCACGACGGGTGGTTGGAAACGTTTTTGCAGTCGGAACTTGAAGGTCAGCAAGTTCGGTTCCGCAATATGAGCGCCAGTGGCGATCGGGCCAACCATTACCCCCGCAGTTCCGGTCAGATGTCCATGACTGAGTACTTGCGGACGGTTCAACCGACGGTCGTCTTCGCATTCTTTGGTTACAACGAATCGTTCGATGCCAAACCCGACGAATACGAAAAACAGCTTCTCGAATTCGTGCGACGAACCCGTGGTGCCAAACCGAACGGCAAGGATTTCCCGCGGATCGTGTTGTTCAGCCCCATCGCTCACGAAGACACGGGAAATCGCAACGTACCGGATGGGAAAGCCCACAACGTGCGACTCGCCGCTTACACCAAAGCTACCGAGTCGGCCGCCGAAAAAGCCGGCGTGCAGTTTGTCGATCTCTTCCATCCATCGCTGGAACTCTACGAACAATCGGATTCGCCGCTGACCATCAACGGTATCCATCTTTCCGAAACCGGCAATCGCCTCTTGGCTGAGGTCATTGCCCAAAAACTGTTAGGCAAACCGGTCAGTAACTCCCCATCGCTGGAACCGATCCGCGAGGCTGTGCTCGATAAGAATCTCCACTGGTGGAATCGTTATCGAGCTTCCGACGGCAACGACATCTGGGGTGGCCGGTCGACGTTGAGTTTCGTCGATGGTCAAACCAATGCCGACGTTCTGAAACCAGAGCTCGTCATGCTCGATGTCATGACCGCAAATCGCGACGAAGTCATTTGGGCTCGGGCAGTTGGCAATGAGAAAAAGGTCGACGATAGCAACGTTCCCAAACCCGTACCGGTGGTTTCCAATGTTGGCGGTGGAAGCAAAAGCTCCAGTGCCGTTAAAGAAGGTTCACTGGATTACCTCGGGGCCGAAGAAGTCATCAAACATATCGCGGTGGCGGACGGTTTTGAGGTCAAACTGTTTGCCGACGAAAGCCGGTTCCCGCAACTTGTCAATCCGGTGCAACTTCAGTTCGATACCAAAGGGCGACTCTGGGCGGCTGTTTGGCCGACCTACCCGAAGTGGGAACCGCTCAAGAAAATGGATGACGCCTTGATCATCCTCCACGATGACGACAATGACGGCGTCGCAGATCGTGTCACCGAGTTTGCCAAGGTTCAAAATCCGCTTGGCTTCGAGTTCTGGAATGGTGGAGTAATCGTCACCTTCCAATCCGAATTGGTGTTCCTCAAAGACACCGATGGCGACGACGTCGCCGACGAACGGACGATTCTCCTGCAAGGGCTCGACACGTCCGATACGCACCACGGTGCTAACAACCTCATCTACGGACCCGATGGTGGGATTTATTGGCAGAGCGGTGTCTTCATGGTTCACAACCACGAGCACCCGTGGGGGCCGTCTTTGCAGTCGACCGCATCGGCCATGTACCGCTTCGATCCGCGACGGTTCACGATCTCGATGCACGCCACCAATTCGCCGAACCCGCATGGTATTTCGTTCGATTATTGGGGATATCATTACGCCACAGACGGAACCGGCGGTCGGGCTTATCAAGTTCGGCCCGAAGGTAACGGCTTCAAAATGTACGAACTGCTCAAGAAGGAAGTTCGTCCGGTGACGGCTAGTGAAGTCGTCAGTAGCGAACACTTTCCCGAAGACATGCAGGGAGATTTCCTCATCTGCAATGTGATTGGATTCCTAGGAATTAAGCATTACGATCTCACTCGGAATCCAGAGACCGGAACAGTCTGGGGGGAACCGGCTGGTGACGAACTTACCGTCAAAATAACCAACGCAGACGGAAGTATCTCGGAAGATCATTCCCGCGGCTTCCTAATGAGCGGCAACAAAAACTTCCGTCCGTCTGACGCGATTTTCGCCCCAGACGGCTCGATGTACTTCAGCGACTGGCACAACGTCATCATCGGGCACATGCAACACAATGTTCGCGATCCCAACCGCGATCATAAGCATGGCCGGATTTATCGAGTGGTTGCCAAAGGCCGACCGCTGCAAAAACCCGTTGCGATCGATGGCGAACCAATCTCCGCGTTGCTCGACAACTTGAAATCGCCTGTCGACAGTATTCGTCATCGCACGCGAGTTGAACTCAGCGAACGTGATTCCGGCGAAGTGATCGCTGCGACCAAGAAATGGTTGGCACAGTTCGATCCCAAGAGCAAGGAAGATGCCCACCACTTCTTGGAAGCCCTATGGTTGCACCAGCAACACAACGTTCGAGATAGGGTGCTGCTCAACCAGGTTCTGAACTCACCCGAGCCACACGCCAGAATTGCCGCCAAGACGGTGCAGCATTTTTGGCGGAACGTCGAGAAAACTCTACGCGGTGGCGTGATTGCCGAGGCAACACTGGCCAAGTCACAAAAGTCTGGAGTGTTGAGCGACACGCCCGAACTGACCACGATTCGTGTCGGCACCGTCACAGAAAAGATGCGGTACGATGTCACGGAACTTACCGTCAAACCTGGCAAGAAGGTAAAACTGACCTTCGCCAACTACGACTTCATGCCACACAACATCATGCTCGTCAATCCTGGCAAAGCTGATGAAGTCGGACTGGCTGCGATTGCTCTAGGCGCGAAAGGTTTCGAACTTGGATTCGTCCCTGAGTCTTCCGAAATCCTTTGGCACAGTCAGCTCGTCGATTTCGGCCAGGAAGAAGTCATTGAGTTTACAGCTCCCACGAAAGAAGGAGCGTATCCCTATATTTGTTCGTTCCCCGGACACCATCGTCTGATGCGTGGAATGCTCTATGTTACGAATGACTTAAAGAAATTCCTCGCAGAGAATCCACAAGAGCAGATCAAAATCACGGAGTGGAAACACCAGGACTTTGTGGAAGATATCAAACGTGTTTCAGCGCATCGGAACTTTGCGGAAGGCAAGCAACTTTTCAAATCACTGGGTTGCGCCCAATGCCATCAACTCAGTAAAAGCGATGCCGGTGCCCTAGGGCAGTCGGTGGGACCGAACATCGACGAGTCTGTCACAAAGTACAAGCACAACGCGAACGCACTACTTCATGAAATTCTTGAACCGTCCAAGACGATCGACAAGAAGTTTCAGCAGGTGGTATTGGCACTTGAAGACGGCACCACACGAACCGGTGTTGTCGCTGCTGAAAATGGTTCTACCCTGACGCTTCTCTCAGGTAGTCCACCAAAAGAAATTGCAATTCCGAAAGACTCAATCATCGATCAGGTGACTTCACCGGTTTCGATCATGCCAGTTGGTCTTTTGAACTCGATTGATAAAGAACAAATTCTGGATTTGCTAGCCTATCTGTTAGCCGGTGGCAAACATGACAACCCGGCATTCCATCACCACGGTCACTGATTGATAGTTTCCGTCACGGCTCCGATGATGCAAAATCTTGCGAGCCATGTTGGCGGATACGTGTTGCTCATGCCGGCAGATATTGGCATTCCGTTCTAGCAATAAAGCGGGCAAGATTCTTGCCCGCTTTATTTTTGAGTCGCAGTAATTCCAGTGACTCTTAGTGGATACTATTTAGTCCTGGGGTTCGCCGAAGCAATGTCGATCATGAAGTTGTAAGCCCATCTGTCCTCAAGAATTCACCATAGAGACTGCGTTAGGATTCATCGCATGAGACACCTCCGTATTTTCGCATGGCTATTGATTTTCATCGCAGTGTCCCGGCAAATGCAACAAGATGCGATTGCTGAAACGCCTGAAGAATCAGCTGCTAGAATCGAACGCATGGAGAAAGTTGCCGACTATGCGCTCGTGCCACCGCAGGTCAATACTTCGCCATTGCCGGAGTATGATTACGACAAGCTCGACTATGGCATGACTATTGGCACCGAACGCACGCCAGGCGGTCGGTTATGGGCATGTTGGGTGGCAGGCGGTGATAGTCCGGATGCATTCTTCGTGCTCGCTTCCAGCGATGACGATGGGGAAACCTGGTCGAAGCCGCGTGTCGTGCTGGATTCGCATGACGACAGTCTGCCCACAAAACGCAGCATACTCGTCGGGAACTTATGGACTGACCCTCAGGGCCGACTCTGGCTGATTTTCGATCAGTCAATGGATATGTTTGACGGACGTGCTGGAGTCTGGGTGACCGTTTGCAACAATCCCGACGATGACGCCCCCAGTTGGTCGACTCCCCGCCGAATCTGGCATGGCGTGACGCTCAACAAGCCGACTGTGCTCTCCAATGGCGAGTGGATGTTGCCGATTTCGCTAGATCAAAGACCCGGGTTCCGCGAATTCCGCGGGTGTTTCCGAGAACTGGATCCGCTTCGCGGTGCGAATGTTTTTGTATCGACCGATAAGGGCGATACGTGGGAACGGCGTGGCGTGCGGACTTTTCCGAAGCCCGACTGGCACGAGCACATGATTGTGGAGCGGAAAGATGGCTCACTTTGGATGCTCGCACGCACACGCATTGGGATTATGGAATCAGAATCGACTGACGCTGGGAAGACATGGTCGGAGCCAACGGCTTCAAACATCAAGCACCCTGTTGCCCGTTTTCACATTCGGCGTTTAGCCTCTGGCCGCCTGCTACTTGTGAAACACGGCGAGAAGATCGACACGCATCAAGGAAGAAGCCAACTGACTGCTTGGCTAAGCGACGACGATGGCAAGACTTGGAAAGGCGGTCTAATGCTTGATGAGCGAACCGGCGTTTCCTATCCCGATGGTTTTCAAGCACCTGACGGGACGATCTACATTTCTTATGATCGCAATCGAGCGAAAGACGGCGAGATTCTTTTAGCCCGTTTCACCGAAGACGATATCCTTGCTCGTCAACTCGTTGGACCTAAGTCCAAACTCAAGATGCTGATTAGTCGTCCACTCGCCAAAAAGGCAAAGCCTTAGTGCGATCCATTCAGGTCGGCGTCGGAACTGCTATGCGATAATATCGTCAATCACATGAGCCGGTTTTACACCGGTCAACTTTTGGTTGAGTCCTTGGAAAGGAACACTGAATTTGTTGTGATTGAAGCCCAAAAGACGAAGCAGTGTTG
Source organism: Thalassoroseus sp. (assembly GCF_984380535.1). NCBI lineage: Bacteria > Pseudomonadati > Planctomycetota > Planctomycetia > Planctomycetales > Planctomycetaceae > Thalassoroseus > Thalassoroseus sp. The sequence goes on from NZ_CFHRBF010000003.1 coordinate 258,358, forward strand.
CATGAAAGTCTCGTAGCTGCACCGGGTTCTCTGCCGCTGTGTAGCCGACAGGATCTGTCTCTCCATAGGTCATTCCAGGCTTCACACCACCGCCGGCCATCCAGAGTGTGAAGGCTTCAGGGTTGTGATCACGGCCAATATATTTCATTTCCTTGCCACCACGATTCTCTCGCATCGGTGTGCGTCCGAATTCCCCGCTCCAAACAACCAGTGTGTCTTTCAACATATCCCGTTGTTTAAGATCGGACAGCAACGCTGAAATTGGTTGATCGATCTGTCGACACTTATCTTTGAAGCCTTCGTTCAACGCCTCGTTCTTGCCAGCCCCATGCGAATCCCAGCCCCAATCGAACAGCTGGATGTAACGTACACCACGTTCGGCTAAGCGACGAGCAAGCAGGCAATTATTCGCGAATGACTCTTTTCCAGGTTGAGTACCGTACATCTCATGAATGTGGGCCGGTTCGTCGTTGATATTCATGACCTCGGGGACTGTCATCTGCATACGGAAAGCCATTTCGTACTGGGCAATCCTTGTCAGCGTTTCGGGGTCGCCAAACTCCTCATGCGATTGGCGATTGAGATTGCTAAGCGTATCCAAGATGGCTCGTCGCTTCTCGCGAGTCACACCGGTAGGGTTTGAGATGTTCAAGACGGGGTCACCTTGAGACCGACACTGCACACCTTGGTAAACGGATGGTAGGAACCCACTATTCCAAAGTGCATTGCCAGCCCGTGGCGGACGTCCTCCGGAAAGTAGCACAATGAACCCCGGCAAGTCTTCGTTTTCGGTTCCTAAGCCCCAGGTCACCCAAGAGCCAATCGACGGAGAACCCATACGTGCCTGCCCCGTATGCACCATCAATTGTGCCGGGCCATGATTGAACTGATCCGTCTGCAAGGTTTTGATAAAGCACACGTCGTCGACATGCTTCGCAAAATTCGGAAGACGATCAGACACCCAGGCACCACTCTGCCCATGCTGTTTGAAAGGATACTGTGGTCCTAGCATCTGAGGGATGCCCTTGATAAACGCAAACCGCTTCCCCTCAAGAAACTCCGCAGGACACTCTTTGCCATTGAGACGCTTGAGTTCCGGTTTGTAATCGAATAACTCGAGTTGGCTCGGAGCACCGATCATATGTAAATAGATCACTCGCTTCGCCTTCGCCGGTAATGGCGGATCGAGTGGGCTAAGTGGATTCGCTGGATGATGCGCCGGCTTATTGCCCGTCGACGCAAAAGCCGAGGCCTGGGCTCCTAGCCAAAGTGCCCCGAGCCCGGTTGTACAGTTCTGCAAGAACTGCCTCCGTGTCGACTTCAATAGAGTCTCGTAACGCAACTCGCGGAGTAAGTTTTGATTGCTCATTGTTATCTCTTCGCAGACTGATGACTGTCTATTTCGTGAGGACTTCATCTAAGTTCAGTAAAACACTAGCGACGGTATTCAATCGCGATAAGGGATCAGCTTCTGAGTCGAGATGATACAGGTCGAGTAAGGCCTGTAGTTCAGAGTCTCGCGGCAATCGACAAGTTACGATGAGAAATCCTTTTCGAATTTGCTCAATTGGTTTTGCACCTGCGTTTTGCATTCGACGGGCTAGTCCGCTAGTGCATTCGATGAATGATTCGTCGTTGAGTGTCATAAGAGCTTGCAAAGGAGTATTCGACGACAACCGTCGTGGCGTACAGAACTCTCGCGACGGCGCATCAAATGCCGCAAACATAGGGTATTGAATACTCCGTTTAACATAAGTGTAAATCGACCGTCGATAGCGATTCTCGTCGCCGACTTTCGGCGTGTTCCACTTGTCACCGCCATAAAACGGCTTCCAGACACCGTCAGGAATCGGCGGATGAACAGGAGGGCCGAACTGTTTTGCACTTAGCAACCCTGCAAACATCAAAGCTTGATCACGAACGATCTCGGCAGAAAGTCGGTGACGCGGGCCACGTGCAAGTAGACGGTTTTGCGAATCGATTTCTTCGAGCTCTGGTCGCGTTTTACGACTTTGCCGATATGTTCGCGACAGGACGATTTCTCGCAGGAGCTGTTTGATACTCCAATTGAATTCGTTCTGGAACTTGAGAGCTAAGTCGTCGAGCAGTTCGGGGTGCGACGGAGCTTCGCCTGATGATCCGAAATCCTCTTCGGTTGCTACGAGTCCAACTCCGAACAAACGAGCCCAAAAACGATTGACCGCAACCCGTGCAGTCAGAGGATTCTGAGGACTAACGATCCACTTTGCCAACGCCAAACGGTTTGCTGGCAAGTCTTCAGGTAACGGCGGCATCGACGCTGGTGTTCCTGGTTCTACCTTGTCAGCCTTGGTCAGAAATAGTCCTCGGTCAAAGACATGAGTCGGACGAGAAAGATGAACTGGTCGTTCTTTGAGAATGGGAATCGCTGTCGATGGAATACTCCGTCGCTGTTTCTCTAAGGCTGCAAGATTTGCTAGTTTTTGATTGTAGTCTTCGCTTGTAACAAGTTCCGTAAACTGTTTTTTGCCGCTGACTGCAAGATGTCCTCGGTTTGTTATCAATGCGAACGAAGCCAAGATAAACCGACGATGTTTGAGTTGCACTCGCAACTTGGACCCCACGGGAATTTCGAGCGGCTTCTTGAGCACTAGGGCGGTTTGCCGGGGATAATGGATGCGAGTGTAAGTCGAAAAACCTTCAGTTGATTTCGGATTTAAGCTTTGCTGTGGATCGTGAAAACTATCAGGCTCATCGACTAGCAGTCGTGCCAAATCGATCGTCTGGGGCTTCTCGGAATCTGGTACTAGCAAACTTGCTTCGATGTGTGAGAGTTCAAATCCCCATTCGGAATCGCTGACCGCTTTGTCCGGGTACAACGGCATTGCCGTTAGCCGAATCGCTGTGAGTTGTTGAAGCGTCTCGGGGAGTGGAGCTTCAAGTGTGAAGTCCGTATTTTGGCTCACTGTATCGACGGTGTAAAATTCATCGTGGTCGTCAACACGCTCGACACGAACTTTCGTGGCATTGATTGTTGAAGCGTCAAGGTCTATAAGTGGTTGCCAGGCATGTTCGTCATTGAGCAACGCAAACTCATCGTGCCAAATCTCCTGGCGGAGTGTATGAATCTGGCGGTCAAGTTCGTTAGCTTTGGAATAGTCTTCGATATTGTTTGGAACAGCAAGCGTCGGCCATTCTTCGTTTAAGTCGCAGTCTGCAGTATTGTTGAAGAAGGCAGCGAACTGGTAGTACTCGTCGTGACGGAACGGATCATAAGGGTGACTGTGACATTGCACACATCCAAAAGTCACTCCCTGCCAAGTTTGCCAAGTGGTGCTGACGCGATCAAGGACCGCTGCGACGCGGAATTCCTCGTCGTCGGTGCCACCTTCCTCATTGCTTTGAGTCAGTCGATGGGCAGCGGTCGCGATGTAGTCCTCCATACTCGGCTGAGGCAATAGATCGCCTGCAATCTGTTTGATCGTAAATTGATCATAAGGAAGATCGTCATTGAACGCGGATATTACCCAGTCACGGTATTTCCAGATCTTGCGTGGTCCATCGAGACCAAGTCCTTTGGAATCGGCATATCGTACTTGATCGAGCCAGACACTCGCCCAGCGTTCACCATAGTTGGGAGAAGCCAGCAACTGATCGACAACATTCGCATAGGCTGACTCACCATTAGTTTTGAGATCCTGTAGAAACGCCGCACGCGCTTCGAGACTGGGCGGTAAGCCTGTCAGGTCCAAGGTGACACGACGCAGCCAACGTTCTGGCGTGGCATTGGGAGCGGGTTTGATCTGTCGTTGTTCTAACCGATTGAGAACGAAATAGTCTAGTGGTTGTAGAGGCCAGTCGGTTTGTTGAACTGTTGGAATGGCTTGCGGTTTGGGAGCGGAAAACGCCCAGTGTTCCTCCCAGTGGGCTCCTTGCTCGATCCACCGGGTTAGCAAACCAATTTCGTATTGAGACAGGGCGGGACCATGTTCCGGCGGAGGCATTCGTTCTTCCGGATCGGTAGATTTCACTCGATCCAGCAACCACGAGGATTCCGGATCGCCAGGCTCGACAATCCATCCGTTCGGCGGCAACACTTGATCTCGATAGACAAACGAGACTTCACCAGCTTGCTTCACCCCTCCATGACAAGCAGTACAATGCTTGATGAATATCGGCCGGATGTGTTCGTTGAACCCGATTGTCTTCGGCAACGCCGGTTCGCCATCCGCACCTTGAACAGAACTGAAGTTCGCAGCGAGAATCAACGCGCAAAGCGAGGTTGAAAACCAAACTCGAATTCGTGGCGTGTTGTTATTCATTTTCGCACCGGGATGGCAATAAAAGTTCTTTGAAGACGCAGTCCCACTAGGAATGTGACTGGATGGATTGGTTTTACTGAGAGGAAGGCGTCGCGGTTACTAATCGTATCGATGTCACCTGCAACTGGGACAGTGTTTTCTTGTGCAGGTTTGGCCAGCTGGGGTTTATTCGTGGAGCGTTCGCGTTCTCTGCGTACGGTCTGGATCCGTTCGCGATATATCCAATCCATTTTCGGGACTGAAACGGTTGCCGTCCAGAGACAAGTTCGTCTCAGGGGAGTATGATATGGGAATCGCGATGCGGTCGCTTCTGTGTTCGATCACTCGCCTAACGGGACTATTTCTGGAGGTTCCTCCGTTGGCTTTGCTATATCGCTATACCGCTTTCATCGTGTTTTGCGCGGGACTGCTAGAAGTCGTCGCGTCGGCGGAGAATCCGTTGTTGGCAGCGGAGTCACCAATCAATGCCGATCGGGTTGACTTTCAGCGAGATATCCAGCCCATTCTGCGAGCCCATTGCTACGAGTGTCATGCCGGCACGACAGAAGAGGGCGGCTTGAATCTTGGTGTGAAGGCCAAGGCATTCCGAGGAGGCGATAGTGATCCGGCAATCGTGGCTGGAAAGAGCGGTGAGAGTCTACTGATTCAATTGGTGTCTGGAACGGATGACCAACGGGTAATGCCGCCGGAAGGCAAACCTCGCCTCGGTTCTGAACAAGTTGATTTGTTACGTGCATGGATCGATCAAGGGGCGTCTTGGCCAGATGGTATAGACGTGGTCGATCCGAAACTGGATCGTGCGAAGAAACATTGGGCTTACCAACGCCTTCAAATGGTACAGGCACCACCGCGGCAGCCGGAAGATCAATGGTCGAAAGGCCCCATCGACCGATTTGTGCGACAGCGACTCGACGATGTGGGATTACGTCCGTCGCAGCCTGCCGATGCACGGTCGTTGGTACGGCGACTCTATTTTGATGTCATTGGTTTGCCGCCTACACCGGAACAAATCAAGCATTTCATCGCGGCGTACAATGATGCTCCGGATGTGGCTGTTCGAAATCTTGTGAATGAACTGCTTGATTCGCCCCGGTACGGTGAGCGTTGGGGGCGGCATTGGTTGGATGTGGCTCGTTACGCAGATAGCGATGGACAGGAAGCCGACCAGGATCGGCCGCACGCATATACCTATCGCGACTTTGTGATTCAAGCCTTGAACGACGACATGCCCTACGACCAATTTGTGCGTTGGCAAATCGCAGGGGATGAGTTCGAACCGAAAAGCGATGCAGCAATTGCTGCGACTGGCTTTCTGACCGCCGGACCTGCGTTCAAATTGCCGGATACGTTTCTTGAGAGCGAACGCCTCATGAACCGCTATAACGAACTGGATGACATAATTTCGACATTAGGTTCGGGGCTCTTAGGGATTACTGTTGCCTGTGCTCGCTGTCACGATCACAAATACGATGCGTTCTCGTCGAAAGAGTATTACCAGTTGCTCGGCGTCTTTCACAGTGGCGACCGTGTAAACACGAAATTGCCTAGTGGAAAGGACGCCTTTGTCTTTCAGGATTTTGACAATCAGCGTCGCACAACTTGGCTGTTTCGACGAAGTGACTTCTATGATCGGGAAATTGAGGTCGATATCGGTTTTCCGGCGATGTTGTCGTCCGGCGTCGACGCCAGCGACTATTGGCAGAAGGCGAAACAGGCGGTTCATGAGAACCCTGAAGTGAAGAGCACGTCGCAGCGTCGTGCGCTTGCGGATTGGATCACCGATACAAATCACGGTGGTGGAGCACTTCTGGCACGCGTGTTCGTGAACCGAGTTTGGCATCATCACTTTGGCAAAGGCATCGTGGGTACGACAAGCGATTTCGGCGTTCGTGGGGACAGCCCTACCCATCCCCAATTGCTCGAATACCTGACCACTCAATTCGTTAAAAACGGTTGGAGTGTGAAGTTCTTACATCGCGAGATTCTCAACAGCGCCGTGTGGCGACAGGCGAGCACACGTGACGCGTCCGACAAGCGTGGCCCGGAAATCGACCCGGGTAACAGCCTGCTTTGGCGAATGAATCCGCAACGACTTCAAGCTGAGATTATGCGGGATGCGATGCTCGCAGTGAGCAATACTCTTAATTTGGAATCAGGCGGTCCCGGCTTTAAACCGTACATCGCCCCGGAGGCCAACCTCGCTCGGAATATCAAAGGCGAACGCTACCCGAAGGACGCAAAAGACGATGCCTCTACTCGACGACGTAGCGTCTACATGTTTCACAAACGGTTGATTCCTTACCCGATGTTTCAAGCGTTTGACCGTCCTGACCTCATGACAAGTTGTGCCCTACGACAGAACACCACCGTAGCTCCGCAGGCAATGGTCATTTTGAATGATCGTTTTGTGCGTGCGGTCGCTCATGACTTCGCTGAACTCATCACTGACAAAGCGCGAAAACCGAACATGGATCAACCCGAGTTGACGCCAGTAGTCGAGTTAGCTTTCGAGACCGCATTTGCCCGGAAGCCGACCGCACAGGAAGTCGCTGCTTCAATCGAGTTTATCGAAAAGCAATCGACAACACGTGCCAAGCGTGGCGAGAAGGAATCGCGTCAAGAAGCGTTGGCCGACTACTGTCAAACACTGTTCGGACTGAACGAATTCATTTACATCGATTGAGGAAGTGACCGTGCCGACTCGAAATTCTCAATTGTTTCCCTGTGGTCGCGTGGCGAATCTCATGAGCCGACGCGAGTGGCTTTGCCGAGCCGGTTCCGGTGCCGGAATGATTGGTCTTGCGGGTCTTATGGCCGAGCAAAACCTACTCGCGGCAACGAAACCGGACGCGGCAGGAACGCCAACCACGTCGCTTCTTCCCAGGCAAGGACACTTCCCTGCCAAAGCGAAGTCGGTGATTTGGCTTTTCATGGAAGGGGCTCCGAGTGCCGTCGATATGTTCGACCGTAAGCCAGAACTCGACAAACGCGACGGAACCAAAACGAGTATCCAAGCATTTTTCGGCAATCCCGGGCCATTGATGAAGTCGCCGTTCTCTTTCAAACAGTACGGCGACTGCGGACAGTGGGTCTGCGACAAATACACGAACGTCGCTCGACATGTCGACAAAATGGCGTTTCTCAAATCGTGCTACAGCGAATCGAATGACCATGTTCCAGCGATTTATCAGATCAATAGTGGTCTACCCCGTCCTGGTTTCCCGACCGCCGGCGCATGGGTGACTTACGGATTGGGCAGTGAAAATCAGAGTTTGCCCGGCTATGTGGTCATGGGGAACACTCAGGGAGCGAAAGGTGGTCCGCACAATTGGGGCTCTGGATTTCTGCCGTCGACGTTTCAAGGGACACTATTTCGGGCTCAGGGAACGCCGATTCTCAACCTCAAACGGCAACCGAAAATTACGCAGCAAGACCAGCGTGCACAGCTTGATTTGATGGCGAAATTGAATGACGAACATCTGCAGCGACATCCTCGTGATGCCGAGTTCGCCAACCGAATGGAATCATTCGAATTGGCCTTCCGCATGCAGCAAGAAGCGACCGAAGTTGTTGACCTTTCCCGAGAAACGCGGGCCACACATCGGCTATACGGGATCGATGATCCCAGGACCAAGTCGTTTGGTTCAAAGTGCCTGATGGCGCGGAGGCTGGTCGAAAGCGGCGTCCGATTCGTGCAAGTTTACAGCGATGGCGAGTGGGACGCTCATAGCAATCTTGCCGAGAATCACACGCAACATTGTGCTGCCACCGATGTGCCTGTCGCCGGTCTACTGAGCGATCTTGAAGCCCGCGGGCTTCTCGAAGACACGCTTGTGATTTGGGGAGCTGAGTTTGGTCGTATGCCGATTTCCCAAAATGGAAAGGGACGCGATCACAACCCGAAAGGCTTCTTACAATGGATGGCCGGTGCCGGTATCAAAGGCGGGGTCAGCTATGGTGAGACTGATGAAATTGGTTATGAAGCGGTCGAGAATCGCGTGAGCGTCAATGATTTCCATGCCACGGTCTTGCATCTTCTAGGTCTCGATCACGAACGGCTAACGTACTCCCACAACGGTCGAAGCTATCGCCTGACTGATGTCGCCGGTGAGGTCATCACCGAAATTCTTGCCTAAACGAATCGGTCATCTCTAAGCATCCGAACCCAAAGCAAGTCGAAAACCGTTTTTTTCTGAAAAAGCTGATCGAATCTGCGCGTCGGATGCATTTCTACAGTGGACGGCTGGCATGCGTTTCAATTCCATGTCGCCTTAGGACATGCCGTCCATAAAAATCACGACACCGATCTTTCGATAGGGAAGACGCGGTCGAGGTCCGTTGATGCCGGTACGTCGCCTGATCCACTTACTGACAGACGCGCCGGCTTGAGGTATCTCGCTGAGTCGGATGGACGGATATTTTTTGCAAGCACTCGTGCATTGGGGGAGTTCAATGCCAAGTGTCAGGATTGAAAATGTAGTACTCGTTGCATTGATCGTATTTGTGCCCCGGGCGGAGGCATTCCCCGATGGTCCTCAGACCACATCGCCGGCCGTGAAAGCTCTGCAAGGATTACGCGACGAGGGCTTTCGAAGTCGGGTTGATTTCCGCAAAGTCTCTAACGCGGCCGCTCGTGCTCGGATTGCGATGCCGAACAGTCCGATCCCCGAATATGCATACGGACTCATACTGCTTAGTCGGGTTCAACCGGAACGGGCAGTGACTTGCTTCAAAGCGGCGATCGACCGTGACACATCCTATCTCCCAGCCTGGAAAGCCTTGTTGCAAACTCGGTTGACTCGTCGACAAACGGACGATTTCCGGAAGGAATCCCTTAAGCTCGCGGAACTCGCAAGCAGCCAACAAGTCACTTGGCAAAACCCGCAAGACCGTCGGGAAGCCGCTGTTTGGTTGGGGCGGATGATGGGCTTTCTTTCGTTGCCTCACGTGAGTCTGTTGCATGCGGAGGAACGCTCTCGACTCGAAGCCGCTCTCATATCGAAGCTAGGCAAAGAACTGAAAATGTCTTACGCAGCAGGCCAAACTGAACTGAGGAAGGACCGGGAGCAACTGGAAACGGATCTTAAGAAGGAAGCTGCCCAAGCGTCTGCGATTCAGCAAAAGCAGAATCTCACAGAACTCTCGGTTCTCAATGATCGAGGCGAAGAAATCGACGAGAAGGCCGAGATCCTCGAGTTGACGACAGAGCAATGGGACGAATGGCTCCGGGAATCTCACGACGCAGCAGATAACCAACTCAAAGACTTGCAGAAGCAATACGATACCCTCAGCCGGGCAGCACAACTGATATCTCAGTTGATACAACAAACGCAGTACTCCGTGGGTCGTTATCAGACCCAGCTTGGCGTACGAGGCATCCGAGGTGTTCAGGCTGATCAGCAAGCGGGCTTGATTGAACTTCGGCGGGAACTTCTTCAATACCAGCAGCAGTATCAAGCGCTCGAGCAACGTGCAGCGGCGATCGTTTCCCAAGGCAGACAAATTGCTGCGCGACAGGCAGCCGTGCAACTGCGTTATCAGCAGGCCACCGGAAAAATTACCCGTGAATCAGCAATTCTCGACCGTTGGAAGAAGTCCGTTGCGAAGGAAACTGACAAGATCGGTAAACAAGATTTCCAAACACTGGAAACGAAACTCAAACGACGTCTGTATCAAGTTCCAAGCTATTTCAAACTCGATGCGGAAGAAGAATTGAACCGTTTGATTGCAGAAGTTGACAAAGATTTCGACGCGAACCAATAGCATCATGGACATCCCCAATCCTGCTGAACTATCAAAGGAGAAGCTGACATGCAGATGCGTTCTCTCATTCCCATGCTTATGATTGCAGTGGCTGCCCATGTTGCAGATGCTGCCAATCCAGAAAAAGTGGATAAGACCGGACCCGCCGGGGAATATCTTCAGGAAGCGTTCCAGGCAGAAATTGAAGGATTGCCAGCGATTCGCCAGCAGCGATTGAATGCAGCAATTCAAGAAGACCCCGATCTGAAGCTTGCCCGCTGGCAACTGGGGCAAGTTGAACGCGATGGCGAATGGATCTCTTTTTCTGAACTGCCCGATCAACTCGCAGCGGATGACGCAATTGCCGAGTATCGCAACATTCGTGGGTGGTACGGAAAAACGAAGGAAGCGCAGTTGGAGTTGGCCAATTGGTGTCGATCGGCGAAACTACCCGATCGCGAAAAAGCACACCTGATTGCATCCTTGGAATTGTCAGATAATCCTAACGATCCCGAACTTCGATCACGGTTGGGATTTCAAATGGTCGAAGGTGAATGGCGGACTCAGGCCGAGATCGATGAGCTTCAAGAACTCCGACGGGAATACGAAAAACACCTGACGTATTGGCGACCGAAAATTCAAACTTTGGTCCTGCAATTGAACAGTCGACGTTCCGGACTCCGAAAGCAGGCCATCGCGGACCTTAAGGCCATTTCCGAAATTGAAGCATTGCCAGCCTTAGAGATCGTACTCGGTCAGGCAGGGTTGGAAGCCGGCCGGATTCTGGTCGATATTCTAGGTCAGTTCCCCTCGCACCGAGCAGCCGACGCCTTGGCACGTGTGGCTGTCCTCTCGCCATGGAAAGTCGTACGTGCGGAAGCGGCAAAAGAATTGCGGTCCCGTCCCTATGGGGCCTACGTGCCGGAATTAGTTGCAACCCTCCGCACACCGATTGCAGCAGAAGTTCGTTTGGTCCTTGGTTCTCGCGGCGTGCATTTACTCGAACAGTTCACACGCGAAACGCAGACGGCTCACCAAGTCATTGATAAAACACGATCGAACTACGTGGTCGCGGTCGGACAGCGGAGGTTCACACCTCGTGGGGACTCGCAAGATGATCAGGCACGAATTGCGCGGGCGAATTTGAACTCAACGTTAGATGCCCGAATTCGGGCGGCCGAAACCCAACGTGCGGTCGATGCTGAAAACCGTCAGACCGAAGCTTGGAATTCGCGTGTGTGCGAGGTATTGGCTAGCGCCACCGGCAACCGACTCCCCGCCGAGCCAGCCACCTGGTGGCAGTGGTGGAGCGATTATAATCAGATGGACGAAGGTGAAAAGGAAACTCAATACCAACGCTACGAAGAACGCTATGTCGCAGAGGTTTCGGTTCGGAATCCGACGCGGCAGGCTATCAAACAGTCCTTGCAGAATCCATCGAGTTCAAGCTCGACTCAGCGTCCATGCGAGTGTCTTGTAGCCGGCACACCGATCTGGACCGATCGCGGCCCGGTGCCCGTCGAGGCTGTCGAACTCGGTGATTTGGTTCTCGCAAAAGATCCGCAAACCGGTGAGTTGACCTATCAACCTGTGCAACGGACAACAGTGCGTGAAGCCGAGCCTGTGATGAAGGTCGTCACATCATTCGGTTCGATCCGGGCAACCGGCGGGCACACGTTTTGGGTTTCTGGACAAGGTTGGACGAAACTTCGCGACGTTATTCCCGGCCAACAGTTCCACGGTGTTTCAGGACCGGTGGAGATCCAAAGCCTCGAAGACGATGGTGAAGAAAAAACTTACAACCTTCTGATCCCTGAAGTCCACACCTACTTTACCGGCGAGGAGTTGATCATGAGTCATGATGTGACAGTCGCCGAACCCGTCGATCCGGTGATTCCTGGCTACACTCCACAGTAGGTTGTGAATCGAGGATAACTTCGGAATCGCCTACTGGCAGAATAGACTGTATTGAGGTCTGTCGGGACTGCGTTGGAAACAGAATGTTTGTGATTTCCAACGCCCCCGAGATCAAAGTCGTTCCGATCAGTTGCAACCGGCCCTAGTTCTGGGCGATTGCGAGATGAATAAATCGGAGGAACCCCTCCGCAAGCTCGCGGTCGCTTGTGAACTGCCGGCGGGCAGCGCTCAAAGTTTCGCAACTGCGACTTAACCAGTAATCATCGTCTTCTTCGAGGCGTCGCAATTCACGGGCAATCTCGGTGGTGTTATCACCAATAAAGATACCGTCGAGATCCTCGAGAAAAGTTCGTTCACATGTCAGCCGATCGGTGACTACAGGGGTTCCCATTGCCATTGATCGCAGGATCGCAAAGCAACTGATTCCCTTGTCTTTGATGTGAACGGTCGCCCGCGTACGAGCCATTGAAGGTAAATCGGGTGTGGTACCATCCGGGTTCCCTTTTCCGTAAACCTTGATACGCAACGGAGCAGTTTCCTGGTTGATTGCTTGTACTCGCGACCACGCATCCGGCCATACCCGCTGAAGATGGTGAATGTATGCCGCGAACCCGCTGCGTTTACTAGGGTCGCGTGGTGCCGGTGGCAAACCACTCCAATTCAAAAGCTTACGAGTTTGAAACGTATTGCAATGGGCCATCTTTGCCAGTCCCCGGCGACTGGGACCCAGGAAATGCCTCACCTTGAGACGTTTGAACGCGTCAAAGATGTTGTTGCCATGTCGTACGATTAAAGGGACATGCAGATTGAATCGTCTGACATGTTCTTCGAACTTCTTGACTTGGAGATCAGTCGTGACGATCACTGCTCCATAGACGTTTTGGCGAAGTCGTTGCTTGATAGCGGCATCGTCGGGGAGACCAACACCGAGTTTCGCCAGTCGACGTTGCTCCGCTTTGGTCATGGTTGTACCGACCAGTCGGCTATTGGGCGGCCCGACATCGAACGGGATGCCGGCTGATTGACAGAGTTCCATGATCTCAAGAGTCGATTCACCATGCATCGAAAAGAACAAAACGGATGGCGTTGGTCGTGAATCGATAGAGGTGAGGAAAGGTCGATTCTCAATGCGATACCCACGACGTAAGAGTCGCTGCAACGAGGCCCGGTCTTCATGAGTAAACAGGGCGTTGTATTGCCCGTTAGGAGCATCGTTGAAGTTCCGAATTGGTTTCAGAACGTTGCCGCTGTAGTTCCAACCTTGATAACCCAGTTCGTCCATCAACTCAAACAGTTCACCCACCTCGTTTCCTAGTTCGCGAAAAAACCGGTCTGTCACTTCTGTAATCACCGCGGGACGCCAGCGACGCAATGTGTCTCGCATACCTCGAAGCGCTTTGACTTCAGCTCCTTCGATATCAAGCTTGACGACATGCACAGGTCGATCGATAGAAAGGTCGTCCCAAGACCGCGTTTCCACTTGATATTCGTTGACGCATTTGGAAATCGGTCTTAGCGAGGAAATACCTGTATGATGACTCGGCCCTTCATAAAACCGGTTGGTTCCACATTCGTCGGATAGCGCGAATGGATAGATCGTCACGTTCCCGCGACCGTTAGGAATCAGTCCGACGTTTTCTTGAAGTCGTCTGCGAACCGATGGCGAAGGCTCGAAGGTTGTGACGGCACCGGACGGCCCAACGTTTTCGGTTGCCAGGAGCGTAAAGTATCCAATGTTGGCACCACCATCGACGAAGTGATCACCGGACTTCAGAAGCGTGCTAATGAGCCGACTGGTGCAGCCTTCAAATTCACCGCAGCGGGCGATCGCTTGACCACAACGGTCGTGCTTGTACGCCTTAATGACGAATCCGAAGTTTGTCTGAATCAAACTGTAGGGTTCACTCGTGTCGACCGTCACGCCCTGTACCTTTCATGAAAGAGGCGAGTACAGGACTAGCTGACTCGGGTTGAAAAACTGACGGGAAAAGCCTGCATGTCGAAGTCGGTTATGAAAGATGACGTGTTCACAATCTCCCCCTGCATATTCCGCCGCGAGCATACATTCCATTCGATAAATGCCCACCCCCCCAAAACAGGATTCGACTGGCAACAATGGTCCGCCTCGTGGCAAGTCTAAGTCTCGCGGATGTTCTAGCGTTTGCTCGAGTATGCCGATCGCGGGACGGTAGGCCCAGGTGTCGAAGTGAAAGAACGGGGGACGTCCTGGTTTACGGTCCAGCCGACGATCCAAACCGTATGATCCTACATAGTCCCACTGGTCATGTCCGAAGGTGTGCGCGATTCCGTCATAGCTCCAACCACCGGCTAGATCGGTATCGACGACAATGACATAGTCGAACTTTGAATATTTTCGTTGAATCAGTTCGCGATATTGGTTGCGGCAAAATGCGAGCCACTTAGCCCGTTCTAGGCTTCGGCTTCGTTCGTATTTTCGGTGCCCTTTGGTCGTGCTTAGATATTCCACACGCGAGTTGCGGTGACACCAGTCGGATAGAAATTCGACCGTGGCATCTGTGGAATCATTTTCAAATAGCGATACACGGTAATCAGCGAACATTTCGCCTAGTCGTTCAATACGGGTGGCGGTCCGCGGAAGATATTGCCGAACGTCACGAGACAAACCGCAAACTACGACAGAGCATTCTGCCATTCGCTGTCGTCCACGTTCGATTCGTTCCTGGTACTCCGGTTGTCGTGATTCGTCGACGGGAAAAATGTCTTCCGGAAAATCCGTGAGTGATTCTTCACAACCAAGTTCCGACTCGACACTCCCACTGAACCAAGCGGCTCGCCGACCGGCGCGAAGTCCGGCGTTCATCCAAATCGTGCTAGTATTGCCGACGTGTTGTGAGAGGCTCGGGGAAGTCGACCACACTTCAATGTGATTGGCACGCGACCAACCGGCAAGCATTTCCGGCACAGGGATATGATTCCCACCGGCCGCCGCCAGCCACGCATGTGACAGTTCGGAATCACACAGCAACGCTCGCGCAGTCCCGGGAGAAATAAGCAAAGCTGTTGCACTGAAGCTCCAACTTCCGTGAGCATTAAACCAACCGTTTTCTGTTCGCGTTCCCGAGTAGAACAAGGAAATGATTCCGGGACGTGTTCCTGGCCAAAGAACCGTTTCGAGATATTCCCGAAGAGAGTGACGGTCATGCAGGATGGCGTCGTCTTGTAAGATGAGATATGCGTCCGCATCTGGCTGGTGCAAGATCAATTCCGCAAGTGCCATGTACCAAGCTGGCCACGCCCCGACGCTATCCTCTCGCCACGTCACTGGCAGATGCTCATAACGTTTGGGAGGGGCCAACGTCCCGTCGAGAAATAGCCGAATGTCGTCCCAACCCGCGCGCACAAGTGAATCGAGTGTGAGTTCCAAGGTCGGATCCCGTCGCGGAGCGGTGGTAACACCAACACCCCATTTTCGGACTTTGGGGCCACAACGTTTCTTAGGGCGTGGAACAAGTTCTTCCAGTGATAACATTCGCGAAATTGGCGGCTGCTTTAACCAATCGCGACACATGCGACAACGCGACTCGCTGGCGTACTGATGATTCGGATGATTACATTCGTAAAGCGTCTCTAAATCTTTCGGATCAGTCGCACTGTTTGATCGGCCGTTGGTTGAAACAGATTTCGCGGACAGCTTGGTATTGCCTTTCCAACAGCAGCTTTGACTCACTCTGGCTGGTGTCAGACGGAAGGCAGTCGGGTGCACGATATTCACAGAGCCGCTTGCACGCTGTCGGACGCTATGAGCGACTTCGAGACGACATTCGGATGTTCCTCCGGCAGCTTCGATGGCTCCCGCTTCGCGAAACAAGACGCTCGCAACGACCGGGTTCAATTTCCGTTCACACGGTGGGAACGAATCACAACACGCACGGCAGATTTGCTCAGTGACTCGTGATGCGGCAGGACCGAGCATCGAACTGACCAAGCCGCATTGGACGTTGTCCCCTTGCACGGAACGCCAGCGGCAAGTCTCGACGGTCGGCAGTACAAGCTTAGCTTTTCGGGGCATGGGAAGTCTTTCGCGAACGACCGTGACCGCTCAACGGGTTTCTCTGTGGGTGATTGTTTGCCGAATCCATTTGAGAATCTGAGGTTTGCGAATACGCCAGCTATGCTCTCTCGTTGCGAACCTTCGCGCTCGGCGGCTAGCCGCTGAAATGTCTTGGCCATGAACTGATTGAAGGACAGTCGCCAGCCGAGACGGATCGATGCGGGCTGCAGGAATACAAAGATCGTTACCGATTCGTAGGGCTTCGCTTTTTGCCGGTATTCGGGCCATCGGATTGTGTTCGTTCATCGGAGGCACATCGGTCGTGATCAACGGCATCCCAGCTGCTTGACATTCCAACAGCGGAAGCCCAAGTCCTTCCCAAAGACTTGGTTGCACACACACATCGCCTTCGCAGTAGAGTAGTCGATTGTCGATTGGCGGTGGACGCAGCTCAACGTTCGGCGGTAGGCGAGGAACTTGTTGACTCGCGGCGTAGACGATTACGTTGATTTCTGGTGCTCTTTCAGCAGCGGCCAAAAGCACTTTGAGGCCTTTTCGTCGCACAGTCGTCTCCGGCTCGCTGCACCATACTCCACGAGCCCCGCCGGACCCATGAACGTAGACAAATCGGCGACATTCACGACGCAACCGAAACGGAATACGACGCGTATCGATGGGCCAGGGCAGACACGCGACGGTCCAGTCGAACCGGTAACGCTGCTTCCACTGAGCGAGCATATGCGAAGTGTGCTGCGTGGGACAGAGCATGAGATCCACGTTTGCGACCCAATCCAAACTCGGCTGAATCCACTCCCAGTTTGGTACACAAATTACGCGTACGCCCATCCGCTGGGCTGTCATCAGGATTTTCGGAAAGTATGGACGTTCGATAAACAACACTGCATCAAGTCCATCAAGCCAGGCTTCTACTTCCGAGTCTAAGACCTCATGATCGATCCAGTCTTGTCGGCAGGAATACTCGCCCGAGTGGTGTCTGCCTCCGGGAATCAACCAGCGATCGATACCAAGATGTTGAGCGATGTCGCGACATTGATGGGCGAGACCGTATCCTCGATCCGGTCCGATCAAGCCGATACGGGGTGTCGACAAACGAGAAAACCATCGGCGTCGATTGCGACTGTGGGTGAATTGCTGATTGACTTTGGCAGCCTGATCGAAATCTGTTGCTTGCAATTGTTGTTCGTCAGCGTCTCTCAAGAAACGCTGAGCGAACCGTATGGTTTGCTGCAGCGGAGCTTGGGTGGGACACCCTGCCGCTATGCGATGTCGAACCCGATTGGCGGCGGAATAGACGAGTGCAGCCACAACGGGATTCAATTGTGGACCGATCGGAAGCGGCTCGGCACAGCATGATTCGCAAATCTGCGTATTCACGCGGGAGTCGCTTGGCGACGCACCATCAACCAACTCGGTCACTAGTCGACACTGCCACTGAGGACCGTAGCGATCAGAATCGAGTTGACGATATTCACAATCATCGGGACGACGCGAAGGGGCGGTCATTTGGGTTGGAGGACTACCCAGGTCTTCGAAATATCACCGGGAAATGCTCCCGTGTAGGGCGGTGGTGGTCCGGGGGAAACTCCGGCTGGCAAATCAATTGGCTTCCATGATTCGTCTTGCCATTCCCAGATTAGAAAGCACCCACCGCGGAATTTTCCATCCGCCCCGTGAGGCAGACCTTGATGATGGTCGTCAGCAGCCCATGCCGTCGGGCGGCGGCCGAGTGAGGTTGAAATTTGCAGCAAGACTGACCGGATATCCGGTAACAACTCCGACCGCAGAGCACGGACGTCGACCAGAAGCCGAATGATACACCCCAAGAGTACGATTAGCACGAGGAGGATCAGCGTCGTCAGTGTTGCCATAGTTTCTCCAGTTGCTTCATCATGAATTTCACCGGCGCGTGAGCACATTATGCGTTCACTCTGAAAGATTGCAAACGTATGGACACACGTTGTTGTCTAATTTCGACGAAAACTATTCTGGGGTGGTTAGCTCGTGAAGTTGGGGTGCCTCGAGAGCAACGGTGCGGGCAACTCGGAACCCGGTGAAACTGTACCCAGTGGCTGATTGTGGGTAACGGCGGTCTGAGCGAAGATGAGTGGCGGGGCTTTTGAAATTCCCCCCTCTTAGCACGATATCGGTATGAGGCTCGCTAACGTGACACCACTCGGCAACATTCCCTGCAATGTCGAAGAGTCCCCACGCGTTGGGCATCAACTGACCGACCGGGTGTAGCAATCCTTTGGAGTTGTAACCAGACCAGGCGAAGTTGTGCACTTTTTGTTCGTCGCTGCCAAAGTACCATCCGGTGTCCGAGCCGGCGCGACATGCACATTCCCATTCATGTTCCGTCAGTAAACGATAACCAGTTTTTGTGAGTTGCTCGTTTGACATTTTGGCATGAGTCATCTCGATCTGATCGACAGGCGGGTAACACATCTCGTCTTCGGGAATTTTCTCTTGCTCACTTAACCAGCGGCAATACTGCATTGCATCGATAAGGGAGACCTTATTAGCGGGGCAATGCAGCGACTTGGCGACGTCACTCGCATAACTAGAATTTGGTCGGAATCTTCGATATTGCTCAATTGTCACTTCGTGAGCACTGACAGCGAAAGAATATGGAATCGTAACCTGACTTGGCGATTCGTCATTTTCTTGTTCTGGGGCGTCCGTGTGAACCGTGACGACGTTCGGCCCAGGTATTACTGACATCACATGACCAAGAGAATTCACCCACCAGCCATACCGCATGAGTTGGCCATAACTAGGAGGACCGGGAGCGGCCAACTCGTTGTAAACCGATCGAACGTCAGACTCGTCCAAACGGTTTCGCAGCAACCATCCGGCGGCGCTACGTTCTGCCGGGCTTTCAGCATTATGGATCAGGTCGTTGAGCAGGTCACGAAGTTGTTGTTCGACTTGCGGCGAAATCTTCCAGCCGCGATAGCCGTTCAAGCTAAGAAGCAGAGCCTGCCGAGTCGCCGGATCGTCAGACTTTTCGATCCCCTGCAGAACGGTTTCCGGAGACACCCCGTATTCCGGCATTTCGAGAATCAGCTCAGTCCGCGCGGTGGGGTCTGCTGCTGTTGATAACACGGCTTCCACCGGTTCTCCGTGCTCCATCTGCAACAATGCGACAGTGGCATTTCGCCGTCGTCGTGTCCCTTTGGATGTCTTGTCTTCCTTAGTGATAGCATGTTTGAAGGTCTCGACCGCGACTTCGGAATCTCGTGGAAGTCCCGCGAAGAGCACGGGAAACTCACTCGACTCGGCCAATAGTATCAGCTCGGATAGAGTTTCCGGATCCGCCATGCGGGCTAATGCGCGAGCGACGTTGGCATGCTCGACCGATTCGATCGAGGTTTCTAAATATCGCTTGCGAAGTGCCGGCGTCAGCACGTTCGCGACTGGTTTGAGCATCTCGACATAGTTGTCAATCTGCAAGACGTTTTCCGTGAGCAATGCATCGACAACCGTTGGAGCGATTTCTTCCCAATCCGCGGAATTAGGATCGGCAATCGCCAATAAAATTGCCGATCGCACCTGCGACTCTCGGTCAGCATCTTCATTCCGAAGATTCCACCACAGAGTTTTGGCATGTGACTCCGCGTACGGAGCGATTCGTTGCCTGACTACCGCGAGCGTCCCGAGATCAGCATGCAAACTCTGTTCGACCAAACGGCGGGCCCGTTCTCCGGCGACATCGGCGAGAACGTAATTCGCACGCAGCCGATCGGACGGGGATGTAGACGGGTCGTCAGCAATCCTTTGCAAACGAATGAGTCCAGAAGTGGTTTCTTGTTGAATCGCGGCGGCGATTTCCGGCAGTTCTGAAAGTTCGGATGTTAGCAATTGATCGATTAGGCCATCAGTTCGAAGTTGCTCTTGGGTGTTCAAGAAGTGCCAACGAGCCGTCATGGTGCCACCGACGACGACCAAGGCACCGACGCAAAACAAAAGACAACGAAGCCGATGTCGCTTGGCTGCAACTGCCATCATCCGGCGTTCGGCATTGGTCCAAGTTCGCCGGGAAGTCCGGGTGACGATCGTCCAATATTCCCGAAGCGTCGGTAGTTGCCGCATCTCGGGATGACGATTCCACGTCGCCGAACGATCTTCGAGTAGGAGTTCAGCACGTCCGCGACGTGTTTCACGCTGCTTCCGCGTGAGCCACTGACGTAATGCGGGAACCAGGTAATCGTGAGTTAACTGGTAATAACGTCGTGCCCCTGTTTCCGTGGTCGACTCGAACTCATCGACACCAGCGACCTGTTGCGACGTGTTCGTTTCGGTGCTGACGCTTGAGCCTTCAGGATCAGTCGGTGTGATCAAGCGAAGTTCTGCATCGAGAATTCTGATGAGGCTGTTGAAGTCTTTGGTTCGATTTGCATAGCCGGAGACAACACGAAGTTCTTCCAGCGATTTCATTTGGCCTTTGATGTCCTGCCCCGCTCTGGGCAACAAATGCTTGAGTACCGCTTGAGCCGCTTGGCTGTGAAATCGATGTTGCGGTGGTGCCAGTGGGGAACTTAGTGTTTGCTCGAGAAACGCAACGCCCACACCATCGGCACCGCCGACTTCTTGTAGTGTGGAAGGTGTCCACGGGCGACCTTTGACCATTTCCGCAAATAGGGAAATGCGGACACACATGACCTTCCCATCTTCAGCCAATGTGTTGACTGCCTGTTGGAGGAACTCTTTCTGGTCGGCAGACAATTCGGCGGGGTATTCGGGAAGCTTTTGAAATGCCCGGCCGAATGCAGCCAACACATGCTGGGCATGGTCAACGTCAAACAGGTCCGCCAATGCAACATTGTGGCCATCGACGAGTTGAATTTCCAATTCCCGCAGAAACCGGCTGACAGCAAGCCAAAAGTCATCACGGATCAGGAGTAAACACTGTAGATGACCGCCATCGCATTGACGCAGTGCCTGCACCAATTCGGTGTTCGATTTGACATTTTTTCCATGAAGCCATTGCTCGAATTGATCGATGACAATCAACAGTTTCTGACTGCCTTGGCGGACACGTTGTCGTCTCAATAGAGACAAGGTCGCCTTCAAATCGAGACTTTGATCGATATCGGGAAATCGTTTCCGCAATACCAACAACAACCGCGATTCCGTACCCTCTGCCGACGCCTCCACATAGACATAGGGAATGCCGGGTTTCAGGATCGGCAAAAGACCCGCACGGACAAAAGATGACTTGCCACACCCGGATGGACCATAAATCAGGCCCACGGAAAACGTGCGATCGGTGTCGGTTTCTTCGATGCGGGTCTTCCAAAATCGAATACTCTCGGGTAGGCCGTCACGGTCACGGGGACCGGGAAGGAGTTCTTGGAAGAAGTCGGCATCGTGTTTTTCGAAGGACCGTAACCCTTTGGGAATCACACGGATCGCCCGACGAAACGGTGTGGTCACCGCGGACTGCGACTCTCGGATCGGAAGTGCGAAGTTCGCGACATCGGCAGTGCATTCTCGCAAATCGTTCGCTAAGTCGAGGGCTGTCGAATAACGCTCTGAAGCTCGTGGCGAGAGGGCACGCATGCAGATCCGCTCGATCTCCTTGGGAATCGAATCGTTGATTTGACGCGGCGGTCGGGGTTCATCCGCGGAAATTTTCTTGAGAAGGATACTTTCGGATTTGGCAGAGAATGTTCGTCGTCCGGTGAGCAGCTCGTAGAACACGGCTCCGAGACTGTAGATGTCGCTTCGACCATCAACCCGATGACCTTCGCCTCGAGCCTGTTCCGGCGACATATAAGCCGGCGTTCCGACATTGTCCGAACCAGGTCGTGGTTCTTCTTCGCGAAGGGCCAGGCCAAAATCTGCGATGAACGGCGTACCGCGATGATCGAGCAAGATGTTGGCCGGCTTCACGTCTCTATGGACGATACCTTTCAAATGTGCGTGGTGCAGTGCTTCGGCGAGCGTCGCAGTTAGCGAAATGGTCGACCGAATATCAAAGGGTTTTTGTCCCAACCGCTGCAAAAGGTCAGAGCCTTCGATGTATTTTGAAACGACGAAACAGGGAAACGACGTGGTGCTCCCGTAGTCGTAGACGGGAACAATATTCGGATGATCGAGTTTGGCAAGGGTACGAGCTTCGATGAGATATTGGTCGGCAGTGGTGTGATCTTGGAACCACTTCGCATGCGGAACCTTGATTGCGACCAATCGATCCAGCTGAAGATCCCGAGCGAGGAAGACAATGCCAAAGCCTCCCTTCCCTAAAACTCGTTCGACCGGGTAACGTCCAATTTGTTTCGGGATTTCGCCATCACGATACGACGGGGCCGGATCTCGATCTGTCGGATCGTCCTCCTGCTCCCCAAAACGATGGGTGTTACCGTAAGGGTCGAATTCAGCCATAATCCTAGCCCTGTCCAACTCGAACAGTCCACAGTTGACTCTCGTCGACATACTTTCCCGGTAATTCGGCCGACTGCCGACATCCCATGAAGTCGACGATCGCTAAAACCCGAGATTTGGTCTCTCTGGTATCGAAAATACTGTGTTCTCGGTGCTTGATCTTAGCAGAATCGCCTCAATTCGCACGTCGGATTCGGATGTCTTCCTCGGGTTTGCGAGTCGCAACGGCAATTGCGGGGCGAATATTTTTCATCCCCGCCTGCCATACTGCAAGGATCATTTGGCCGAGCCATTTGTAAGGATCTTCGCCGTTGCGAGACCGTCGTATGTTGGTGCCACTCGGATGTTTTCGAAGCCGGCAGAGGGAACAGCGTCCTGAGACACGATCACCTTTGACAAATCGGCGGCACTCCGACCTTTCGCGTTGATCACCGTCCATTGATCTGGCTCTGCGGGGATTCTCCGTGGTGGAGCAAGTTGCACGAACAATTTATCAGGACGACTCCGATAGCTTTCCAATCGAACCAGCACCGAACGTCGATGACCGGGCCTCAACTGGGGGCCGGTTACCGTTTCGCGAAAGAGTGTCGCGGTGAGTCGTGACTGATCGTCAATACCGATGAGCACCCGTTTCTCTCCGCTCGCAGTCGCTAAGGCAAAGTCGGTTCGTAACCCCTTTTTCGGAACGGTTAGTTCTGCGGTCGCGTAAAGTGTTTGTCCCTCTTCGCCGAGATCGATCCACGCGGGTGGCGGTTGTTGAGAGACCTGTTCGACTGCGGGGAGATGTCGATCGAGTTCGACGGAGTTCGGCATCGTCATACGCTCTAACTCATCAAGCGAGACTTTCACAACCTCCATCGTTTGTTTAGCGCCAGAGAAGGCAATGAGTAGATGCCCGTCGTGTTCAATGATGTGGGGGTAATCGATGTGACGATCGCCAACTAACCAAAAGAGCTTGGTGAAGACCAACCCGTCCTGACTCACAGCCAATGTGAGCGGGTCCCGCTTGCGTGGGTTCGAGTTAGAGACCATCACATAATATCCGCGACTAGTGCGATGCACGAAGAACTTGCTGGTGGCGTCTGGGAAATTCGTCTGTTGAATTTCACTCCACGATCTGCCGTTATCTCGGGAGAATGTGCGGAGGAGAAACTTCGACCCGCCGTTGTCACGAATTAGTCCGACGATCGTTTTTTGATCGGGAAGAATGTACCAGTACGGTTCTTCTGGACGGCCATGACCGTCGTACGCGGCTAACGGGCGAATTTGCCAATTATCGAAAGCTTTCGTTCCACCAATCATCACCGAGACCTGTCTGCGGTGATCGCGACGGGTCATCATCCATTCGCCCGAGGGAAGACGTTTGGGAGGAAAGTTGTTCATGGAATCATCAAGCACTGTTCCGTGGGACAACCATCTTTTTCCATTCCAGCGAAACGCTTCCAGGCTCAGTCCGCGACCGGCATAACCAGGGGCATTGAAATGGCTCGAAAGTGCGAGCAGATCTCCGTTGCGTTCCCAAAATCCGCGAGCGATCCAACCGTAACCGTCGATTCTCGGCGGGCCGGTCAGATCGGCAGGTTTTGTCCAATGTAAGCCGTCTTGACTTGTCGCGAACGAATTCCGAGTGTCGGGGCGATCGTGTCCTGGCACGATGTTGCGATGCTGCTCTGCCGATACCCCCGAATGCGGTAGTCCGGGACCATCGCTCCACATTGCCCAAAATTGACCAGCATAATGGGCGAGATAGGCATGCTGATGCACGCGAGTACCACCAAAGTCGCGAACGTCACTGATCATCGCATGCTCGACGGGAACACGAGGCAATTTCTTGTAATCGATCTGGTGTGGGTCGTTCGGTAACCAATCACCGGCCAACATGACCGCATGATTTTCTGGATGGGGTTTGGGGGCCGCCTCTTCTGCCTGAAGTGTGCCGCAAATGACCACCATCGAAAGAAGAAGGCAACCGTAGCAGTCAAGTAAGCAATTCATCATTGAGCCCTTATCGTGTTCCCCACTCGATTGTTCCCCACAGATGCGGTGTCAATTCCGCTTCGCTGGGGACGTCGGCCGTGATCCCGGTGGCCTTGTTCGACCAATACGAACGAGCGGTCGTTTCTGTCCCATTCCCCCTGAGAATACCGATGTCACCTTTCATCCGCATTCCCCCCGAGGGGACGAAGCCCAGAGTTTTCAGCGGAATCGATACTTCGAAGAAACCCTGTCCATCGTTAGCCAATTCGATTTGATCACTCACATCTTCCACGCGGTCGAATGTGATGGTACGCCAGGGCGAACTGAAGGGAACCTTCGCGGAATTCTCTCTGGACGAAACGGGTTCATAGAGCACGGCACGTGGCTTGCCATCAACTTCCGTGACCAACAGTCGGAAATCGCCGGGGACCGGTGATCGTCGTTGCGGATCGGCCTCGGGATTTGTAGCGAGCATGAGATCCAAGCCTCCCCCGGTCTTGAACAGGGCTTGAGGGATTTCGCCTGAGTTGCGTATCAGATCTCGCTGTGTTGTTCGCCAAGCCGCATGCAAATGCTCGCCGCTAATCGCGAGAGATCCGCTGACATCAAAGGGGCGGGAGTTCGAGTTGAAATTGGCCCGCACGCCACGTTTGTCGATGTCGACCCATTCAGCGTCCTTCCAATCACCGTCCTGTCCGTCAGTCCGCATGTGATTTGCCGGAAAGATGGGGGCATGCAAAATGCTTCGTCCAAATTCGGCTTGGCGCTTCGACTCACGTTCGAGTACCCACTGGCGGGCTTTATTCAGATGATCGACCGAAACTTCGACAGTAAATGGCTCAATGCGGCGGATTGTGTCCAGTCCTTCCAGTCGTACGAGGCTACTGTAGGAACCATCAACGACATACACATCACCCTCGGGAGTGCTGGTGATCGTTGGCCAAAAGTTCTCGTCGTGGAGCGAAATCGCATCGAGCGACATGCCACGCCTAGCCACCGGCATCTTCCAAAGTTTGCCTTGGCGGACATCTTCGAACACCGTCGCCACAAACAGACCATCGCGGGTGAATACATAGAAGTTGCCCATGTTGGCATTCACTGCCCATAACGGACCGGCTTCGCATCCCTTGACGGTGAACAAGCCGCCCATCAGCCGGGTCGGGCCAATGACTTGCCCCGGAAAACTTGGTGAGGCGGCTTCGTGCGACGCGTGTAAACCAGGCCACGGATTCGGGTAGCTCCAGATCGGCTTCCCGTTTCGCGTTCCGCTGAGTGAATGCTGATGGAACGGTTCGACTCCCAATGTGATTACAGCTTCATCGCTGTCATCAGTAAGCACTTGATCGCCACCCGAAGAACCCGGTCGTTGCACGGCACTCGCAAGAACAAATCGACTTGAGCGGTCGTAAACGGGAATGCCGGCATCGGTGAGTTTGACGGGGGCGAACCGCACCGCCTGACCATTCAATCGAGCGATGCAGAACGAAAGGTCGTTCATCACCGTGACTCCACCGCTTGTCGCCTGCTCCATCCAGACCTCGTTCGGTTGAACTTGGGCGTCTGCATTGAGGTCACTCCAAGCGAAGAAAGCCTGATTTCGACCACCGTGCCCGTGAACGTCACCTGAGTTCGGATCAATACCTTCCGGCCAACGATCGTGAAATGGTTCCGTTTTGAGCAAATCCCAATGATTGGCCAACCCCATCGCAGCGGCAGGCTGGGCCAGCCCGTCACGATCGTGAAACAGAAACGCCGTTGTATGACCGGCTACAGGATTCGTGTTGAAACAATTGGTGAAGTATCGCTGTCCGTGATGATGCAAAGACTGCTCGGGGGCCGCTGCGCGAAACGGCAATGGAAAGTCCGGCTCGCTCCGGTAAAGCACACGTTTCAGTTTCGAAGTGCCCGTGTCCCAATCTAGAGAAAACTCGAGTGATCCGCGGTTTTCGTCTGCGTAATAAAACAGCGATCGGTCAACCGAGTCGAGAACCCCACCACCGCCATATTTGCCGGGACCGTAGAAAGCGTTGACGAGTTCACCATTCTGCGTCCAAACACTGACCCGTTTGGGAAGATAATCGTGTTCAGTGACCCAGATGTGTCCCTTTGAATCGACTGCCAGACCAGCCGGATGGTTCATGTGCATCTCGTCGTAGTTGCCTGCGCGAGGCTTCCCAGGTGTTCCGATCACGCGGATCGATTCACCGCTCCCTGTGAACAACTTGACTTGATGACTATCGCCATGGTCGCTGATGTAAACATTGTCTTTCGCATCGAGCGTGAGACCGAACGGATCGTCGAGCCCGCGGGAAATGATCGTCTCCGCTTGCGACAATTCGGCTGGATCAATTGCCTCTGTAAACCGTAGAAGTCGATTTTCGGACAGTACCAACAAGCGGCCGCGGGAATCGAAGAAAACGCCTCTCGGACTCTCGACACCGGCTGTTCCTAAGACCTTGCCGGTCGCGCTGTCGATCCATAACAGCTGATTGTCTCGTCGCAAACTACAGACGATCACGCCGTTCCACGCTGCGATTCCACCGAGGTCTTCGAGGTGGTGAGTCCCAGTCTCCGAATGGTTTAGTCGATGAGTTACAACCGGCTCGGGTTTGAGACCAGGACCGGATCGTCGCAGTGCTGTCACGCGGAGTTCCGTGATCCCCGAGCGTTTGTCGGTTTCCCATGTCGAGGCAACAAAGGCGGCAACATCGGGTGATGCATCGGGACCGGTGTCACGTCCAAGGAACGGTGCGGCCGTCCAATTACCACCGATCCACTTGAGCCCACCACGTTTCTTGCCATCGAGATCGACCCACGCGAAACCGTCTGGCCCTTCTGTCACGTAGCAGCCCAAGAAAACAGCGGGTTCGCCAGTGGGAGATGTTCGAGCTGGTACGAAGACAGCCGCGGAGGGCGGAGAATGGTTGGCCAACCAAGCCCCGGTATGGTCGGGCGTGCTCCACGGTGGGGACCCAGACCCATAAACCGCGAACTCATAGTACGGCTCGATCTTCTTTCGCCACAAACCACGAGCCGTGTACTTGCCCGGCGAAACGAGTTGGGCGGGAATGTTGTAGAGACCATGCTGTGCCGCTTCGACATCGCGTCCAAGATCATCGGTGCCATCCCACCACACCACATTTTCACCAGCGGGAAATTGGGTTTCGGAGACTAAGTTGCGAATTCGCTGGCCCGTTTTGTCTTCGACCACAAGCGTCACAAAACCGTCTTCCGGCAATCGGAATCGCACAGGAATCGGGGCATGGGCGATCGTCTCCGAAGTTGTCGCCGGTGTCAGCTTCGTCAATGGGGCATCGCTCAGATTATGACAGGCGAGCAATTCTCCAAGCCAAACGCGTTTTCCGCCCGCCGGCCGATTGGCAGTGTGAGGATGCCGTGCAATCGATGGTTCAATCAGGCGGAGGCGAATCGCCCGTGTCTCGACAGCCGTCGGAAACACCATCGCGTTCGGCCACAGCTGTACCGGATAACCATTCTCAAGACCACGAAAAATGCCGACCGACCGCCAATCGGAATCGTCGGCTTCGAGCGGGTGCTGGGATTCCGACCCCACATACTCCTCCACCTCCGCGGCCCCAAAGCCAGTCCAAAGCGAAATGAGCCGATCGATCTGGACCGGCTGTGGCCACGTCAGTGTGATGAATTCGGGGTCCGAGTCCGAAACGACGGGGCGATCCGTGGTCTCTGCGATCGAATGCTCGATGTTCTCCCACTCGCCCCATTGATCGTTTTCGCCATTGATGATTTTTGCAACGTGTTTCTGGTTCGATGTTGCGGTCGGAGTCGCCAACGAAGCCAAATTCGTCAACCGCTCTTGCAGAATCATTACACCGCCCACACGCCCCGCATACGTTTCATCAGCCGGTTCCGCCATATGTGTGAACCGAATTGCTCGTGTCTTCACATTCGGCGGCAACGTCCAAATGCCGACACCTTGTCGCGTCTCGCGACCCACACGTGTTTCCAGGATCGGCTCAGACGATGGTACCCCGTCGACAAGACGACGAGCAGGAATCCATTGAGCATCGTCGTTCAGATCGCCAGGATATTCCACGTCGCTCCTAAGGACGCTCAGGACTCCACCACCTCGAACCAAGACGGACCCAACCGGGACGGCTTCATGGAATCCAATTCGCAAGTGACGAGCACCGGGGGACTTCGAAGTTCCAAACGTCAATCCGCTATGCCCTGGAGGTCCGTTCTTATCGTTCGTCCACAGTATCCACTCCGGGGAAGATTCCCGTTTGCTCGTATCGAGGGAGTGCTCTGCTCCATCCACCCACTCGGCAAAAACGGACGGATCAATCAAGTCCTGAGCAATCGGCGTATCAGGTCTTGCGGGCGTGGCTGCGTTAGCGATCGTGACGAACGCGTTGGTCACGCACCCTGCCAGAAAAAGGGCGTACATATGCTTCATGGAATTGCTCGTTGTCCGATGACGTCTAATAACGGATTTCAAAATTCTAGGGTGCACGACTTTGCAGACGCAAACGAGTGAGCGTATTCTGCGCATCCACCGCCTACCCAAACCAGATTGAGAAAGCCGACATCGTGACTGATAGCCAACAGCATTTCCAGCAGTTGTTGAAATGGCTGAGAATGGAGGCCGAGGCCGAGGCGGAGCGAATCGACGAACGACGACGACTCGGGACCAAGAAGGATGCGGAACGGTCGGGCGAGACAATTCTCGATCTTGTGGTCACCGAGCACGATTCTGGAGTTGGCGGACAGACCTTGTTGACACTCGTCAAACGGAATCGAACACTTCGCTTGCCCTGGACACGTCTGCGAAGCGGTTCGCCAATCGTGCTCACATCCGATGCAGCCAACGAGAAACCCGCACGGGGAGTCGTCATTGCGTTGAATCGAGAGTCGGTCACGTTGTCTGCTGCGGATTGGCCCGAAGGCGATCGGTACCGGATTGATCTGTCCGCCGATGAAATCACGCGGAAACGACAAGAAAAAGCGTTGAACGCGGTTCAGAAGGCATCTGGACGGACGGACCAACTACGTCAGGTTCTGTTCGGTGAACGAGAACCGCGGTTCTCAAAAGAAATTGAGGTTGAGGTGTCCGAATCACTGAACTCGACCCAACAGGAGGCCATTCGTTTCGCGTTGACCGCCGAAGATATCGCGATCATTCACGGTCCACCAGGAACGGGAAAAACAACGACCGTCGTCGAGTTAATTCTGCAAGCGGTGCAGCGGGGCCAAAAGGTGTTGGCATGTGCCCCCAGCAACATAGCGGTCGACAATCTTCTGGAACGATTGATCGCATCACGTTGCCAAGTCGTTCGACTAGGACATCCGGCACGAGTCGATGAACAGCTTCGCCAGTACACGCTCGATGCCCAAGTCGCTGCCCATGAGTTGATGGACGTCGCGGGTGAGATGTTCCGTGAGGCAGATTCGTTATTTCGAAAAGCCGGGCGTTACACTCGGGCGAAACCGGCTCCAGGTATGAAGCCGGAGATGCGTCGTGAAGCGCGGCGTCTGAAAGCCGACGCTCGTTTACTGGAACAACAAGCGGTGACGACGGTACTAGATCGAGTCGATGTCGTCTGTACTACACTAGTATTTGATGAAGGATTACTCGGAGATCGACGTTTTGATGTGACAGTGATTGATGAGGCTTGTCAAAGCACAGAACCTGCGTGCTGGATTCCTATACTAAGAGCGGATCGAGTTGTACTGGCTGGTGATCATTGTCAATTGCCTCCTACTGTGTTGTCGGCGACAGCTGCCCGTGAGGGTTTCACGACGAGCATGCTAGAACGATTGATAGTAGACCTGGGTCAATCAATCGTACGACAACTGACAGTTCAATACCGCATGCACGAACATATCATGGAGTTTTCGTCGCAGCAATTTTATGACGGAACTCTGAACGCAGACGAGTCGGTCGCAAGGCATACACTCCAAGGGTTGCCAAACGTTCAAGCGACGCCTTTGACAGATACACCTATCGTATTCATCGATTCGGCTGGTGCAGATTGGCATGAGGAAATCGAGCCCGATGGAGCTAGTAAACTCAACCCGCAAGAAGGCGCTTTCGTACTACGGAAAGTCGAACAACTTCTTGCCTCGGGACTTCAGGCAAAGGATATTGCAATCATTGCTCCCTACGCTGCGCAAGTCCGTTGGCTACGCGAACAATCAATACATGAAGATCTTGAAATCGATACCGTTGACGGATTTCAAGGACGCGAAAAAGAGGCATTACTGATTTCCTGTGTCCGTTCGAACTCGAAGGGCGAGATCGGTTTCTTAGCAGACACTCGGCGTATGAACGTCGCCCTGACTCGAGCGCGACGAAAGCTAATTGTCGTCGGTGATAGCGCGACACTTGGTGGTCATGATTTCTATGCGGCGTTACTCGCATATTTCGAGTGCTTCGACGCCTATCAGTCGATTTGGACTGAACTGGATTGAACAGTAGGTTTTACGTTGTCGCTCATGACGATATATTGTCTTCAGCCCTGAGCGGTTCGCTAAGCATTCGGCCTTCGGATCATTCGCATATTAGACTTGGAACCTGCTTGATCCAGATTTCATCAATACTATTGCGGACACCAAGGCAACGACGCAGCTTCGAACCCCCCACCACCGAGTGCTTGGTAAGCGTTGACGATAGCGCCAAGTTGCTGCTGTTTTGTCTCGATGAGTACCATCCTGGCTTCCATCATTTCACGCTGGGCTAACAGAACCTCGACATATTCCGCGCGAGCATTTTGGAACAGTTTGTTAGCTGCATCCACGGATGCTTCCAACGCCTCTAGTTGTTGCTTCTTGACTTCAATACTTTGCCGATAGTTCTCGACCTTAGTGAGAAAATTGACGACTTCGATATGAGCGACAAGGACCGTTTTCTGGTACTCGTAGATCTTTTGGAGTTGTGCAGCATTCGCGCTATAGTAGTCCGCTTTGATCGCACGCCGATTGATCAGCGGGCCGGCGATTTCTAAGGCTGCATGATAGATAAGCGATTCAGGCGTCGTGAATAAGTACCGCAAGTTGTATGCTTGTAGGCCAATACCCGCTCGAAGATCGAAACTAGGATAGAACCGGGCTCGGGCGACTTTGATATCTAGTCCGGCTGCGGCGACTTCACGTTCGGCTTGTCGAATATCTGCTCGGTTCATGAGCAGTTCGACCGGCAGGCCGGAACTTAGAGAAGTCAAGTTGAGGTTGATATAGTCGACCGACGAACGTTCCACAGGTTGAGGATAGCGGCCGACCAAAAAATTGATTCTGTTCTCGGCCTCGATGATTGCTTGCTTGATGACTAGTAATTCGCTTTCGTTTTTACGGACCTCGGCCTGGAATCGTTGGACGGCAAGTTCCGTCCCACGTCCCGCTTCTTTCTTCGCTTTCGCGACATCCAAACTTTCTTGTTGGATGCGAATTGTCTGCTTTAGAGTGAGGAGCCGATTGTCGAGTGCTAGTAGCTCGTAGTAAGTCTCAGCAATTTCGGCAACTAGGCGTGTCACGATATAGTTTCGACCCTCTTGCGATGCCAAGTATCGCATGCCGGCTGCATTCTGGGCGTTTCGTAATTTCTTCCAGACATCCAACTCCCAAGAGACACTCGCCCCTGCGAGGAAGTCAGGGAGCGGATCGGGAAAAGCTCGTCCGGGTGCAACTTCTAGCTCCTCTTCCACAGCACCGTCTCGTGTGAAACGGCTCGGTTTTTCCACACCTGTGGCCCCACCCAACCGTACGAATGGTCGGTATTCACCGCTGCGGGCATAGACTTCGTTATTCGCGATGTTAATCTCTTCGGCAAGAATCCGAAGTTCTTGATTTTCAGCGAAAGCTTGGTAAATCAAACCGATCAAATGGGGGTCGTCGAAGAACAGGTTCAGCGGGAGTCGAGCGGAGTTCTCCTCACATATAGGATCGGTTTCGGCCGTCTCGGTCGGGGTTGTTACTTCCGCCGGAAGTGGGGCCGGAGCCGTTTGACTGCTAATGGCCGACTTCGGAGACTCCTCGTCCTCGACGAGATCGTCGTCCGATGTGAGATCAGTCGTCGAGCCATCCGTGAGCAGGCTCGGTTCACTTGCTGGACTTGAGTTCTCGGAGGGAGTGTCGTTCTTCTCTGGAACCGTCAAGCTGGTCAATTCAATGGAAGCTCGAGGCCGGAACGTGTCGGTTGTCGACTCTTCTATGGCTTGGGATTCGATGTCAGTTGGAGCGACCGGATTTGATTCGGGGGCGTTAGCATCGGGAGCGTGATCCGGCTCGGCAGCTGGCGCTGGCGGTTTCGCGTCGACCGGGGCGGCGTTCGGTTCGCCAGCT
This sequence comes from Thalassoroseus sp., assembly GCF_984380535.1. Classification (NCBI taxonomy): domain Bacteria; kingdom Pseudomonadati; phylum Planctomycetota; class Planctomycetia; order Planctomycetales; family Planctomycetaceae; genus Thalassoroseus; species Thalassoroseus sp. Next base: position 291,055 of record NZ_CFHRBF010000003.1, read on the forward strand.
TCGCCATTCCACCAGACGGGACGATTGTTGAATGCGAACTCGTGCGGAATTTCCGTTCCCGGCAGTGGTGGGCGGAGGGCGGGGACACAACCAGGTAAGGAGATTGCCAAGCAAGAAAATAGAATCGCAGCCGACGTAGTGAAGCGATCGAGTTTCGATTTGGCAATGGGTACGATTGATGAGTTCATGTTCATCCTTGAGACACGAACCGGTATCTATCCGGCCTGAATTGGAGCACAATTCGTTGACTTACTTCGCAGCCGAACCATCATCCCGACTTAACGCCTTGGAGGCTGGTCTACGCAACAATCGTATCGACCGGAACGGTTTTGACCGTCCTTCAATTTCGCGCTTTTGTACGGCTTGTGCAGACATTTGCAGGTCGTGCAAAGTGTTTGGTGGTAGTCTTTAACGATTATGCCGATCGTACCGCCCGTGGTCTACAATTCGATCGCTGGACCACTGAGGCCTTCCGCGAAAAACGACGGTGGAATGGTTATTCATCGCTCTCAAAAAGCTCGGAGATCGGTGCGTCGTGCTCGTCCTGAATTAGCTTCTTCCCGTCAGCCATTTTGGCGAACAGGTAATACAAGCCTGGTATGACGAACACCCCGACCAGAGTGCCCATCAACATCCCGCCCACCGCCGTCGTTCCGATGGTTCGGTTTCCAATCGCCCCCGGACCGGTTGCACGAACAAGTGGAATCAGACCGGCGATGAACGCGAATGAAGTCATCATGATCGGTCGGAAACGCAGCTTCGCACCTTCAATCCCAGCATCTTTGATCGGCACGCCCGAACGACGACGTTGGACGGCAAACTCAATAATCAAGATGGCGTTTTTGCCCAACAATCCGACCAGCATCACGAGGCCGATCTGTGCGTAAACGTCGTTGGCGAGCCCCATCGCTTTAAGGAAAAGAAACGAACCGAACAACCCGATCGGCAGCGAAATGATGACCGGCAACGGAAGCAGGAAGCTTTCGTATTGGCCGACTAGCACCAAGTACACGAACATGACCACGATCACGAAAATGTACATGGCGGTGTTCCCGGCTCGTGCTTCATCATAGGCGAGACCACGCCAGTCGATGTCATAACCACGTGGGAGCGTTGCCGCCGCAACTTCCTGGACCGCTTTGATGGCCTCACCACTACTAACGCCGGCGGCGGGGGCGCCTTGAATGGGAGCCGTCGGATAGAGGTTATAGCGACTGATTTCGTTGAGACCTTGTTGCTTCTCGATTTTCATGAAGGCCGAATAGGGAACCATTTCGCCTTCGTCGTTCCGCACGAACAGGTTCTCCAGGTCTTCGGGATAGCGGCGGTATTCCGGCTTAGATTGCACATAGACTTTATAGAACTGACCGAAGCGGACGAACCCCTGTTCCCAGGTGCTGCCGATCACGATCGATAGGTTGTCCATCGCATCGCGAATGGTAACTCCTTTCTGCATGGCGGCATCGTTGTCGATCTTGATTTCATATTGCGGATAGCTACTCGCGTAGAACGTAAATAGCCCTTTGAGTTCTTTCCGCTCGGCCAGTGCGGCCATGAAATCGTCGGTCACTTTGCCAAGTGCTTGGTAGTCGCCGCTGTTCGTCTTGTCTAAGAGGTTCAGCGAGAATCCACCAGCCGCACCGAATCCGGGAACCGCGGGCGGTTCGAAGAATTCCAGTTTAATGTTTGAGATCGCACGACCTCGTTCTTCGAGTTCTTCGATGACTTGCTTCGCGGTCTTGTCCCGTTCATGCCAGGGCGTCAAGTTGATGAGACATGTGCCAGCGTTCGAACCGCGGCCTTCGGTTAGGACTTCGTAACCGGCGATAGAAGAGACCGAAATAATCTCATCCATCTCCTTACAAATCGCTTGCAGTTCGTGACACTTCGCGTTCGTGTACTCCAAGGTCGATCCCGGTGGAGTTTGCACGATCCCATAAATCATGCCTTGATCTTCCTGAGGGATGAACCCGGTCGGCAAGACTTTGTTCACGAACATAATGCCATAGCAAAAACCGCTGATGATGAGAATCGTTAGAATTCGGCGAGTAACAATGCCGGTGACAACCCAGGTGTATCCACCGGTGACTTTCTCAACACCGCGATCGAATACATGCAGAAACATCCCCAGCGGACCTCGTTTGACCTGACCGCCATTGCTGCCGGAGAACACGGCTCGAAACGAGAGAATGGCAAGTAGCGAGATGACTCCAACAATCGTCCAAACAATTTCATCCGTAAGTGGTAATTGTTCGGAGACGATTTCATGAACGATTTCAACGTGGAACAGAAAATAGCATCCTGCACCGACTGCGGCTCCCAACAGGACGCAAATCAACCCTCTTAGTATTCGCGAGATGCTAGGGCCGGTTCTGTTGAGTCCGCGATTGATGAACCCGACAAGTCCGCGTTTCGATTGTCGCCCATGAGGTTTCAAAATCATTGCGCACAGTACCGGGGTTAGCGTTAGGGCGACGATTCCCGACAACACGATCGAGACGGCCATCGTCAACGCAAATTGCCGGTAGAACACACCGACCGGACCCGGAATGAACGTCACCGGGATGAACACCGCGGTCATCACGAGCGTGATCGCAATGATCGCCCCACTGATCTCATGCACGACTTCTTTCGTCGCGGCATACGGGCCAAGGTGTTTCGTGTGCATTTTCTCGTGGACGGCTTCCACGACCACGATGGCATCGTCAACCACGACCCCAATCGCAAGCACCAATGCGAATAAAGTAATCAAGTTGATAGACATGCCGAAAAGCAGCATGAAGAAAAAGGCACCAATCAGAGAGACCGGAACCGCGAGCGTTGGAATCAACGTGCTGCGGAAGTCACCGAGGAACAGATATACGACGAGCGACACGAGAATAAATGCCTCGAACAACGTGTGCAGCACTTTCTCGATGGACGCGTCTAGGAAGTTCGACACATCGTATGTCACGGCGTAGTCCATGCCTGGCGGAAACGATTCCTTCTTAATGCGTTCCACGGTGTCCTTGACCTGCTTGATCACTTCCGAAGCGTTCGACCCCGGTGTCTGCTTCAGGACAATTGCGGCCGCGGGATTCTTGTCGATGTCGGAATAAAGATCATAGAACGACGATCCTAGTTCCACGTCAGCCACCTGACCTAGCCGCAGGATTTCCCCTTCACGATTCGCTTTGAGAATAATCTGTTCGTATTGCTCCGGCGTTTCATAGCGACCAATCCAAGTCAACACATACTCGATCGTCTGGGATCGTGTTCCAGTCGCTTGACCGAGTCGTCCTGGCGAACCGATCATGCTTTGTTCGTCTAATGCTTTCATTACGTCTTCGGCGGTCACCTTGTGAGCTCGCATGCGGTTGACGTCGAGTTCGACACGCATCGCATACGATCGGTTGCCAAGAATGTTAGCTTGGCCCACGCCGGGAATTCGCTTGAGTTCATTCAGCACGTTGACCGTTGCATAGTTGTAGAGAAAGTTTTGGTCGACGCTCGGATTGGTGCTGAAGATGTTGAGGTACATCAACATACTGGTCATGTTCTGCTGAACGATGATCCCTTCCCGTTGCACAATCGGGGGAACATTATTCTTCACCGCTTGAACGCGGTTATTGACGTTCATCACCGCAACGTTCGGATCGGTTCCCGGTTCAAAGATGACTTGAATCGTGCCTTCACCGGCACTAGTGGCGTCTCCCATCATGTACCGCATATTGGGCACGCCGTTGATGGCCTGTTCCAAGATGACCATTGTCGAGTCGATGAGGATTTTCGCGCTCGCACCGGGATAAGACACCGAGACACTCACACTCGGCGGTGCGACCGATGGGAACTGAGAAATCGGCAGCGTAATGATCGCCAGTCCGCCCATGAACAAGATGAGCAGCGAGATGACAATCGCGAGTGCCGGGCGGTGCAATATTTTTGCAAACATGATGGGCCAAACGTACCTCGAACCTGCCTGTGAAACAGGTTCCGTTGAAGGACAAGTTGTGGGTGTGAACGAGAGATTCCCGGCTCGTGCAGACCGGGATCGTGTTATTCGGCGTGATTTTTGAGGTTGGCGAGGATTTGATCCGGTTCGCGAAACTCGAATTCCGCTTTATCACCATCACGGACTTGGAGTTTGCCCTCAAACACGATCGTGTCGTTTTCGTCAACGCCTTCTTTGATGACGTAGATGTCTTCCAATTCTTTCTCGACCACGATTTCGCGCTGCCGAACGGTTCCGTCTTCTTCGATGACGAAAACATACTGCTTTGCCAGAATATCGAACGTCGCTCGCTGCGGAATGACGATCGCATCCTTCAGTTCGCGGTGAATCAATACCGTTCCTGTTTGTCCGTTTCGCAACAGACCTTGAGGATTTGGGAAGTCGGCTCGGAACGCGATGTTGCCGGTTTCACTATTGAAGTCGGCTTCGATCGCACCAATCGTTCCGCGATGCGAAAAGATAGTACCGTTGGCGAGCAGCAGTTCAATCTGAAGCCGTTGGTCTGCGTCGTCATCGAGTTCGGCTTTGTAGTCGAAGTATCGCGATTCCGGAACGTTGAAGTAGACCCACATGAGGCTGTTGTCGGAAAGTGTCGTCAGGACTTCACCTTCTTCAATCAGGCTGCCCTGCTGATGGACTTGACGGTCCACGATTCCGTCAAACGGCGCTTTGATATCTGCGAAATCGAGTTCCGCCTTGGCGAGCGAAACTTTCGCTTGCGCCTTTGCAAGCTTGGCAGCCGCGAGTTTCAGTTCCGGCTCCGAAATAATGTTCTGCTGGACCAATCGTTTGGTGTTGTCATATTCGACCTGGGCAAGTTCCGCTTCGGCCAAGTCCGAATCGAGTTTCGCCTTGTAAAGCACCGGCAGAATTTTGAACAGCAACTCGCCTTTTTTTACCGATTGACCTTCCTGAACCGGGATCTCCTCGAGATAGCCACCTTCCAGGGCTCGCACTTCGATATGTCGACGTGAATGGATTTGGCAGACGTATTGTTGCGTGCTGATGACATCTTGCCTTACCGGTCGAGTGGCAATGATTTTGTGTTGGGGGTGATGCTCGCTACCGGCATGCTCATTGTCCGCGTGTTGGCCGTCCTTGTGCTCTTCGACTGATTCGGCAGAGTGCGATGACGCCGCAATATGATCCTGGATTGCCTGGTAAGCCGGGACGGAAAATGCCGACACTGCAACGCAGATCGCGGAGAGCAAAAGAAACTTCATTACAACAACACCTTTTCGCGTGTTTCACTCTGTGGTTGGAAGACTCAGTCAGGTGGGCTTATGATTGCCGGATCGTGGGGGGCCGACGGATACCGAGCGTGGTAGCCGTGACAAAGTGCAATTCGCGTACCAGTTTCCGCGTGGAATACTTGGTGACACGGCGATTGCATTGCGATTTTGGGATCTGTGTCGACATCGAGGCGAAATCCGCGATTGGATGCCTTAGCTGACGTGCTTTGTGACGGGGGAAACGGCGGAATGACGTGACATTTGCTGCACCTCTGCATCGGCTTGCAGGACTTCTGCAGATTCTTGCAGACTCGGTTGATTAAAATAGGAGCCATCTTGCATGTTCCATAGCAGGAATTCGACATCCGCGAGAAACCCACGCTGGATGATTGTGGGGCTGGCGTTGTTGAGCCTGACAGCCTTGGTTGTGACTGCGTGGATTCTTGCCGACTTCAGTCACGAGCAAGAGATCGTGGACGAACTCACTCGGCACCTGCCCGCCAGCGATCTTCCTGAAGCCTACGAGTTGGCCGGCGAACTCCGGCTGCAATGGCGGCTGACGGTACTGTTGATCCTGAATCTTGTTGTGTCCGGCGTTGCACTGACACTTCTCGTACGTGCCTATGTCAGTAGCGAACGTTCCCTACGAGACATTCGTGTTCTAGCAACGGATATTCTCGCGTGTCTCGATGAAGGCATTATCACAACCGATCGCGATGGCATTATCTTGAGCATCAATCCCTACGCACGGAAACTTCTGAGTCGCGACGACGGCGGAATAGGAGTTGCATTGCAGGAAATTCCTAGCGAGCATGCCGCCCTGAACGATATTCGGCGTCGGGTCCTCGACGAGCAGGAAAACATCCGTGATCAAGACTATACCGCGATGAACAATGGTAGCACTCGACACTTGCGGGCAGGGTGTAGTCTCCTGCGAGATCACAACCAAAATCAGTTAGGAACGGTATTGCACGTCCGTGATGTCACTGAAAAAACGTTGATTGAACAGCGTTTGCGTCGCATGGAACGCTACATGGGGCTCGGCTCATTGGCTGCCGGTCTTCAACATGAGATCAAGAACCCGCTGAGTGCGTTGTCGTTGCATGTTCAACTGCTGTCCGAAGCATTGGAAACAGAACATCCAACGCCGGCGGTTTTGGAAATGCTGGACGTCCTGAAAACAGAAACGCGACGCATTACGGCTGTGCTGGAAGGATTTCGCGATTTTGCTTCAGTGGCGAAACTAAGTCGAACAGAGGTCGAGGCCGCGCGATTGGTCGAGAAACTCGTGCGGCTCATCGAACCTCAGGCTCGCAATCAAGGAATCGAAATCAACGTTGATCTGCCACCGAGCGTCGAAACGGTATTGCGTGTCGATTCGGTTCGGATCGAACAGGTTCTGCTCAATCTTGCCATCAACGCAATCGCAGCAATGCCAAACGGCGGTCGGATGAAAATCAGCGTACGGGTTTCACAAGATTCCATCGAAATCGATTTGGCGGATAACGGACCCGGCATTCAAGAAGAAATTCGGGACCGTGTGTTCGATCCATACTTCACGACGCGAAGCACCGGGACTGGTATGGGACTTGCACTTTGCGAGAAAATCATCCGTCAACACAATGGAAATATCGATTTTGAAACCGGCCCCACGGGAACGGTGTTTACGGTTTCACTACCACGAAATGGTGCGTCATGAATTCCGACGACTTTCGCATTCTGATCGTCGATGACGAACTCAATATCCGGTCCGGGCTGGAAAAAGGTCTGTCGAAAGAAGCGGATTCCATCGAAACCGCCGCCGATGCTGAGGAGGCCCTTGCGAAGTTTCGTTCGACGGCGTTTCAATTGGTGATTGCCGACGTCCGACTTCCCGGCAGTTTGAACGGTCTGGAACTTATTGGACAGATGCTTCGTAGCCGTCCTCAAACGACGGCCATCGTCATCACTGCCCATGGAACCGTTGAGACAGCCGTGGAAGCCATGCGGATCGGCGCGTTCGATTTCGTCACAAAGCCCGTCGATCTCGAATTGATTCGCGAGCAAGTCCGCAAGGCCCGTGAACATCATCGGCTGCGATTGGAGAATTGCGAGTTACGCAATCGCTTAGCGAGTGCCGGGGAAGTTTCAGGGATCATTGGGAATTGCGCTGCGATGCAGGATGTGCTCCAGCAGGTTCGACAAGTTGCAGCGACCGATGCAACGGTTCTGATTCACGGCGAGAGCGGAACTGGGAAGGAATTGGTGGCGCGTGCGTTACATGATCTCAGTGACCGGAGCGACAACGCGTTCATTGCAGTCAATCTGGGGGCGTTGCCTGAGACACTTTTAGAAAGTGAGCTGTTCGGCCACGAGAAAGGTTCATTCACAGGAGCATCGCGACAAAAGCCGGGTTGCTTCGACCGGGCCAAGGGTGGCTCGTTGTTTTTAGATGAAATCACTGAGATTCCTGCGAAGTGCCAGGTGGATTTGTTGCGGGTTCTAGAGTCCGGTCAGTATTGCCGAATTGGAGGCGAGGAAATTCTGCAGAGCGATGTCCGGCTGATCTCTGCGACCAACAAGACGGCACAGACGGAAATTGACGAAGGTCGGTTTCGCGAAGACCTGTACTATCGCCTCAACATTGTCCCCATTCAAATTCCTCCGCTTCGTCAACGTCGCGATGATATCCCACTGCTAGTTGAGCATTTCCTCACGCACTTTTGCGAACGCCATCGTCGAGAACCGAAAACGATCACCACCGATGCCATGCAGGAGTTAACGTCTGCTCAATGGCCCGGCAATGTTCGTCAGCTTCGCAACGTGATCGAGCGTTTGGTCGTGACCGTTCCGAGTAGCACCATTCGGGCCGAACACATACCAGCCGAACTTTCGCTAGCGAATCCGAACGTTGGAAACACAACGCCGACCTCACTGATCGCCGCCGTCGAACAGGCTGAGAAAGCTGCGATTACCGCCGCCCTGAAAGCCTGTGAATGTCACCGTGAGAACACCGCCAAACTGCTCGGCGTGAGTGTTCGCACTCTGCACTACAAAATGAACCGCTACGGTTTGCACTAGCATCAAACGCATACCGTTTGCGATTTGTTAAGTGACTTCCAGCCGATTGGTAGTTCGAGCACGGTCGTTGATGACCGCGTTCGTTGACATTAGTCGTCGTTCTGCGCATGCCAGCCCACGTCGTCTTCGCATTTCGCGACGCAATACTGTAACTTGCATCCTGAAAACCATCATGGCCATACAACGCCCCGCAGGAGGCCCGCATGTTACAACCAATCCGTTTGCTCGCATTCATTCTTTTACTACCCGTTAGCGTGTTCGCGTCTGATGGGAGTCACAACGTGCATTTGCGTAGCGACTTCCAGAATTGCCGGGGTCAATTTGAACAGAAAAAGTCCGGACATGTCGCTTTCATCGGCGGTTCCATTACAGAGATGAACGGCTACCGTCCGATGGTTTGCGAGTTTCTCCAACTGCGGTTCCCGGATACGAAATTCAATTTCACGGCTGCAGGTATCTCATCGACTTGCTCCACGACTGGGGCTTTTCGGCTTCAGCGGGATGTGCTTAGCAAAGGACCAGTCGATTTGTTCTTCATCGAGTTCGCCGTCAACGATGATCAAGACGCCGGACACGCCCGTCGCGAATGTATCCGAGGAATGGAAGGCATTATTCGGCAAGTTCGCAGGCATAACCCGCACGCAGATATCGTAATTACGTACTTTGTGAATCCTGATATGTTGACAACGTTGCAAGCGGGAAACACTCCATTGACTAGTGATAGTCATGAAACTGTTGCCAAACACTATGGTGTTACTACTGTCAACGTGGCGAAGGAAGTGGCCGAGCAGATCTCCGCCGGTAAACTTACTTGGCAAACCTACGGCGGCACGCATCCAAAGCCTGCTGGTAATCGCATTTGTGCCGACATGATTGCCCACCATCTGTCAAACGTGTGGGCAAAGCCACTTTCCGCAGATGCGACGAAACATGCACACGCCATGCCCGCGAAACCACTCGATCCCAATAACTATGGACAAGCCAAGTTTGTGTCTCCGAAAAACGCGGAAGTCGTGAACGGATGGAAATGGGCCGTCCCTGACTGGAAAAACCTGCCAGGCAGCAAACGCTCGCGGTTTACTGCGATCGACATGTTGAGCGCCGAACAACCTGGTGCGGAATTGAAACTCACCTTCAACGGCAAAGCGGTTGGTGCTTACATCGTGGCCGGCCCCGATGCAGGGATTGTCGAAGCAAGCATTGACGACGGGCCATTTAAGCGGTTCGACTTGTATCATCATTTCAGTTCGGGTTTGCACTACCCACGGAGTGTGATTTTTGCCGCCGACTTAGAACCGAAAGAGCACACTCTGAAACTTCGCATTGCAAAGGACGCAAACAAAAAGAGTGTGGGTCATGCGATGCGAATTATTCAATTTGAGGTCAACGAGTGAGGCTCGTTCCTCGCTTATCTGAGTTTCGATCGTCACGGTTTCTGTATTGTAAGTACCGGCAGACGAAGGCCTATCTGTATCTTCTACGGATCAGAACGTGATCGTGGGGCTAATACGTTCTATAACTCAATGCCTTTGCGATTCCCTCGCAAACTTCGGAGAGTCAAGTATGAAAATGCAAAAACTCATTTTGATCCTGATAGTATGTTGTTTCAATAACCGCAATTTGCTTCATGCAGAACATCCTAACATTCTCTGGATCAATGCCGAAGATATGAGCCCGCATTTGGGCTGTTATGGGCATCCCGATGCTCATACACCGAACATTGATTCGCTAGCCCGTGATGGCATCGTTTACCGCAATGCCTTCGCGACTGCTCCCATATGCTCACCGTCGCGTTCGTGTCTAGCCACTGGCTTATACGCGACAAGTTTAGGGACGCAACATCTGCGTTGCGAGGTTAAGCTTCCCGATCGTGTGGTTCCGTTGGCGAATCGAATGCGAGAACTCGGATACTTTTGCACGAATACAGGAAAGTCCGATTACAATTTCAATCCTGATGGAATCTGGGACGAGTGGTCCGGCGATATCGCACCCTGGCGGAAACGAAATGCAGGACAGCCCTTCTTCGGGTTTGTTACCATCGGTGAAACTCATGAGGGGCCTACCAATCTTCGTGATCGCTACGACGACGCTGTCAAGAATCTGCCCCGCCATCTACGACACGATCCTGCCGAAGTGAGTATTCCACCGTTCTACCCTGACACACCTGAAATACGCACGATCTTCGCTGGATTGTACGACTTGGCCACCGTATTCGACCGAAAAGTTGGTGATATCGTTGAAGCATTGAAACAGGACGGCGAGTTAGAAAACACGATTATATTTGTGTTCGGCGATCACGGAAATGGTTTGCCACGCTATAAACGTTGGTTGAATGACTCCGGACTTCGGGTGCCACTCGTTGTCTATCTACCGCCTCAGTTCCGTCATTTGACTAGCGATGTCAATTTCGTTGCAGCTGGCAATGAATTGGAAGAGTCACAGCAAGGAAAGTACCGCACGACCGATCGGCTAGTCAGTTTCGTTGATTTCCCCGCTACTGCCCTTCGACTAGCAGGTGGGAATGTGCCGTCCGTGCTGCAAGGCATACCATTCTTAGGCGAGAAAACTGAAGAACAACGCAAATTCGTCTTCGGAGCAAGAAGCCGCGCGGATGATATGTTCGAAGTGTCCCGTAGTATCTCCGATGGTCGGTTCATCTACATTAGACATTTCCTCCCGCATTTACCTTATATTCAAGACTCTGTAATTTTCGATGATCGGAAATCGTCGTTTCGGGAGTTGCGAAAGTTATATCAAGCCGGCGAGCTTGATGCTCATGCCAAGCGGTTGTGGGCCAGACAGAAACCTGTCGAAGAATTTTACGACCTGCGTTCTGATCCCCATGAACTCGTCAATCTTGCGAAATCAAACGAGCATCAAGAAACGAAGAATGAACTAGCCGACCGGTTGCGACGTTGGATTCTCGAATCTCGTGATAGTGGCTTTCTCACGGAGGCGGAATATCAGATTCGAAGTGCTCGGAACGGATCAACCCCATTCGATGTTTTGCGTGATCCGTCACTCAACTTGAACGCAATTTTGGAAATGGCGTGGTGCGTTGGGGACGAAGAGACCTCAGTCGAAAGAATTCAAACGGGTCTCGAACATCAGGAATCTGCAGTTCGGTATTGGGCGTCGATCGCGTGTACCGTGCGGTTGAAGTCTTCAACCGAATCGAAGCAGGAGTTCTTCCGCAAAGTAAGCCCGTCGTTAGTGAACGCCTTGAACGACTCGTCCCCCTCGGTTCAAATTGCCGCCGCGGAAGCGATACTCTCTGCGAAAACTATGCGAACTGCACAACCTTTAGCGCTCGAGACACTGGGTGAAGTGCTCCAAGATACAAGACCTTGGGTTGCGCTTGAGGCTGCGAGCACACTGGCAAGGCTGGGAGAACAGGTTCAGCCGTTGGTGAAAGTCATGAAGGATGTCTGCAACAAGAATCGATCAGCCCCCGGGTCGAGACGTCCCTACAAGGATTTTAATTATGCATCCTTCACCGGTTGGGCACTTGAAACCGCATTAAAACGATGCGGCGAGAGCGATTTCGTAGAAGACATCAACACTAATGATAGGTAGATGATTGTTCTAACATTGAACTCGTATACTGCGCCGTAGCTTACTTATCGAACTCGGTGGTCGAACGTCGATCTATTCGATTTTTTGGGTACCGTATCCCGACCAAACCCATTCAATGGCATGGGGTAGAAACTGTTCTTTCGCGTTGCGGATCCCATGCCCCGCGTTTCGACAGAATAGGTACTGGTATTCATAGTCTTTCTCTTTTAGCACCTTCGCCATGCGGTGATTGGCTTCGACCCAATCATGCATACCATCCCGCATCACGTTGGGGTTGAGTAGATCACGGTCACCCACAGAGATAAAGATCCGAATCGGCTTCTTGGGACTATTCGGGATGATCGTCTTATGAAATCCCCAGGCACCGTCGGGGAACTTGGGATCGAATGGCCACGCCTGATTGACGAACGTTCCAGAAGTCGTCAACACACGACGATAAAGATCGGGGCGAAACCAGGCCATAATGAGTGCCGCTGAACCGCCGGAACTTGAGCCCATCGCCGCCCGTCCCTCGGGATCTTTCGTTAGCTGGACATGACAGTTTTTCTCGACGCGTGGAAGGACCTCGGTTTCAATGTATTCCGCAAATAGCCCGGACATATTGTCGTATTCTCGTCCCCGTTGATGACCCTGTGCATCACCACCGCCATTTGCAATTTGAATAAGTACAATGGGAGGTATACGTTTCTGAGCGATGAGGTTGTCGAGAATGCGTGGAAGCGTCATGTTTGGCTTCCCTTTCGGGCCATCATGTTCCACCATGAACGGTGCGACGGTATTCGGTTGATACCCCGCCGGAATGTAAACCGTGATTTGGCGTTTATAGTCAATTTCGTGAATATCAACGATCAGTGTCTTTGGGTTGCTCGGGTCGACAGTACCAAACTTTTTGCGAGCGATACCCGGGTTGAAGATTTTGGTGTCTCGAGAATCGATGGTGAATTGCACCACCTTGCCCTGAGGGACGCCCTTTACGAGTTCTCGTTCGGACGCAGGCACATATTCAGGCCCGATGACGAAATTATCGTACGCATCGAGTGGGGGGTTCTCACCCGTTTTGAGAACCTTGAACGGCGGGGCACCCGGCGCATCAAACTGACGCACTGGAGGAGCGGCCACCGCGTAATTTTGAATGGTGATGATGCAAACAAGAATTGCTAAAGTCTGTTTATTCATGCCTTCGATTCCGGAAAGTCGTTGTGAGATGACAATGAGCATTGATCAGCGATTGAAAATCTTTTCGCTCAACGAATCATCTGTTGCTTAGCGAGCCATTTGAGTGCACCTGTTTGCCAGGCGTCCCACATCGGTCCCTTGTAGCCGTTGAGACCATGCCCTCCCGAAGGAAGTTCTAGATACTCTGTCGGCACTTTGTGATCTTTCAACGCTTCATGAAACATCCGGCTGTTCGCAGGAACCACGACTTTGTCATCTAAGGCATGAGCAAGGTATGCAGGTGGGGTCTGTGGAGTGACTTGGGTTTCGTTCGAAAACAGTTCGATCATTTCAGTTGAAGGACTTGAACCGAGCAGGTTTCGTTTTGATCCTTGATGAGTGTGCTCACCCATTGATATGACCGGGTAGATAAGTATCAAAAAATCAGGCCGACAACTTTGCCGTTCGACAAGGTCAGAGCTTTTCGAGTTACCGGCATCGAAGTGTGTTCCTACGGTGGACGCGACATGCCCGCCTGCTGAAAACCCAATAATACCAATTCGTTTTGGGTTCAGTTTCCAGTTGGTCGCATTGGCACGAGTAAGACGAATGGCTCGTTGGGCATCGTGCAGCGGAACGAACGAACGGCCGTTGGGAAGTTCGTACTCCAAGACGATTCCCGTAATTCCATGCTTGTTCAGCCATTTCGCGATCCCATGGCCTTCCGCCCCTGTGACCAGTCCGCGATATCCACCACCTGGACAGATCACAATTGCAGTACCGTTCGGTTCGCTTGGGTGGTGGACGGTGATTTTTCCTTGGCTTTTCGGAGGACTTCCAGGCCACAACGACTGTTTCGTAGGCTTCATCGCGTTGTCTGCTCCGATGGCTAGTTGGAATGCTCCGAAGACTAGCAGGCAGAGTGTCATCGAACTCAGAAAGCTAAGGCGGCTGTGAATGAGCGACTTTTCAATCATTGGTGTGAGACTCTCGATAGGACTCAAGGCTGTGGTTCTCGAAACTTAGTTTGTCATGAATGACATTAGTAACCTGCGAATGGATCTTACGGAATTGATTGATGCCGTTTCTCGCGTTGTGTGGTAGCCAGTCGTCGGGATTTGCAATGTGGTGCCCGTGATCCTTCCTTGCGACGCGGAAACGAGACGACCTAGTTCAGTGCGTCCATATGACAATGGCGTGGCTCGGGTCTGGTTCACACGTTCAACATACTCGTCCTTGAAACTAAACGGAATCGAAAGATCTTCACAGCGATTGGCAATTTCTTCAGTTAACTCTTTGGCAAATTCACCGTTCGCATCTTTGCGTCTGAGAACCACATCCTGTTGGTCGGCTAGTTCTCTTGTGGGATATGGACTTGTATCGAGCACGATCAGTCGCTTGGTGGTAATTTGTTGTCGCTGAAACCACGCAAGTGCATAACGCCAACTACGCCCGGCTTCTTCCTGCGCAGTGAACAATGCCGTTCCTTGAAAACCATTTCTGTATAGGTCGATTAAAATTGCCACACTTAAAACGTTATCGAGTTGAGCCGAGAGGTAACCGTTTTGGACTTGCAACCGGTCTAAGAAGGAAATTGGTGTGCCGGGTTGCACGTAGTTCAAGCCCTCGAGTTCAAAGGTGAGGTTTTTTCGTTCCGGACACACGCTGGATTGTGTAATGATGCCTTGACCAAGGTAGGTTCCCGTGTAGGGCAGATGGGCTTGGACCCGTTGACCGACAAACCGGTCAGCGATTGAATCCATCATCTGCTCGGATACCGAGTCTCCGGTTTGCTCACTTTGATTGGATACTAAAAACGCTGCATACTGAAACTCATTCGGTCCCGTGCAGAGTAAGCCGTGTCGATCGATATGTGCTGACAGAATCAGCGAAGACGGATCGCTACCTTGGGCGACGAGCACACCTTGAAAATAACTGGTGGCTATTCCGACTTCTTCAAGTTCCCGCCGCAGTGAACGAAAGAAAGCATCTTCGGTACCGACCACCGAAGGCTCACGGATCAAAGTTTGCAGTGTTGCGATGAAACCATCAATTTCCAAGGGAGTTCACTTTCGAAGTTGCTAGGTACGGAGTGAGCTGTCTTTGACAATCTAGGGAGCAAATATGTCACCTAGGATTTCTGAATGAGTGGTCCAATCAACGTTTCGAATCGATTGCGAATGTCCGGCAGTGGGTGTTGGCGAAGCGTTTGTATTTCCTTTTCAGAAAAGACAAACTCGTTCTCTGCAACCCACTTGGCAAATGCCGTTGCCCGTTGATCGGTTCGAAGTAGTGCTTCCAACGCAAGTTGGCGATTGCGATCGTTAAGTTTCGGGAGAGTCGCAAATAGCAGATCAGTTGCTGATTTTGTATTGATGTCAGATAAGCCGCTAATGGCTCCCATTTGTAGTTCGCGTGAAGCGGACAGGTAGGTTTTCAACACGATCACAGCGTCTTCAGGAGGCAGCAAAGCCACCATTCGGAGTGCATCATAGCGTGTTCCGGAACGGATGTTTTCGTCATGGGCCATCTTCACTGCTTTGGCGAGCGCCCCCGGCCAATTTGCTTTGACTGCTGGTAAGCCTTCGAGTATCTCATCAAGCCGTTTCTGAGGCCACAAGCCAAGTTGCGAGACACCGTTAATCAGGCCGCCGCCAAGAACGACGGCTTGCCAATCTTCGAGCGTGTCCGCCGATTTGGGAACACTGATTTCCAAGAGATCACGGATTTCGCCGCCATCGTTACGTTTCGCAACAGCCATCGAGACTCGCCAAATCCAGGGAATACGCCGATACTGTTCCTTGATGTCTTTCGGATCGAGGTCTGATACCAAAAGACTGATAATGGCCGGCCCCATGCCTGGGCGTTGGTCGATCACTCGCTGACGTCGTTCGATCGATTGCGTATCGTCCAAAAGGAACGGTGCTATTTCAGGGGCTCGGCGTGGCAACTCGGTTTCGGTGACATCGTGAGACGCGAACATCGGGGGCTGCCCGGTTGGAACCAAACGGACTTCCCGCAGGTCGAGAAGTGCTTGTTTGACCGGTCCGGCAGCCCGTACCGTTATCGAGTGTCGACCTGCTGCGATTTTCGTTCGCCCGATCTTGGGCTGTCGATAGCGATCCCATCCGCCTGTGCTGGTAACTGTGCCAACGATTGGTGTTGCTAGACCGTCGATGCGGAATTGATCTCCCGCGGCCGAACTGAGACAGGCAAAGTTCAGATACACATCGAAATCCGTTGTCTTCGGCACTTCGATTTGCCACGTCACGGTGTCACTGACATCGTGCCAATAGCCAATATTTGAGAAGTCCGTCTCATAGGTAATATCTTTGCCGCGAATCTCGGCAACTGTCGCTGTAAGTTTGAGATGACTGTTTTCATCAGGGTGAACGACACTTGGTTGATTACCATCAAGTGTTTTGGCTGGCGACTGAAAGCTTGTTAGGTAGGCGATCACATCGCTGAGGTCCTGTTCCGAGAGGTCCCGCTCCAAGCCTTCGGGCATCAGGGACTTCTGAGACGACCGCAAGACTTCAATGTCTTCGCGAGCGATCGTATGTTTCTTTCCGCCGGATTCTTTCAAGTGAATACTGCCGACCGATTCTTCCGTGATCAGCCCAGCGGTGACACGTCCATCGACGGTCGCAACCGTCCACGATAAATATCGCGCATCGACCTGTTGGTTCGGATCGAGAATCGCAGTGAGCAACCAACCGGGATCGCGGACGGTAAGTGCCTGCAAGTTCGGGCCGACAGTGTGGCCGTGGTCTTCTAATCGGTGACATGCAGCACAGTGTTTCCGAAACACCACTCGCCCTCGGTCACTGTCCCCGATCTCATCAAGTGTCGCCAGCATCTTCTTGACGATCGTCGTACGATCGGTTTGAGTCGACCCGCCAAACGCTGCTAATGCTTGTTCTCGTACCGTTGGGGCGACGTGCGACAGCAACTTTTCACGGCGATTGGCGTCGAAGCGATCGGTCCGAATGCGGCCGTCCTCGATAGCCTTTAGCAACTCGCCCGGTCCCGTCTGATGATTCAACAGCGTATCGATGATGTCGGAACGAAGTTCGTTGCCGAGTGAGGCATATGCCTGGGTGAGCAACTTCGGTGTCTGCGATGATCCTGTTGCGACAACGGCATTCAACGCCTGTTTTTGAAGCACAACGGAACGTCGCGGCACAAGAAAACGAGCCAAAATCGTGGCGCGGCTGTCGGCCGAAAGCTCGGTTCCAATTTGGCTATTATCCGCCACAGATATCGAATAACCGCCAAACGGTCGGCCAAGAATCCGAAACGCCGCGTGATACTCATCTTCCGGGGCATCTGGCGACTTGATGACGGACAAAGCGTTCAAAAAAAGCGTCTCAGCTTGTTCCGATTGTTGGAACCCTTCGGGTAAACCATCCTGAGTTGCTCGACGATCAAGCGCCGTCAGAACCGATAGCCACGATTCGATAGCCAACTTGGTCGGCAACGGCTCGACAGGTGGGAGGTGTCGGGCGAGCACCTCTTGAAGGGTTGCCGCGTTACCAAATCGCACGGCTAGTACTAAGAGCTGCGACCAAGATGCAGAATTCCGACTCGCGGTCGGCAACTCTGCAAACGCATGCAGAACTTTCTGTGCGTTGTAAGACGAAACAGAGTTCAACGCGGCAGTGCGAACGTAGGAATTCTGTTCGTTTGAACTTGCTAAATGTGCGAGGGTATTTGCCGATTCTTGGCTGTTATCAAAACCCAAGGACAATGCGACTTGCCGACGGAGTCGCGTGTTTTCATGGCTCGCCAATTCGATGACGGCTTTTCGCAATTCCGGCGAGCGATCGAAGAAAGTTTCGCTCAGTTGCACAGCGAAACGTTGGACATCGGCATTCTGGTCATGCAGACCTTTGAGGACATCGTCGGGTTTCAGTACTGCCAACCCATCGAGGATCGCTAGCGATTGCAGTCGGGCTGCAGGATGAGATGAAGTTGTCGCAACCGTACGGATTGTTGATGCGGTATCGGTGGCTTTTTCCCAAAGAAGACGTTGGTGGACGAGATCCCGAATGACCCCATTGGCAGAATCGAGTCGCTTCGCCAATTCCTGATCAGATAGCTGCGATAGCTGGGGAATCGCGACTTCTTTCGTGTTCCGTTTTCGAGGCAAGACCCGATAGATCCGGCCGCGTCCTTGTCCGGCGTAGACGTCAAGTTCATCGCGGGTCGACTGCGGAATCCAACGCGAGTGTTCGATCACGAAGCGGTACATGTCGACAACCCACAGGGCACCATCGGGACCGGTCCGAGCTTGTACCGGTCGAAACCAGCGATCGTTTGAACTCAGAAACTCGCGTGATTCCTCACCCGCGCCTCGTGTCCCGACGTAATCCGGTTCGGCAGCCCGGAAATCAATGCGATGCACCGATTGGTGGACCGGTTCGCAAGTGAAGGCGTCGTTGATAAAATCGCTGCCGAGCAGTGTGTCTCGATAAATACCGAGTCCGCAGGCCGAAGTTGCATTACCGGGAGCACCTGACAACTCGAACCGCACGAGATTGGCCGGCGGTATCAGTCGCTGGGCTTCCGCGGCGATCTTGACGGTGGGCACCGGTGCCGGGGTGGCGAACGGATTGCGAGTTTCGTATCTCTCGTCCGACGGAATTGAACGCAACAGGGTTCCGTTCGAACAGCCGAACCAATCACCCCAATCATTCCGACAACGCCCTTGCTGCGTTCGTCCACTGACCGCTTCGATAATGCCCTCATCGGGTTTAATTCGAAAGTCCCGATTTTGGCAGTCCACCGTTTTCCCGGTTTCTGGATTGGTAATTTGGCCACCGAATAGCCCCGAGGCACCGTAAACCCAATTATCCAATCCGAGACGCAGACTGTTGACCCGTGCCTGCGCATTGCGGACTTCAAAACCGGTGAACAATTTCGAGATTTTGTCCGCACGTCCATCTTGATCGGTATCACGAGCATAGAGGATGTCCGGAGCATCACAGATTAGAACGCCGTCACGCCAGACTTTCACATCGGTTGGAAAGCGAAGACCGTCAACGAATGTCTCGGCTTTCTCGAAGTAACCATCGCCGTTCACATCTTGCAATCGGCGAATGCGGCCTTGTTGCGGAAATGTCTCGTAGACGTCGCGACCGTAGTCATTCATTTCCGCGACCCACAAGCTGCCATCGGGGCCAAAGTCGATTGCTACGGGATCGGCAATTGCCGGTTCGGCTGCTGCTAAGACGACCTCCAAGTCCGGTGCGACCTGCATCGTCTTGAGAGACTCTTCGGGAGTTTTTGGAGCGATCCCCCGTGTTCCCTGGTTGACTGCGAATTTCTTGGGGACTTGGCGTCGCACCTCGGTGACGATCTTTTCTTCTAACCCTGCTTTCAGCGTGTTCGGCAATGCGAAGTACGGAACTTCGCCCCCGCCGCCGTAACCACCCTCTTCTAACAACCGTTCCGAGGGGATGTAGCAACAAAAATCATTGGAGTAGGTATTCAGCCAAAAACGCTCCTTGTCGAACTCGCCTTTGAGTCGCAAGGCGTAGTCGACGCATACCTCACCCGCCAGAAATGTCATGCAAAAACTGTCGCCGAGCGTCCAGGTCTGGATCGGATAGTCGATCGCTGTGAGCAACGATTCACCCCGGTCCAACCGATCGAGTTGTGTTTGGGCGTTGTAACGATCTGTCGGTCGGCCTTTCTGCGTTTGGGCGACGAGTTCCTCTTGTGTGGGAGGTGGGTTGAGCGGAAGTGAAATGTTTCGGATGACGGCTGAGGGTGTGCCCGAAAGACGTTTCAATTCGCCGCCAAGTAGCCGTTCGACTTCGGTGGCAATTTCGACTCCTTGCGCCTCAGCAACTTGCACGTTGTCGCCGGTCACGCCGGAGATAGGGTTTTGATCGGACCCTGCCCCGATCGAAACCAATGCCACGCTGCCCGGCAAGCGTCGCTCAATCATCGTGGCGGCGTATCCGGCCCAGTCACCGTTGATCCGATTGAACGACAGCGTCACGCAGTGACACGCATACGAAACATAGACCGCACGTGGTCGACCAGTCTGTACGTCACGAACCACAAGCGTGGGTAGATCATGATCGGTCGGTCCACCGACGGTCCGTCGATTCTTCGCGAAATGCGCGCTGCCGATCGCGTACTCTAAGTGGGCCGGCTGCATCGATTCCAACGCTTGTTGAGCCGCCTGATAAATCAGGTCTGTCAACTCGCTGGTGTAACGATCGATATGTTCTTGATGCTCTTTCGGAATCGCTTGGCTGAAAATGTTGTCGCATGCGCCGTTCACTTTGGGCGTACAATGCGAGTGGGTGAACGTGATCGCCAAATTTTCCGGCGGTATGCCGTGAGACTCTTTCAGCCGTCGCGCGACTTCGTCCCGCATGGGTTGACGAATACCAAGACTGTCGAGCGTCACGAGAACCAGCGGTTTGGTGGTCTTCTTCGTGTCGGTGTGTTCCGCGATCGCCAGAGCTTTAGCGTAGATTGGCTGCGAAACGCCTTCCGATTCTTCCCGACGATTGCCAAAGCCGTTGAGACGGATTGGATAGGTGGGCGTGATGTCGACTGCGGAAACACCCACGTCGTAAACGTCACCGCAAAGCCCCAAGCGGCTGGAAAACAGCAGCACAATTGCTACCCGACACAGCAAGGGCAGTCTACGAACGAATTGGTCTCGGTTGCACCTGGCCCAGACTGGTTGTGTTGCCGTTCCACTCATCAAACCCAATCGCATGACACGTCTTTCCCGACCAACCGAGACGCAAAGCGCAATCGCGAATCGATGGCATCTCAAATCTAATGGAGTTCCACCGGAGGATTCTCCATCAATCGTCGAGGAAAGTAAACATTCACAAGCGGGTTTTGATTTGTGTTTACTCGGGAGGCTCTACGGACCTTGAAATAATGGGCAGTCAGGCGATTGATTTCGCCTTTTGCCCTTCAAAGAGTCCCGACCGATTAACACCGAATCATTCGTCTGGGGGAATGCGTTCTTCGATCAACCTTTTGGCGTGACCGATTGGTGTTCTGATGTCTTCGGCTTCGATCGGCGTCGTTTCCGCTTCTTGGCGGCGTTCTTAGGCTGTTCGCCCTTCGGTTGCCAGCGGTTTCGTTGCGTTTGCGAATTCTTGCCCTTGCCGTCGAAGCTGCGGTTTGGTCGCTTTCGTCGTTTGCTCGGCTCTGCGGTTTCGGGTTGTGGCTCTCCATTGATCATCAGAAGTTTCCGACCGATCAGTCGTTCGATCGCACGAAGTTCGTGACGTTCTTCGTCTGAACAGAACGAGATCGCCACGCCATCCGCACCCGCTCGGCCTGTCCGCCCAATTCGGTGGACATAGTTCTCTGGTTCTAACGGCAGGTCAAAATTGATGACGTGGGTGATGCCGTCTACATCGAGTCCACGAGCAGCCACGTCAGTCGCCACCAATACCCGAACGCGGTCTCGTCGAAAGGCATCAAGTGCTTTCTGACGTGCGTTCTGCGACTTATTGCCGTGAATTGCAGCAGCTTGAATTCCCGTCCGAAGCAATCGCTCGGCTACGGTATTCGCACCACGTTTTGTCTTCGTGAAGACAACCGCTCGTTCCACTTCAGGATCTTTCAGCAGTGTCTGCAAGGAATCGCGTTTCTCGCCATGCTTGACAAACTGCACCCGCTGATCGATTCGCTCAACGCTCGATGATGGAGGATTGACCGTGACAGTGACCGGGTCACTTAACAACTGCGCTGCCAACTGGCTGATCTTCGGAGAGATTGTCGCCGAGAAAAACATCGATTGGCGTCGCTTTGGCAGTTCGCTGATGATCCGCCGTAGAGCTGGGAGGAATCCCATGTCGAGCATTCGGTCGGCTTCGTCGAGGACGAAGGTTTCGAGTTGGTCGAGTTGAATGTGCCCCTGATTCATCAGATCGATCAGTCGTCCCGGTGTGGCCACGACCAAGTGAACACCGCGGTTCAGGGCACGAACCTGCGACGTTTGACCCACGCCTCCGTAAATCACGGTTTGACGATAACGAACGAATTGCCCGTACGTTTGGAAGCTCTCCGCGATCTGCATGGCCAACTCACGCGTTGGCGACAGAACCAGGGCTCTGGGAACTCCCGATTGAGCGGCTCGGCGGTCCGTTTCGAACTGATTCAAAATTGGCAACGCAAATGCTGCGGTCTTACCGGTACCGGTTTGAGCCGACCCCAGCACATCGCGTCCGTCCAGCAAATGAGGGATTGCCTGGGCTTGGATGGGCGTTGGGGTTTGGTAGTCTTCGGCCTGGATTGCCTGCTGAATGGCATCGGCCAAGTCGAGTTCTGAGAACGATTGAATATTCAAGTGGATCATCCAAATGTGGAATGTACGCAAAAGTTGAAGGGCGATAAATCGAGACCAATGACGATCGACATCCGATCATCGCAGATGACACAATTACTACTCGATCTTCGCATTCAACAGAGTGACCGTTTTTGCGAAAAAGATTGGGCACTCAATGGAGGAAGCGGCGGGGGCGACTTCCCAACGGCCATTCGTCCGGAAGTTCGAACTTCGGCCCTCGAGAAATGCCAGCAGAGAGCTGTGCTGCTATGAGAAGAATGACGCCGAGTCTTCGAGGATCAAGATCGGTCGAGAACTGGGTCACTCCCGGCGGGTTCGCTTCATCACCGAGCAGCAAACACACCGGTCGGCCCCGACATTGTAACGAAAGTTCAAAACTCAGCTAGTTCAGAACAGGTGGTTTCTCGATACTTTCGACAGAAATTCCGATGTCCGCTTGCGAACATTCTCCAGAATGACCGCCAAAATTTCATTGCGAAAGAAAACCCCATAGCAGTATTGTAGAGTTGCACACCTCTGGCCGGGTTGTCACTCAGTGCCGGGCCTCGCTTTGTCGCGTTACACAATGGGATTCCTGCCATGTCGCTCAACAACTGGTGGAAACAGCTACCAATTCGACTCGTCGATATCACCGGTTTGCGAGCAAAATCCCGTCGGAGACGACGCATCGGCGCTGACGTGATCGTTGCAGCAGAGGTTCTCGAAGATCGCACACTGCTAGCGGCCATCACCGTGAACACGACGATCGACAACACCGCTGACGATGCCTTCCTCACGCTTCGGGAAGCGATCTTGCTGGTCAACAACAACGGCAATGCCTCAGCCGCACTGGGGCGTAGTCTCAGTAGTGCCGAACAAACGCAAGTGGACCTATCGGAGGCATTCGGTGTCAACGACACCATCAGCTTCGATGCTGCCCTGTCGGGCGGCACGATTACCCTCCAAATTCAACCGACACTGCCGACTCGGTTGGAGATTGCCGCTTCGGTTGCTATCCAAGGTCTCGGTGCAAGCCAGCTTACCATTGACGGCAACTTCACGACGCAGCTGGTCTTTATCGACGGACCATCGGCCACTGGCCCAGTCGTGTCGCTGAGTGATCTATCGTTGGTCAACGGGATCAGTCTCAACGGTGGAGCTGTGCAGAACATTGACGGAGACCTCACGATCAGTCAAACGACAATTTTTAATAACTCCGCCAGTGGCGACGGTGGTGGGGTCTACAATGAGATGGGCCGACTGACGATTGTTGCGTCGACACTTTCGAATAATGAAACCAACGGCAGTGGCGGCGGAGTTTACAACTTAAGTGGCGACGCTGAAATTTCCGATTCGACGCTTGTCGGTAACCAGGCTGGTGTCGATGGTGGCGGCGTATTCAGCTCGGGCGATGGCGCGATCATCAACTCGACGATATCCGTCAATGAAGCAGCCCGCGACGGCGGTGGAGTTCGTTTACCAACCGGTTCTGGGGCAATCATCAACAGCACCATCTTTGGTAACATCGCCGACAATGATGGAACAAGTGATGGCACCGGCGGCGGTGTGAACACGACAGGCAATCTCAACTCGACAATCGGAATTTACAACTCGATCGTTGCCGGTAACTTGGTCGGTGACCTCGTGTCTCGCGGCCCCAGCGACATTGTCGTCGAAGCGACCGGCCTTGGCCAGCACAACTTAATTGGAGACCCCAATTCCGCCGGTGGATTTGTGCATGGGCTCGCAGGGAATATTGTCGGTGAAGACAACGGAATTGGCGGCCGAGCGGTCCTCAACGTCACCCAGACGCTCGACACCACTTTGCAACATAACGGCGGTTTGACTTCCACGCACGCCCTGCTCGCTGGTAGCCCGGCAATTGATGCCGGCAGCAACTCTGTCGCAACGACGCCCGGCGATGACGGCATTCCCGGGACTAGCGATATCGACGAGTTTCTTCTCGTGTTCGATCAACGCGGCCAGGGATTTAGTCGTGTTGTGGGGTCGGTCGTCGATATCGGTGCCTTTGAAACGCAGATCGCCGCCCCGCCTTACACAATAGTATCGGTATCCCCCGGCCAAGTCGAAGGAAACAGCGGCACAAAGACATTTCAATTCACCGTCACTCGCAACGATACATCGATCAGCGAAACACTCGACTTCTTCGTTTCTAGTCAAACGGCGACTGCCGATGACTTTGGTGGAACCCTGCCCAATGGCAGCGTCTTCTTTGCGAGTTCGCAGGCAACCGCGACCATCTCCATTACTGTCTCCGGCGACACCACCGTAGAACCGGACGAAGAATTTACAGTCACGCTAGGCGTCTTGAGTGGCATAAATTTTGTCGTCTTGGCATCGACAACAGCCACGATCTTCAACGACGACATTGCACCTCAAGTCGCCGATGTCGATGACGAACCGATCGCTACCGCCGCGATCAACGGCAACGCATTCCGAGAGGTCGTCGGCGGAAACTTCGATGCCTCTCCCATCCCAGGCTCTGCACCTCTCAACACAGACGTCTTGGACACAGCGGCCGCCAGAGCATTGATGGACGAAACAACGGGGGCCAATGGTCTCGCGGATGACCTCTTCTTCTGGGACCCGGCCACAGGGGAACACCGGATTGTTTTCGGGAACGGAGTTGTGCAATCCAACCCATTCCCTACGACAGCCATCAATGGCAACGATTTTACAGTGGTGTTGTTCGGCCAATTCGATGAAGGCGGCGGCAGCGATTTGTTCTTCTGGAATCCGCAAACCGGGCGAAATCGACTCATCCACGTGACCGGCGGAACCGGACAGGTCGTTGGCCAAATCGAAACTAACATCGTGCCACAGACTGCCATCAATGGGTTCGACTACAACGCCGTCGTTGCGGCGAACTTAGATAACGGTGGTGCAGAAGACCTCTTCTTCTGGAGTCCACGTACCGGCAGAAACCGTTTGGTTCACTTCCAGACCGTCACGATGGCGGCATCGACCGACGGAGCCAACTTCGAGTCGGATATTATCGATCAGACGTTCATCAATGGCGAAACGTACGAAACCGTCTCAGTGGGCCAATTTACAGGCGGCCAATTGCCCGAATTGTTGTTTATCAGTCTGCAATCAGGAGAGAATCGTATCGCTGCGTTAGTCGATGTCATGCCGGGCGAATCGACGATGGCCGGTGAAGTTCAAACCAACATGTTGCCACCCGAAGCTTTTAACGGCGGTGATTTTGAACGGACTGAGATTGCTGATATTAACGGCGACGGCATCGATGACGTATTCGCATGGAACATGGCGAGCGGTGCCAACCGCATCGCAATTGTCAGCCCTCTGCCGGTCGATCCCGCAATGATCGTTGACGACGCAATCGCCAGAGGAGCCATCAACGGCAGCTTCTCGCGATTAGAACGACAATCCGGACAGTCAGACCGCGACGAACTATTCTTCTGGGACCCCGCAAGCGGTAAGAATCGCAAAGCGTTTACCTAACAATCGTCAAACCATCTCCCGTCGTCTTGCCATACAGCAAACGGAAAAAACCATTCAACGCAGATTTGCAAAGAAAACCCAAACCAATTGACTCCACAGAAGTTCGACGACATCAAAACCTCAACTCGACCCCAGTAGCAAGTGCGAAATGCACTCCGTTCGCATCACAGAAATCAAAATAACCGCTCCCCGACTCCCACCCCCGTGCCATTTCCCTACTCGCCAACGCATGCTAGAATCACCAACCCAACGCACACCAACCACCCGCCCTCGTAGCTCAGCAGGATAGAGCGTCGGTTTCCTAAACCGAAGGCCGTGGGTTCGAATCCCGCCGGGGGTATTTTCTACAGCTTCCGAAAAACCCATGCTCCGACTGTGGTGCATGGGGTCTTTCGTTTTGCAACGATGTTCGCCGTTAACGACCGACTACCCTGTATTTGATACATGCTGGTCGAAGCTGAGGACGCACTGCGTTGGCGGCTTTCGTGCGTTTTTTGTGGCAGAATCTGTTCATTGAGATCGTGCCGATGATATCTCACGTTACTGGCGCGGGAGCAGATCGGTGAGCGTGGCCAGTTGGCTAACCGCACGCAACTATCGGACGATTGTCCACTGCAGACTTCTGTCACTCACTGTTTGACCAGCAGGAAAAATGTGACGTTTGCAGGTTACTCAAAATCTGGTCTGCCTGCTTCGCGTATTGGGCTGGTGACAACTTGCGAGCCTTTCGCGCGTGATAGCGAGCTTCGGTCGGCCGCTGATACGTCTGGTAAAACTTTGCAGCAAGTAGATGGTTTTCAGCTGTCGGAGCGATTTCGATGAGTTTCTGATATTCCTCGTCGGCCCGTTCGATCTGACCGCTATGTCGATCGGTAAAACCCATGCCTCGCATTGCTTGTGCTGCAAATGTTTTCGAATTTTCGTTCTGTGGTTCCTGCTTACATAGTTCATAAGCTTGGGCATAGAGGTGATGACTATTCTGCCAATGTCGCGAATGCTCCTCTAGCGTAGCGGCTAAGAGTATGGGACGAGGATCGTTCGGAATCATCTGGTGGAGTCGAGACAACACTCGCAGCGCGTTCTTGCGTTCGCCAAGCATTCCGAACATGCGAGCTCGTTGAAATTGAGCGGCCGGGGGGGCGTGCGGATATAGGGGGCGACTGATTGCCCGCCGGAGTTCGCGAATCGTCGAATCCAGTTCCCGGTTCAATCGATCCGCTGTCATTGTCCCGATAGGCTGTGAGGGATGAATCAATACGATTTCTTTTGCAAACTCATTCGCCTCTACTAGACGGCTTTGCTCTAACAGCTCTGTGATAACAGTTGCCAAGACTTCACATCGAGCTAATGAGTATGTGTAAGGGACAATAATAGAAAACAGTAAAACGAGAAGTGTTAAAAAGCCACGTGCGACACGCGAAGTCCACTTCGCCCGTTTCAATGCAGGCGGGGCCGAAACGAGGAGTATGCCAAGGGTTAGCAGGTAGACCGAGAACGATTGGCAGACCTGCCGGGCTAACGTCGCATCTGACATCCAGTCATCGGTTCTGGACCAGCAAATGGCGAGAACAATTACTCCGGTAAATGCTGAGGCCACTAGAAATCTTTGTTGACTGCGTCCGCAAACTCGCATCAATAAATTCGTTGTCAGCAACGCTGGTGGAATGCTGAAAGCGAGTGTGATTAAGACGAGATCCCACCAAGCTATCAAGAAGGTCATTTAATAATCTCGTGATACACTTGTTCTATCATGTGCTATGTCGCGCGGGACTGTCGCCAAATTAAGCCATCGTAGGCGTAGTGCAAGAATGCCACGATGACATTCGCGGTTAACCAAATCGGTGCCCAATGCCGGTTCATAGCCCAACCGGAAAGACCCAATGTCACCGCAAACACCCCGAATGTCAGTAGCCATTGTGGGGCTAGTCGTGTTAATGTGTCTTGCTCCTTTAAGTTGCGATCAGCTTGTTTCTGAACGGACCAAGTTACAATCACCAGGTATTCGCTCGCATGAAATAGGGCGGAGACCGTGGCTACCACCACAATGAGGGTATTTACCTCGAAGCGAACACACACGAGCATGGTCAGGAACAACGCATATACGCTGGCGAGATACACGGTTCGTCCAACAAGAAATACTGGCCGAAAGAAAATCTCTCGGGTGATCGTCATCAGAACCAGAGCAATGACAAGCCAGTCGGTGACTTGAAGAATCGTCTTTGCGTCGCTGCCTCCCCAACCGGCTCCAGCGACACGTGCTATGATATAAAGAAGGAGCACCCGCATTGTCCACTTATCGAACGAATTTGTGAAGGTTCCGCCCGACAGGCCAACCCGTTCATAGAGTCGAGAAATACCGTGATGCTGTGCGGCGAAATGCCAAGCGTTCCATAGGTAATCAATCAGCAGCAAGCATGTCAGAGCACCGGTCGCAATCTGAGTGCCGACACACAGTGTTACGATCACACTGGCAATTCCGATATAAAGCAGTTTATGCCGTCCAAAACGCTTGGAGTTGCCAACAACTAGCAACAGAGTCACCCAGCGGTGTGGTGCTGTGACAAAATAGACCTGCCAAAAACGCAAGCGTTCGTGGCCGATCGTCTCTCCTCCTAGTGCGACTAGCAGAACGATTGGCCATGCGACATTGCAGATAAACAGAAGATCCACAAGGGGACTGATAATCCATTGTTTGCCCTGCTTCGGCTCCGCGGGGCGCATATCTGTGCTATCAAGTTCTTCGTTTGGGATCTGTTGACTCTCGATCATCGTGCTTGTAGATGATGGAGCGTTCTGCATAGTCGACTCGTAATCTATTTCGCCGAATCGCTATTGAGCGAATCGACCGATGGCTGAACAACTCGAATGTTGTGGTCATGAAATGAAACGCCTGGAACCCATTCGACGCTCGGCATGTGGCAAGTCACACATTGCTTGTCATTCCGTTTTGCCCATGTGGCGGGGTGAGATTCCGTATGGCAGTTTTGACAGATCGAATTGTAATAAGTTTGGTCGTGTTCGACAGCATCATGAGGATCGTGACATGTCGAACAGGTGAGCGTTCCATCGCCTTTGAGATAGCACCGGCTTTTCATCAGACCGTACGGTTGAAATCGGGCAAGTTCATTAGCCGGTGCATCGCTGCGGACCATTGATTCGTCCCGATGGCATTGACTGCACAGTGCAAGTTCTGCCTCGGGAGTGTCCAGAGCGACCAGCGGTGGAACGGTCTCTGCGAGTCCTCGTCTAGCAGCGTCAACATGTTTCTTTCGAGGACCGTGACAACGCTCGCAATTGATGTTCGGTACGAGGGCCGAATTATCAACATGTCCGCTTGGTGGAGGCCCCCAAGTCATGTGGCACCCTAAGCAGTTTTTGAGATCTTCGCCATCAAGGGGACGTCCGAATCCTGTTAGCGGTTCGTCGGAGTTGTAGCTGAAGTCTTCATGACCAGGAGTCGGTCCCAAGCCTTGACTGTTGGTATAGAACGTCCAGCTATGTTCGACTCCGCGCTGCCCATCATTCAGTACGCTCACTGGGGTCCGGGCATGAATACCAGATCCCAAAAGCCAATGCACTGGGATCTGGTCGACGCCGTCCTCGGTGTGGGTCTGCACTTCGAATTGGGGAACTCGTTTGAGGAATCGCCAGGTCTGTTTGCGATCCTCATCTTCGTATTCAGTTCCCGCAAGATGCTCAGCTAGCTTCGTGTCGTGGAACTGCACTGCTGTATGCGAGTGTCCCGATCGTTGATGTGCTTCCGCCTGAAGTTCATGACATTCCACACAGGCCTGGTCACCGGCGAAGTTGGCGTGATAGAGTTGTGCCCATCTTTCGCGATCCGTCGATTCGCTAGTTACAACCGCCTTCTGCTCTGCAGATTGCTCTTGAGGCTTCGTGCTAGAGTCGCAGCCTGCTAGTAGCGATATCCCTATGGAAAACCAGAGGCTAAGGGCGGTCAATGACTCGTTGTTCCCATAGTTCTCGACTAAGCGAGTCACTGCAAGGGAGCGTCTTTTAGCTTCCACTCGCCATCAACCTCTTGAAGTTGCCATTCGACTTCGGTTGTGCCTGTGGAAGCACTAGCATTATTGCCCTTCCCGGCTCCATCACCCATTTGTGAGTTTGTGACTCCGGGGGTGACTGCAACAGTGGCTGTGCTACTATCGCCTGAGACACTCGGCTCGCCAACGATTTCGAAAATGGCCGATGCATAGGCCTGACGGTTGCTGGGTGCGGCACCATCGACGAAGGCTGCTTTGAAGGTGGCTTCGCTACCAGCGGCATCACCGAGTGACTGAATCGCAGCTTCGACCTTTTGCGATTCGCCGAGACCTTCACGGACATTATCCCCACAACCCGGGAGACCTAAGAACAACAGGAATAAAGCCGAGTACTTGCAAAATGTATCGATCGAGGAGTTCATTGGAAAGCTTAACGTCTGAAGTGTCAGTGACGTACTTTGGAGTACGCGTTTTATCGAGAAAAGATCAAGCGAACTACTGTATCGATCTACCGGTGATCTCCGGTGAACCCATACAGTAGTCCTAGTTTGCCTGCAGATGGCTTACCAGTCTGCGAGGACTTCACGGTTGCGCATCGTGTTTGCCCCCTGCCAGACAGTGAGGTTCACATTGTCGGCAACGAAGCGGACGGAACCGTCTGCCAGTAGGGCGTTGACACCGCCGATGTGGTAACTTCTTGCCGAGGCCCAAACGTCTGCAGTTGATCGTTCTTCGGTGCACTGGAGCGGGTCTCCGGCGGGAATGTTTTCATCACATGCAGCGAGTTGATCCGGCTGTTTCGAGTTGGGGCCGTACAATCCGCTAAAGATCGTCGCTCCCATGGCAGGAGAGAACCAAACGCCACGAATGTCCGTCGAAGAGTCGATCGAGATGATTTCACTAACTGCGATCGTGTTGCTGGTGCCGTCTTTGAAGTCGGCTGCACGGTGTCCCTTCGAATTTTGGAACCGATCGCCAGACCCGCCCAAGCTTACAACGATGTTTTCTTGGTTCGTAAAGTAGGTACCAAATGCACCTTTCGTGGCATTCGACTCCCATGACAGCATGTTTCCCGAGCCCCAACTCGCTGCGTAGTTCGTCTTGGCGAGCGATTCGAGACCGTAGCTACCGTCGCTGAACTGCGATTCGATTTGGTCTGAAGAGGGACAAACCATGAATCGGACCGGGTCGCGTCCGATGTGGCCGGTCGAGGCGTGATATTCGCAATCGTCGGCTGGGTTGTGAGTGTGTTCGTTCAAACGGTTGTCGTTGCAAGTGACGCATTGTTCATAGCGAGCATTTTCTTCCACGAAAGGAAGAATATTCGCAACCCAGTGGAACCCGAGTTCATTCTGGCCATGTTGCCATCCACCGGTCTTAAACCGGTTGCCTGATTCGTCATAGCACAGATAGCCGGGAGGAAAGGCTCCGTGCAATTCCAAATGGTTATGCAACGCCACGCCAATTTGCTTCAAATTGTTGGTACATTGCGCACGGCGGGCCGCTGCACGAGCTTGCTGAACTGCAGGAAGCAACAAAGCAATCAAGATCGCAATGATCGCGATAACGACCAGAAGTTCAATTAGCGTAAAACCAAGTAATCGTCGTTTGAAAGCGTGGTTTCTTTCGTTCACTTGGTGCATTCGGTGTTTCCCCCTATGTACTTGAAAGATGAGATCGACGATGGTTGAAACGTACAGTCGCCGACAAAATAACACTGCCGAAAGCAATAATACGCACCATGAGTACGGCAGATATTGGGGCCTTAGACTAGTCACCGATACTAAGTTGTCCTGAATGCAGAATTAAGTTTTTGTTAAAGTCTCGGCTTCGTCCTATTTGGCGATGGGCTCGCTCCCGCTTGGAGTTTGTGCTCCAATGCGAGATAATGGGCAAAGGGGCTGGGGAAAGTCCGCTTCCTCGAGCAACTTGACGGCAACTCTTGAGAAATCCAACACGGTGCATGATGTTCAGACTAACATCAACTAGATGCAGCCCTTTGATGTGGTCGTATGGTCACTGTGGGTAAGTGACCGTCTGGGTGTCAGTGGCGATTTGGCTGTTCCGTTTGACGA
This sequence comes from Thalassoroseus sp., assembly GCF_984380535.1. Taxonomy (NCBI): domain Bacteria; kingdom Pseudomonadati; phylum Planctomycetota; class Planctomycetia; order Planctomycetales; family Planctomycetaceae; genus Thalassoroseus; species Thalassoroseus sp. The sequence continues at coordinate 322,950 of NZ_CFHRBF010000003.1, forward strand.
ATTGAAGATCAGACTCGCCGCGGGCTCGAATTGGTCGGCAGAACACACAATAGAGGTATGGCAAGGTCGGCATGAGATGAATCGATTTGTTGCGGTTGGTGACATTCACGGGTGCAGTCAGACATTCGCAAAGCTCCTTGAGATGATCGAGTTGGAACCTGGCGATACACTATTGTCGACGGGTGATCTGTCATCCAAAGGTGAAGACTCGCGGGGGGTCCATGATCAGTTGCTCTCTCTGCAAGAACGTGGTGTGAGCCTGGTCCTGCTTCTCGGAAATCACGAGCTGATGTTGTTGGCGATGCAACGCCTTATCGGAGCAGAAATTAATCTCGATCGATTCCCGGCAGCGTTATTCGACGGAGCTGTTATCAGCTTTCTGGTCCGTGACAACGAGACCTGGGCTACACTCAAGTCTTACGGGCTCGAAGGGGCAGAGGACTCGCAGTGGTGGGCATTTCGCTATACGGATTCACGGAAGCATTTTGAGCATGTCGCCCCGATGTTACCGACCTTGAACTGGAAGTTGCCGCAAGCCCATCTCGACTTACTATCACAATGCAAGACACACCATATTGAACGGAATTGTCTGTTCGTGCACGCGGGGATTTTTCCGAAGTATTTGAAGCTGACGGACGCCCAGCAAGCGGTGGATTCCCAGCTTGCCGACGATGCCAAAGCGATTTGCTGGAACCGAGATTGGCTGGGCCAGCGTCCTGGGTTTTCACAACTTGTTGTGCATGGGCATACGCCGTTGCCGTATTTGCACTCTTGCCTTGCAGATACGAGTCCGTGGCGTGATGAAGACTTGGTTTTCAAGTCGGTTGTCCATAATGGAGCTTTGAATCTCGATAGCGGTGTGTTCCTCGAGGCTGGTCATTTGACAGCTGTTGAGATCCCCGAAGATGGCGATCCTGAGAAGCTCGAATTTATTCGTGTTGCACGGAATGACCCGGTTTGCAAAGACCGCTTATGGCATTTCAATTTTATGTAAGAGTCGAACATAGCCCCGCCCAATGTTCGTCTCGATTCCAATTGGTATCACGGTGCGATACTGTGTTCTTGCTCAGTTTCATTGAACCCGTATATTGTTGTTTCTTAGAACAACCGCTGCATCGACTGCTAGACGAATATTTTGAATACGTTCTCAACTTGATTTAATAGCTTTCCTATGATTGAACACCTTCGAACTCTTAGGTTTTTTGTTTGTTTCCTGCTAGCTTGTCCTGCTAGCATCTACGCGGAGTCGGACTATCCATTACGCGATGCTGTTGAATGTCATCCGCGTGATGGCCTGCCGAATTTCCTGCAGAAAATTGCCGCCGACGAGACGGTGCGAGTTGCCTATCTGGGGGGCAGCATCACCGCAGCACCTGGGTGGCGTGTTCAGTCGCGAGAGTGGTTGCAAAAGAAATACCCGAACGCCAAGTTTGAAGAGATTCACGCAGCCATTGGCGGAACCGGTTCTGACCTAGGTGTGTTTCGTTTGCAACGGGATGTTTTACAGCACCAACCGGATTTGCTGTTCGTAGAATTTGCGGTCAATGATGGTGGTGCACCGCCGACACGAATTCAGCAAGCGATGGAAGGTGTCGTCAGGCAAACATGGAAGGCTGACCCGTCAACGGATATTTGCTTTGTTTACACTTTGACCGACAAAATGCTAGGGGATCTTCATGCCGGGAAGATGCCTCGAGCAGCAAGTGCGATGGAAGAGTTGGCTGATCATTACGGAATTCCGTCGATTCACTTTGGTGTCGAAGTGGCCCGATTGGTCGCTAGTGACCAGTTAATTTTCAAAGCACCGAAACCTCAAAATCCCAATACGAAGCCGATGGTTTTCTCGACCGATGGCGTACACCCTCACGTGGAGACTGGGCATCGATTGTACGTGGAGGCAATTGCGCGTTCGTGGCCAAAGATCGCGAACAGCAGTGGCGATGCTAAGCCTCATCGAATTGTCTCTCCGCTTCGTTCGGATAACTGGGAGCAGGCGAAACTCGTTTCGATTCAGCCCGAGATGTTGCAAGGGGATTGGAAGAAACTCGCTGAGGATCACCCACTTGCGAAACGTTTTCAGAGAAACATGCCGGAGTTGTTCCAGGCTATGAGCCCTGGGGCGTCTTTGTCATTTCGATTTGAGGGGACTGCCGTCGGAGTCTTTGACATTCTCGGGCCGGATGGCGGACAACTCAGCGTCGAACTTGACGATTCGAAACCCGTGATGCGAAATCGTATCGACGGCTATTGCACCTATCATCGGATGTCAAAACTCAACGTTGGCACAGAGCTGAATCCGGGAGTTCATACCGTCACGATCACCCTGACCCCCAACATGCTTGATAAACGGGCTATTCTCTTCGAGCGAAATCGCAGTGACTTTGACACGAAGCCAACCAAGTATCAAAACCAGACTTGGTACGCAGGTGCATTAATGATGATCGGCGAACTCAAGTAACGCTAGTTTGGTCGGCTCGATTCTAGGATTAACTAGATTCTGGCTATGCAGTGCAATTCTCTATGAATTCAGTCTTTGTCATAATAGGAGCTAACCCGTTGATGATGTCCGCTTCAGTCCGCTATTTGGCTTTGAATTGCTTGCTATTAACTTTTAGCGTTTGTCGGCCGTGTATCGCCGGTGATCAGTCGATTAAAACAGTCACTGATATGGAGGGGCTCGTCGCATTTTGGACTTTCGACGAGGAAGCCGGGCAACCGCGAGAATCGGTTGGCACTGATACCTTATATCCGTTACAGGAAGTTGGCGGTCCGATTGCACGCGTGAAAGGTGGGCCGTTTTCTGGGTATTCGGCGGATCTCAACGGTAAGCAATACTTCAAAATTCCATACGCGGAAACTGGCAAACTGAATATCTCGGGGTCCGAAGCTCAAGTATCTATGTTTGCGGCTGTACGAATTGTGAATCTCAAGCAGAGTCGCACGATCGCTGGCATGTGGAGTGAGGGCAAAGGCAGTAATGACGACACTGGTACGCGTCAGTATGCGTTACTCATGAATATGCCTACGTACGGCGGCCCGAATAAACTCGTGCCACACATTTCTAGTGAAGGCGGCGTCACTCGTCGTGCGGATGGTAGCGCTTTTCCGTGGTGCTGTGACTACGCAGTTACCGCGTCTCCAGTTCCGACGGATGAATGGTGCACACTGGGCTTTACTTACGATGGAAAATACATCCGTGCCTATATCAATGGGCGTCTGGATGAACTGAAACTTGACCCCGCCAAACACCGTCGCACGGATCGATACTTTACGAAAGAAGGCCTGGACGGTGGCGACCGGGGCATGAACCCGTATTTTCACGGTCGTGGCATCTTTCGATACGATCCGATCAAACATGCAGAAACGAAGATCAGCGGCTCGGACTTTACCGTCGGCGCAAGATACGCCGTTGGGAGTTTTCTTCGTGAGGCCACGATCGGAAAGTTTGGCGGTCTGGCCGTATTCGATCGTGCCCTGACCGATGCGGAAATGAAGAAACTGCATGAAGCAGCCAACTTGGAGGATCTCGATTAAGGTCTACGGCTTGGGCTTAATAAAGAGGACCTCGCCCCGTTCGATCCAGCCTTTCCGCAGATCAACTCGAAACCAACCGTCATCGTTTTTCTTTTGAAAGCGAACCGGGGAACGACGGCCGAACTGCTGTAAATCATACTGGGCCCAAGTCTGCCCCATATCGGTCGAAATGATGAAACCGGTATGATACGGCGACGCCGGTGCGTAGTGGGCCGACAAGATCACTCCGTCCTCAATGATCATGTTGGCCGATTCGTATTGGGGATTAAACAGCAACGTGTGCTTTTCTGGTTTGGTAAGGTCGGCCGGGTCACAGCAGAAGATGCCTCGATCATGAGGCATCGGCCCGTTATTTCCATTGGCGTCCGATGCCCAGTAGAGTTTTCCATCGACGAAGTTAATTCCACCTGACTTGTATCGCGAGTTTGAGTCGACGGAAACAAGAACCATCCAGTCCCACTCGTCGTTTTTCGCATCGTAGGCACCACGCAGCCAATGGCACTCGTGTCGGTCTTTACGGTCATGGTCCCCGGTGCACGCATAGAACGCGTTCTCTGCCGGGTTGTACATAACCGTGTGAATGTGACGACAAATCACCGGGTTGTTCGGGTTCCCTAGTGGTGCATTCGTCTTGGCGTCCAAGTCGTGGAAACTTGGATTGTAACCGAACGAATAAGCGATCTTTATGGTCTCACCTTGGTCGGTTGAGTAGTAGATGTTGATCGGCACCGGCCCACCGAGCACATTGCAATAGTTCCCCCAGACCAACATCTCGTTGCCATCGATATCCCAGGTGTGAACTCCGTCGAGCGAATGAAAATACCACCCGGGACGATTGGGATCTTGTGGAGTATGTGGCAAATACTCGCTACCGTCATCATTTTTGACCACAATTGGTCGGTAGGTTTTGAGATTGTCGGTGCTGAGAAACAGTTTCGTGCGGGTCGCGAAGAGAATGTTCCCGTTTGCGAAAATACAGCTAAAGGTGATGTTGTTGGCGTTCGAAAACTGCGCAGAGTGCGGCCAAGACTGACCGTTGTCTTCCGATAGAAAGATTCGCCCGTCGCCAAACCCGAAAGCCTTGCGACCTCGTTGTGAATCGATGTACGGACCGTCCCCCGCGAGCCGGTACCAGAAATGATCGGTTTCCCCCTGCGTAGACATCGAACTCGCGGGAGCAGCGGGCGCGTTGCCGAGACCGGAAACATAAACGCCAGTTGCGATTGTTGTGCTGAGGAATTCACGTCGCGTAAACGATCGGTCAGATTTCATTGCAGTGCCTTTGAATTCTTGGTGGACCATGACAACAGCTGGATACGTGCGTTGTCATTATCATCTGGCGCCAACGCGTTGACGCCACGTTTCGTATTTGAGCGACATTTCGTGAACTCGGTTTGGAAACTTCGCCGCCAGATTCGTGGTCTCGCCGATGTCATCTTTAAGATTGTAAAGTTCCCACGGACGATCGTCGCGTGGTCGGACGAGTTTCCAATCCCCCATTTGGATCGCGCGTCCCCGACTGCAGTTCCAAGCGAGCAACTGGTGTCCCGTTCGCTGTTGACCATGAAGGATTGGCACGAGACTTTGACCTTCCATCGGCAATGGATGGCGGCCGTGAAATTCCGTCGGGTATTCAACTCCTGCGACATCGAGACAAGTTGCCATGATGTCGATGACGTGGCCCGGTTGTTGCGTCAGCTCACCGCCATGCCGAATAACATTGGGCCAACGGACAATCAGCGGTGTGCGAATACCACCCTCGTACGCGGATTGCTTATGGTCACGAAGCGGCGTGTTGCTTGTTGTCGCCCAGGCGATTCCGTAGCCTGCGAACGTATCGTGAGGCCCAGGCATCAAACTCGGTCCGCTGCCAGGCTTGATCGCAACGCGATCTTTTCTCCACCGACTGTTGTTCGCTCCCGGTGCAAATCCAAAACCACTTGTAGTCGGCCGAAGCCCACCATCAGAAGCGGCACCGTTGTCCGACAAGAACAGCACGAGAGTGTTCTTATCGTGTTCCGATTTGTTTAAGACTTTAAGCAAGCGACCGACACCACGATCGACATTCGCGATTTGAGCAGCATAGACTGCCATTCGTTCGGCTTGCCAATCCTTGTGCGGATCTTTCGACCACTCTGGAATCGATTTCGGTAATGCAGCCAGTGTCGTGTTCTTAGGTACCAGACCCAGTTCCTGTTGCCGATTGAAACGGGTCTCTCGCCAGGTGTCCCAACCTTGTCTACGGTAGCGGTCACGATACGGCGCGATTGTTTCTTCGCGGGCATGCAACGGCCAATGTGGGGCGATATATGCGAGGTAGAGAAAGAAAGGTTTCTCACGGCCGATCGCTTCTTCGAGAAATTCAACCGCGTAGTCGTTGAAAACATCTGTCATGAAGAAGCCGGTTTCGGGAAACTGCCACGGCTTGTCGTCTAAATAAAAATCGTTGGCGTTGACGGCATTCCAATAGCTGATTTTCCCCTGGCAGTTCGGCCCAAAGAAACGATCGAAACCGCGTCGAACCGCTAAGTCGCGTCCTTGCCATTTGCCGACCATTGCTGTTTGATACCCGGCGGCTTGCAACACTTCAGAAATCAAAACACACTTGTTGAAGTCTTTGGCCTCGTTCCAACGGTCGCCGCGGTGTCCTGTCTGCTGACAATACAATCCGGTCAACAACGAGGCTCGTGTCGCGCCGCAGACGGAATTGTTATAGAAGCGTGTCAATCGTAGTCCGTCCGCAGCGAGTGAATCGATGTGCGGAGTCTCGATTTCACCTCCATAGCATCCTAAGTCCGACCAGCCCATATCATCGACCATAATAACGACGATGTTCGGACGTTCCGCCGCTGAGACGATCGAACCCCACAGCAGCCACAAAACACAAAAACGGATGAACGTCATTGCGGTCCTTTCTGTCGCATGCACATTGCGATGACGTGCAAACGTGTTTCGTCCGAAATATCGGTGGTCGAAAACTTGGATGTGAGTTGTCGCAGTTAAGTTCGCTTTGTTACCCACGGAGATCATCTGTGGTTGTCACTATTGTTACCGGATTGTTCGTTGCATCTCAATATGCCCATGTGTTTATTCTTTTGGCACGAGAAATTGAGACGGGAACTCGAACGATTCGATCGGATACAGCGTCTTCCAATAGGTCTTCGTGAGTTGATCTACAGCAAAGACACGCCGCCATTCACTGGCGAGATTGCGCGGTGCTTGGACCGATTGTCGTTACAAACGGAGTCTCGGTTCAGCCGCAAACTGTGCTTTGGCCGGGCATCGCGGTTATTGTCTGCAAGTGCCTGAGAATGCGAATTGACTTGGGCGTCTCGTGAGATCGCAACCTTCGATGTGCCAGACCAATGGCACTTGCGATAGCGACGCGTAACATCAGGACTCATGCAGCGGTATATTTCAACCCGACGATGGCTATTAACAGCAGGATCAGAAAAAACACACGGCCGGCATTGATCGGTTCGTCGAGAAGCAGCATTCCCAGAAGAATGGCACCGCAGGTACCAATGCCAACCCATACCGCGTATGCCGTCCCGATGGGAATAGTTCGGGCAGCGAGGGCCAGCATATACATACTCGCGACGATTCCACCAATGGTCAAAATGCTGGGAACAAGCCTCGTGAAACCCTGAGTGTATTTGAGGCCGATCGCCCAACCCGCTTCTAAGAGACCCGCAACGATTAGAAGAATCCATGGCATGACAACGCTCCTTTAGGACGCGTCGTCTTGTCTTGACCGGGTACGTCGCACATCGTCCGGGCCGGATTGGCAATCCTCCAAGTGAGGAGAAGAAGTATAAGAACTCACCCGACAGTTGGTCAAGATTTTGCTGGTTTCGATGACTCTAATGACTTGCATCGTCGAATAAGCAGAACAAGGCAATCCAAGGTACCATCAAAAGACGCACTTTGCATGAGTTTATGTCTAGCGTCGGCCATCACGCATCATTTCCCGAGCGGCGTTTCGACCACAGATTCCCATCACTCCACCACCCGGATGAGCCGCGCTGCCACAGAGGTAAAGTCCGGTGATTGGTGTCCGGTAGTCGCACCAACCTGCGATTGGTCGCATCGCGTGTAATTGATGGAGCGACATCGCACCTTGGAAAATGTTCCCGCCGGTCAGCCCGAACGTCCGCTCCAGGTCGACTGGCGTGAGAATCTGTCGATGCAGAATCGACCCTGGTACGTTTGGTGCGAATCGGGCGATCTCCGCGATACAGCGGTCGGCGTATTCGTCCCGTATCGACTCCCAATTTCCTTCTCTAAGGTCATAAGGGGCATACTGAGTGAAAAGGGAAAGAATGTGACAACCGTCGGGAGCGATTGTTCGGTCGACCGACGTTGGAATGGTCATTTCCACAATCGGACGTTGTGACGGGACCCCGTATTTTGCGTCGTCGTAGGCGTGTTCCAGATGGTCGAGTGTCGCCCCGATGTGAATTGTGCCACGATGTTGCGGGCCAGGTGTTCCATCAAGAGCGGATGGCAGACATGTAAAGTTCGGTAACTCGCTGACGGCCAGATTAATCTTCAAACTCGCGCTACGATAATCGATTCGCGAGACCGCATCGGAGAATTCACTGGGAAGTTCATCCGGTGTAAGCATCCGTTCGAAGGTCTGATGGCAGTCAACATTCGATGCCACTCGACGCGCGTGGATCTCTTCGCCGTCTTCCAATCGCACTCCAACGACTTTGCCGTGTTCCGTCAGAATTCGATCGACGGCGGCATTTGTACGAATTTCGACGCCGCGTTCGCGTGCGGCAGCGGCGATCGCGTTCGATAGTGCTCCCATTCCGCCTTCGACATATCCCCAGACTCCGCGAGCACCGCCGGCGGAGCCCATCACATGATGCAACAACACATACGCCGTTCCCGCCGCAGAGATCGGTTCGAATGTGCCGATGATGGCATCAGTGGCCAGCGTCGCTTTCAGGACGTCAGATTCGAACCAACGATCGAGAATCGCCCGTGCGGACCCGGTTAGAATCTCGATCGCCTGTGGTAGATCGCTACCAAGCTGCCCGAATGCTGTGTGCAACGATTTTCCGCGTCGAATGTCTTGGAACCGCTGCCAAAGGGAACGTTTTCGCCAGGATGAGGGCAACGGGAGAAGGTTTGGCGGAGTCTCGCTGAGCGTCGGTTCGAGGCACTCGGCAATGCGTTCTAAGAGTCGTTCATATTGCGGATAGCGTTCGGCGTCTCGCTGTGAAAACTTGGCGATTTCACGTTTGTTCTCGACGAGGTCACGCCCGAGCATGAGGTAACGCCCGTCTTCGAAAGGTGTAAACGACGACGGATTCCGTGCCAACACACGGTAGCCATGGCGTCGCAATTCGAGATCGTCCTCAATATCCGATGGCAACAAACTGACGACATAAGCAGCGGTCGAAACTCGAAATCCTGGCCAAAGTTCCTCGGTCACGCATGCACCGCCGAGAACCGTGCGTCGTTCGAGCACGCAAATTTTCCAACCGGCGTTCGCCAGGTCTGCTGCGCACACTAAGCCATTATGACCGCCGCCAATGATCACGCAGTCATACATCGCTCGCCCTTGATCTCACGCTCGCGTCGGCCGAAGGCTAGACGGCCGGGAAAGGCCAATCCTTATGGTAATCGCGTCCGAGAAGCGCGTTCGCGGCCAAGTGATTGCCGAAAGTCATTGCCTGGGAATCGAAATGCAGCTCCGGCCCGACACGGTAGGCGATATTACCGAGGTGGACGAGGTTCGAACTCTCCGCGGTCTCCACAAGACTGGCGGTGGGTTGTTTTCGGGTGCGAATACAATCGATGAAGTTCCGCAGGTGCGGCGTGAGACAATCGGTGGCGGCAGCCGAAGGTGCGTCTTTGATCCCATAGACCTTCCATCCGCCACGATCAACGATCAGCGTGCCATGTTCCCCATAAAACGCGACGGCGGCATTACGGCCTTCGATCCCGTGATTCGTCCAAAGCCGGTGTTCCCACTCGATGGTACGGCTGACTTCAGGGTACCGGTAGCTGACGTGCAGAGTGTCGGGAGTTTGGCGATCGTCATCGAACGCATGCTGTCCACCGACAGCAACGATGGATTCCGGGTTCTGAAGTCCCATTCCCCAGCGTGCGACATCCAGAAGGTGCACACCTAGGTTGCCAAGTTCACCAGAACCATAGTCCCAGAACCAACGCCAGTTCTGATGGAACCGGTTCGCATAGAAGTCATTCGTCGTCGCCGGTCCACGCCACAAATTAAAATCGATACCTTCCGGCGGTGACGAGGGTTGGTGATGCCCAACGCTTTTTCGCCGATGCACGGTCCACGCTTTCGCCAACCAAACTTCGCCGAGTTGTCCGCTCTGGACGAACTCGATCGCGGATTGGAAATGCTCGCCACTACGTTGTTGCAGACCGACCTGGACAATGCGTTTTGAATCGTGTGCGACGCGACGGACTTGTTGGATCTCCGCAAGCGTATGGGCGATCGGCGGTTCGAGGTAGATATCCTTGCTGGCCTGACAAGCGAGGGTCGCCATGTGTGCATGCCAATGATCGGGGGTGGCGATGACAACCGCATCGACGCACGGGTCGTCCAGCACATGACGGAAGTCCGATTCACGTCGCGGATAGGAACCCTGATGTTCACCTAACGTCCGGGCGACTCGTGAGAGAACCGCCTCGTCGACATCGCATACACTGGTGATCACGGAATTCGTATGGCGTAAGAATTCCAGCCCTAATCGTTCGCCGTGACCACGTAGTCCGATCACTGCCAAGCGGACCGGATCCTGGCTGTTGCCCGAGGTATTGGCATTCGCCGTCCCAACCGCCACCATTCCAGCGGCGACACCCGCGGCGTTCTTGGCACTGGAGCCAAGAAACTGACGACGGCTAATGCGATCTAGAAACTGCTTTGTATCCATAAATATCGATTGCCAACTCGTTTTCCCGATTTTTCCAGGTACAGTTTATCACGCCCGGCACGCTGACGAAACAGTTTCCCCCATGGGAAAGCGTCTTTATTGGGAGTCTGGCGGCTCGGTCGGCCCGCAACAGGGGAGTTGGCACTCTTGACACCTCTCACGAGTTAGGGAAGATGGGGGTTATAGGAGTTCGCACCGAAATGGCATCACCAATTGTTCAAGGATTGACCACTTGTGCGCTGGAAAACTTGGATTCGGCGGGTATTGTGGTCGGGGGTCGTCCTAAGTTTCGGATTGATCGTATCGACAGCCTTGTGGCAAAGCTTACGTGCAGTGGGAGATGCGACCGGCGCCCGTGTCGCGGGCGGGATCGCGTTAGGACTACTGAGTTGCTGGATTGTCAATGGAGTTCTACTTGTTGTCCTTCTGGCGGTGGAAATGCTGTCTGTGAATGGAGACCAACGGAAAGACAGTGACCGACAAAAGAAGTGATTTGGTCGCGTAGTTTATAGGGTCGCTGAATTCCATGCCTATCCGCTTTCGCTGTCGGCATTGTCGGCAGAACCTGGGGATTTCCCGGGCCAAGGCTGGCGAAGATGTCGATTGCCCGACCTGTGGACGCTCGATCCGAGTCCCCCCGACCGACGGCCAAGCCGATGAAGCCGGTCGACCGCAAATGAACTTCCGTGACCCGGCTATTGCCAAAGCGATGGCAGAGATTCAGTCGTTGAGTGATGTGAAGCCCAAAAGAAAAGAGACTCCGAGCAGTGACGAGGTTTCCATCGAGGAGCCGGATGAGCAGAGGCCAATCGTGCTGTCCGAACCGGACGTGCAACCACCGCCGGTTCTGGAAATCACCCCACACTCGTCAGAGAAAAAGTCCCGTGAGAGTCGGGCGGCCGGGGCAGCCGCTTCGGATGAGACCAGTGCCGAGCGAAACCGGAAGGAGTTGGAACGGCTAGCGGCTCAGGCGGAGGAAATTCATGATCGGTCGAAAACCGAACTCAAATCGCTGCGACTTTCGATTCCAGCGATTAGTGGTCTGGTGTTGGGGTTCGGTTTGCTGATGGGGCTTGGCATTGGGTACCTCGTCTACGACCCAGAGACGCCAGAGAGCGACCCGAGTATCAATTCGAGCTCGCAGGAACCCGGAGAAACCGACTCCGTTGATTCGAAGAAAGACGGGACCGATCAGTTCACGATCCAGGGGGTGATCACTTACGATCCCGAAAATGCGGCCACACGTCCGGATACGCAGTCTCTGATCGTGTTGCTGGCGGAGTCGCCGAGAGGGCAGGTCAAGATTCCGGGGGAATCGCTTTGGGAACCCGAAGACAGTCCCGACTTCGAAGTCGCCGCCGCCACGCTCGAATTAATCGGCGGGCGGGCGGCGTTGACAGACCGGGCCGGGCGGTTCTCATTGGCCGTCCCAAAGGCGGGCTCTTATCATCTGGTTGTGGTATCTCGACATGCCTTGCGGGAGAACACTGCGGTGGACTCGTCGTTGGAGGCCGTCTTGAAGAAGTATTTCGAGCAACCGCGACAACTACTGGGACGGCGAGCCTATCACGTGGAAATGTTGACAGTCGATGGTTCGAGACTGAACACGTTGCGTCATCGTTTCAAGTGATCACGCAAGACCGACTTGGGATTACTCAGCGAAGAGCCATTGGCAAACCAACCAGGCTGGTGGCGAGATTTGCGGTGCAATCAGCGTGAACCAGTCGTGTGAGTGGATTTCAAGTTGCTGTTCCGGTTGAGCGTCTGCCACGATTGCAACCGACGAGTGACGATGTGGACCGGCTTCTGCAACCGCAGGACCAGCGACAGATGTCGTCGCTTTCACTTCCAGCACTTCGACTTCAGCGACTTCAACTTCAGCGACTTCAACTTCGGCCACTTCAACTTCGGCCACTTCAACTTCGGCGACTTCAACCTCGGCGACTTCAACCTCGGCGACTTCAACCTCGGCGACTTCAACTTCGGTCACTTCAACTTCGGTCACTTCAACTTCGGTCACTTCAACTTCAGCCACTTCAACTTCGGCCACTTCGACTTCAGCGACTTCGACTTCAGCGACTTCGACTTCAGCGACTTCGACTTCGGCGACTTCGACTTCGGCGACTTCGACTTCGGCCACTTCGACTTCGGTCACTTCGACTTCGGTCACTTCGACTTCGGTCACTTCGACTTCGGTCACTTCAACTTCGGTCACTTCGACTTCGGTCACTTCGACTTCGGTCACTTCAACTTCGGTCA